>JASLLM010000086.1 GCA_030747035.1 Alphaproteobacteria bacterium | reverse complement strand
ATGCCTCGGATATCAAACGCCCGCCGAAGCTTTCATCGAAAACCTCAGAATTGCACTTGAGATGTGAATCCAGCGGCTACCTGGACGCGCGCCTGTTCGGCATTTTGGCAGTGGGCCTGAATTTCGCCTTCCGGGGCTATTTCAACGGCATGCGGCTGACGAAAGTGTACCTCTACACACTGCTGGTCATGCATCTGTGCAATATCGTCCTCAACTATGTGCTGATCTTCGGCCACTTCGGCTTCCCCGCCATGGGCGCCCTGGGCGCCGGCATCGCCTCCACCGCCGCCGAGTATCTGGGCGTTGTGATCTTCAGCGTCCTGGCCTTCCGCCTAGCGCGGCAGCGCGGTTTCCTGAGCCGCATTCCCCGGCGCGAGACCCTGGCCACCATGCTGCGCCTGGGCCTGCCGTCGGCCTTGCGGGAGTTCCTCTTCGCCGGCAGCTTGACGGTGCAGATGTGGATTTTCGGCCTCATGGGCACGGCGGAGGTCGCCGTCTCCGCCGTCGTGATCAACCTGTTCCTGGTCGCCTATCTGCCGGCCCTGGGCTTGGGCCTGGCCACATTGACCTTGGTCAGCGAGGCCGTAGGGCGCAAGGATCTGGCCGATGCCCGGCGCTGGGGCTGGGAGGCTTCGATCATTACCGTTGTTACGCTCGGCGCCATGGGCGCGGTGGCGGTGTTCTTCCCCGACCTGATCATGTCGGGTTTTCTGCACGATCCCGAAACCCTGGCCCTGGCCCATGGCCCCTTCATCGTGATGGGCCTGTTTGTCGGCGCCACGGGCGTTTCGTTGACCCTCTCCAACGCCCTGCTGGGCGCCGGCGCGGCCCGCCTGGTGATGGTGATTTCCGTCGCGCCCCGGTGGCTGATCAGCCTGCCCCTGACCTGGTGGCTGGGCCCTTATCTGGGCCTGAGCCTGACACTGGTCTGGACCGCCAATTTCTCGGTCGGCCTGCTGCAAATGCTCTGGCTCGCCATCCACTGGCGCGGCAAGGGCTGGGAAGGCATCAAGGTTTGAGGCAGACCCAAGCAATCAAAGACAATCTTCCGAAAATGAATTAAGCGCCATGACGAAGGCGTCGGGGCATTCGACGGGGAGCATGTGGCCGGCCGCCGCTATATCGTGGCGGCGGGCGTTGGGTAGCGTGGCGTAGAGTTCATCGACGATATCGGCGTCGTAGAAGATGCGGTCGTTTGGTCCCATCATCACCAGCACCGGGCAGTCCAGTTTGCCGTAGTCGACGTCCCAATCGGTCTGGCCCATCCAGGTGATCAGATTGATGGCGCCGCCGTCCGGGGGCAGCGGATCGTAATCCGTGTTCTCTTCCAGGAACTCGTGACGGTGCGCCGCCAGGAAATCCGGGCCGAACAGCAGCGGCGTCATGACATCGCGCATCAGATTGGGACCAGCCACCTGCATCAAACGCAGGGTCGCCGCGTTCATCCAATCCAGGCGCGGGCCGATCCTGCGCAAGGTGTTGATCAGCACCAGGCCGGCGATTTGCAGCCCCGCCAAATAGGCCTTGGCCGCGTACAGACCGCCGATGGACAGGCCGACCAGGACGGGACGCTCGATAGCCAGTTCCTCGACCAGGTGCTTCAGGTCACCGATAATGATCTGTTCGGTTAGATCCAGGCCCTCGGCATAGGGGCTGTTGGCCTGGCCACGAAAGTTATAGCAAAGGGTGCCGAAACCCAGTGCCCGCAGGGCCGGGCCCACCTCCGCCTGCCACATGGAGGCATCGCCCGTGATGGCGTTGACGAAAACGAAGGTCGGCGCACCGGCGCGGCTGGGCTGGTCCAGTTCGTAGTACAGGCCTTCCTGGGCATTCAGGGACAGAACGGGCATATGACTCTTTCCTCGCGATACTGATGAAGCGGCCCGAAACCCTGGAAAACTGGCTGGCGGTTGCCTTGCAACGGTTCCACTGAAGCCGCGGTCCGGCTACATTGCCGGCGGGAAAAAACCTTGTCCAGGGAATCCGGGTAATGAAGTCTGTTTATTTGACCATGTTTGCGGTGCTGTTTCTCCTGCTCTCTGCAAACGGGCGGGCCGGGGCGGAGAGCAAACATTCGCAACATGCCGGGAATGGCGCCTGCGACCTTGGCATCGCCTTGAGCGAAGGGGCGGAACGCAGGCCCGGCGGGGCGCTGTATGAAAAACCTCCCACCGCCCACCATGGGCACAAGAAAGGCGGGACGGACCAGATGAAAGGCGCCCATATGCGCCATAGGCCCCAGCACGGCGGCGCCTTCTATATGGCGGGGAATATGATGCACCATCTGGAGATCATCTTTTCCGAGGCCTGCGGTTTCTCTGTGGTGTTCTATAACGCCCATACGGAAGCCATCCGCGCCGACCGCTTCCATGCCTTCCTGACGGCGGTGCCGGACGATGAAAGCGAGGCCGAGGTGGTGCGTATACTGACCCCGGCCAAGGATGCCACGAAACTGCATGCACCACTGGGCCAGAGCATCAGCAAACCATTCCAAATACGGCTGCAGGTCAAATTCCCCGGCGAAGTGGAGCCGCAGCTTTTCACCAGGACGATCGGCGCGGAAAGAAAATAACGCTAGGTTCTCCCGGCCTGGCGGGCAGCCAAAAATGAGGTCTGCAATATTCTAGAAACCAGGCAAATACCGTCACTCCCGCGCACGCGGGTGTCCATGCCTGTACTTGCAGTGTCTCGTAAGGAACTAAAAGATATGGGATTTCAAATTCAGCATGGATTCCCGCGTGCGCGGGAATGACGATTTAGCGAACGCCTTGAGCGTGCCAAAATCGCTTTTTTTTTGCAGCGTGCTAGCCGCCCTTGCCGCCAAACACCTCGTCCCAGGCACCGGCCAGTTGCAGGTCGACCTCCGCCATCTCCATGGGCAGACCCAGATCGACCAGGGATGTAACCCCGTGCTCCTCGATGCCGCAGGGGACGATGCCGGCGTAGTGGGACAGGTCCGGCTCCACATTCAGGGAAATGCCGTGATAGGTCACCCAGCGGCGCACCCGCACGCCGATGGCGCCAATCTTGTCTTCCTTGCCATGGCCCCGGTCTATCCAGATACCGACCCGGCCTTCGCGCCGCTCCCCGCGGAGATTGAAACGGGATAGCGTCGCGATCAACCAATCTTCCAGCAGTGTCACATAGGAACGCACATCCATCTCCCGCCGTTGCAGATCGAGCATGACATAGGCGATCCGCTGACCCGGCCCATGGTAGGTGTACTGCCCGCCCCGCCCGGTCTGAAAAACCGGCAACCGTGACGGATCCAGCAGATCCGCTTCCTTGGCCGAGGTGCCGGCGGTGTAAAGGGGCGGATGCTGTAACAGCCAGACCAGTTCCTCCGCCTCCCCCGCGCGGATGGCGGCAACCCTGTCTTCCATGGTCCGAACGGCCTGTTCGTACTCCGTCAAACCATCACTAATACGCCATTCCATCGCCGAACTTTCCCGTTTTCATCCCACTTTCGTTAGGATTTCAGCCGCCATATTAACACTATGATAACCATGATCTGGCAAAGCTATGGATATAGCAGGCTTACCGGATTCTAATCGCCCATGAATGACCATCGCTTATCTGACGTCAACCTGGAGATTACCGTGGTTATCGGCAGCACCGAAATGCCGATCCACCAACTGCTCCGCATGGGCCGTGGCGCGGTGATCGAACTGGACGCCACGACCGAGGACTATGTCTGGATATTGGCCAATAACCGGCTGATCGCCCGGGGCGAGATCATGGTCAACGGCGAAAATGTCGCCGTCCAGGTCACCGAAACCATCGATCTGGAAGGCGAATAAGCCATACGTAAACGGTCGACCGGGGCTCCGCGCTTGCGGGGTGGCCTGGTATTTGCTATTCCCCCGAGGCTGAATGATGGTGCGCGGTCGTGGCGGAATTGGTAGACGCGCAGCGTTGAGGTCGCTGTGGGGGAAACCCCGTGGAAGTTCGAGTCTTCTCGACCGCACCATTCTCAAGGCTTTTGAATCAGAGCTAATTTTGGCGGCGATTGATCGAAAACCAAGGAGATACCAAGGCTGCTGAAGTCCTTCACAAACAGCTAAATTGCGTCAACTGAACTGATCCAAGGCTCAAAGCGCCGTCCCCATCTTATCGTTATGCGATGAGTGGGCGTACAAGGTGGTTTCACGTATTTCCCGCTCTTCCTCCGCGCCTCTCTTTCAAGCTCTTTTCTGGCGCGATGAATACTGTAAAGGACATCGCGGTAGCGGCTTTGGATTGCAACATCACGGATTGACGTGTACCAGTCATAACTATGTGGAGACTTTGCGGTCGAGTTCACTGGCACGACATAACCCGCCATAATCGCACGGCCTTCCGTTTCAGGGTACTTCTCTCTTAGACGTTCTGCATCGGTATTGCCGTCAACAATGATCAATTTTGAATTGAGGTATCTGAAATACCCACGACCTGCATTCTCTTTCTTGCTGGTGATATACTCTTGCCATTCCAATCCGTCGTGTTTCAACACAACATAGAGCCGGCGCTTGAAGCGTTTCACCGCTTTATCAACATTCGGATCAATTCGGTACAAACCCTCGATAGCGTCCCGATCAACCTTCCCGGATACATAATCCAGCGACAGGGCCTGTGAGGGTTTTTTCGATCTTAGCCCTCCCCTTCGAAAATTTAGTTCGCATTGATCGAACACCATCACCCCGGTGGCCTCGCCGCTACGGTTCCACGCGATATTCGCGAAAACCAACACATTGGTGATCGTCAACACCAATAGAGCCGCAATTACCTTGAAGGTTGTCATCGTTCCGCCGACCGCAGCATGGAACGCATTCGCCGCAACGAAGCAATGGTCGCGATGGCGACGACGCCAAGAATTAGAAAAAAGATGTATCGGGGTAGGTCGTCCCAAAACCAGTCAAAATACTTGAGCAACATGAAAATCGCCAAAAAGACCGCCGAAAGATAAGCTTCTACGGCCCATTCCGCTCGGATGCATTGGTGCACTCCGGCCACCCCGGCGATAAATGCGATGGACGTATAAAGGCCTTCGATAAGTAAATCTGACAGGGGGAGAATGCTGTCGTTTGGGAGTGACGAAAGCCACGTCAGAATGCAATAGATCTGAATGAGCCCTACAAGAAAAAATACGTTGCGGTAGCGTCCAACAACAGATGACTTAATCAAGATCGCGGCGGCCAGACAAAGGATGCCAGCTGCAAGGTAAAATTCAGGGATAGTCGTGGCGGGCCAGGCAAAGCCTGTCAGATTGGTAAGAAACCCGCCCGCGAATATCGAAAGCCCGATTAGGGAAATACCCAAGACAACGGCAAGATCATGGCGATAGGCGAGCATCATTCCAAATAGCCCCCACGCCAGAAAAGCATTTGGCGATGTTGCAATATTGAACACGATTCCCAAGATAATCAGATTCATGACGAAGCATGCGATCGCGACCAGAACAGCGAGCGACGTGTAGTGTGGCGTCTTGTAACGGTAGGCAACTGCTTCGCTCAATGCCCAGCCAATAAAAGGTGCGGCAGTGGCCAATCCGACCTGCACAGCAGTCGAAAAAGATTCCCAATAGTGTTCGAAGAACATGAACACACCGAGAGCGAACGCAACGGCTCCAAGAGTTGATGCTGCGCGCATCCCCCATGAAAGCTGCGATTCAGACTTCGTTAGGTCGGTGTCGTACGCGCTTGAGTATTCCTCAAGCAAATCGCGGTGGTAAGCGGCAATAGCATCTTGGTCAGCGCAAGATAGAGCTATCACATTCTTGTCTTGCAGCTCTGATAGCTCATCACGAAAAGCAAATATCCGCTTGATCCGTTCTTGAGCTTCTCGCCTGCTCACACGCCCCTCCACTACCATTGGACGTAAAAGACGTTAGTCATAAAATTCGATCAGCGCAATCAATATTGGGCTTGGGCCACAAGGACAAAGCTGCTGTCGAGATGCATTGTCCTTGTGGCCGGCACGGCGGTCTGATCTTCGCGATGGAAGCGCGCACATGACGATATGGGACAAATACACGGAATTGTTTTCGAGGGTTCTTTTTGCAGCCGTTATTGTAGTCTGCTTCCCATGAGCGAACAGAGCCCGCATGAGGAACAGACCGAAATAGAGGCGCCGGCCTCTTTCGAGGATGTGTATGCGGTCAGTACGGAACTGGTCCGGGCCGTTGAAACGGCCCTGGCGGAGGAAGACGGCAGCGCGGTGCGCGATCTGCTTGAGCCGCTACGGCCCGCCGATATCGCCGATCTGTTCGTCGTGCTGGGCCGTGACGACCGCCATCGTCTGGCCATGGTGCTGGGCGATGACCTGGATCTCGACACCCTGATCGATCTGGAAGGTTCGGTACTGGCGGATCTGCTGGCGGTAATGAGCCCCCATGCGGTGGCCCGGGCCATACCGGAGCTGGATACGGATGAAGCCGTACATCTTTTGGTGGAGATGGACGAGGCCCGCCGGGAACAAATACTGGCCCGGGTGCCCGCGCCCGACCGCGCCGCCGTGCTGGAAGGCCTGTCATTCCCAGAGGACAGCGCCGGGCGCCTGATGCAGCGCGACCTGATCGCCGTACCCGCCTATTGGAGCGTCGGCCAGGTCATCGATTATTGCCGAGAAACGGTCGAGTTGCCGGACGAATTCTACGAGATATTTGTCATCGACCCCCGGCACCGGCCAATTGGCCAGGTCGCCCTGAACCGCCTGATGCGCACCAGACGGCCGGTGCTGATGCGGGAGATCATGGACGAGGAGTCGACCACGATTCCCGTCGACATGGATCAGGAAGAGGTCGCTTTCCTGTTCCAGCAGTACCGTCTCGCCTCCGCCCCCGTGATCGATGCCGCCGGACGGCTGGTCGGCGTCATCACCTTTGACGATGCCGCGACCGTGCTGGAGGAGGAGGCCGAGGAGGATCTGATGCGCCTTTCCGGCATCTCGTCCGAGACCGACATTCTGGATACCGCCATGCGGACCACGCGCAGCCGGGCGACCTGGTTGTTGTTGAACCTGGGCACCGCGATCCTGGCGTCCCTGGTGATCGCATTGTTCGACGCCACCATCGAACAGATCGTCGCACTGGCCATATTGATGCCCATTGTCGCCTCCATGGGCGGCAATGCCGGCACCCAGACCCTGACCGTGGCCGTCCGTGCCCTGGCGACGCGGGAGTTGACCGCGGCCAACGCCCTGCGGATCGTGGGCAAGGAATTTGTGGTCGGCGCCTTGAATGGCGTGCTGTTCGCCATTCTGGTCGGCACCGTTGCCGCCCTGTGGTTTTCCCTGCCAACCTTGGGTGTTGTCATCGCCGTCGCCATGGTGATCAACATGGTCGTGGCCGGACTGGCCGGTACCTTAATCCCGCTTGGTTTGGCGCGCGCCGGCATCGACCCGGCGGTTGCCGCCACGGTATTCCTGACGACGATCACCGACGTGGTCGGCTTTTTCGTCTTTCTGGGCCTGGCGGCGTTGTTCCTGCTTTGACATGAGCGACTGCAACGAAATATCGGCCGAACAGGTCATCGCGGCCCTGGCCCTGCAGCCCCATCCCGAGGGCGGGCAGTATGCCGAGACCTATCGTCACCAACCCGCCGATGGCGGACGCGGCGCCATGACGGCGATCTACTATCTGCTGCAGGCAGGTGAGGTTTCCGCCTGGCACCGGGTCAATGATGCCGACGAGATCTGGCACTACTACGCCGGAGCGCCGCTGGAACTGAGGTGCGGCAAGGAGCGGTGGCTATTGGGACCCGACCTGGCATCGGGGCAAAGGCCCCAGGCCGTGATACCCGAAGGTGAATGGCAATCGGCGCGCAGCCTAGGTGTCTGGACCCTTGTGGGCTGTACCGTGGGCCCGGCCTTCGAATTCGCCGGTTTTGAAATGGCCCCGGCTGGCTGGAGCCCGGACTAACGGGAGCTGCCGGGGCGGAGCAGATCGATGGATGCCAGCACCGCCCCGCCGGTGATCAACAGACAGGCCAGCGCCACGGTCCAGGTGGCGGCGGCGAAGCCAAACAGGATCAGCACCAGGGTGGAAAGCAGGGGCGCGGCATAGGACGAGGCGCCAAGGGCCTGAATATGGCCATGCTTGACCCCATGATCCCAGCAAAAGAATGCCAGCCCCACCGGCCCCAGTCCCAGACCGGCAACCGCCAGCCACTGCATGCCATCCGCCGGCCAGACCGTGCTTTCGAATATCAGATGGGCCGAAAAGGCCAACAGCGCCGTGACGCCGCAGAAACCACCGACCGTATCGGTCGGCACATCGCCCAGGCGGCGGGAAAGAACGGAATAGCCCGACCATAGGAAGGCGCAAGCCAGGGCCGCGATATGTCCCGGCGCGAGCTGGATACCAGCACTGAAATCCTGATCGCCGGCGATCAATAGGGCCGCGCCCGCCAAGCCTGTCACGGCGCCGGCAAGGTGCCACCAGCGCAACCGCTCGCCCGGCAGCAGGGCGGAAAACAGCACGATCAACAATGGCCATAGATAAGCGATCAAGCTGGCTTCCACCGCCGGCGCGTTGCGCAAGGCAACGAAATAGAAAAAATGATAGCCGAACAGTCCACCCACGCCCACGGCCCAGACCACGGGACGGTGGTGCAGGTGGCCAATGATGTTCTCGCCGCGCAGCAGCCATTTCGACAGGGCCAGGATAAACGCCAGACCAAAGGTCATGGCCGCCAATTGCAATGGCGGCACTTTACCGGTGGCGGCGGTGAACAGGGCCAAGAGGGCCCACATCAGAACCGCGACAAAGCCGATCGAGGTAGCCCGGCGGCGGCGGGCCAGCGCACTGGCCGACATCAGTACATGTGCTGCCCGCCGTTGATGGACATGGTTGAGCCGGTGACGAAGGTCGCGCTGTCGGCGATCAGGAACATCACCGCCCGGGCGATCTCGTCGGCATGGCCCAAACGGCCCACCGGAATTTTCGCGACGATCTTTTCCAGTACATTGTCAGGCACCGCTGCCACCATGTCAGTATCCACATAACCCGGCGCGATCGCGTTTACCGTGATATTGAAACGTGCGCCTTCTTGCGCCAGGGCCTTGGTGAAGCCATGGATGCCCGACTTCGCCGCGGCATAGTTGACCTGACCGTATTGCCCGGCCTGGCCGTTGATCGAGCCGATGTTGACGATGCGGCCAAAGCGGTTATCGCGCATGGCCGGGAACACCCCCTTGCACATGTTGAAACAACCGCCCAGGTTGGTGCGAACGACCATGGTCCAGTCTTCGTGGCTCATATTCATCAAAGTGCCGTCGCGGGTGATGCCGGCATTGTTGACCAGCACCTCCACATCACCCAGATCGGCGGCCACCGCCGCCACGCCATCCTGGCAGGCCTGGTAATCGGCAACGCTGAATTTGTAGGCCGGGATGCCGGTTTCTTCCGTGAAACGCGCCGCTGCGTCATCGTTGCCGGCATAGTTGGCGGCAACCGAATAGCCCGCTTCCTTCAAGGCCTCGCAGATCCCCCGGCCAATGCCCCGGGTTCCACCGGTAATCAATGCCACTCTGCTCATCAATTTGCCCTCCACCTGTTTCTGTTCGGGGTATCCTGGCAATGGATACTTTTTTTCATTCTGTCACGTCATGGCCCCGCCGTAACGAATATTTGCGGCCGGCTTATTCATCAAGGCTCTGCAGCCAATTGGAAAGCGGCTGCCACAGTCCGCTCTTGCCGCGGCGGCCCACCACCATGCCGATATGCCCCGCCGCCGGTCTGATAATGTCCGCCTGGGGAATGGCATCCGCCAGGGCTTGCGCCGATGCCGCCGGCACGATGCGGTCGTTTTCGGGGATCGCAGCCAGCACGGGAAGCTTCAGCAGGCTGGGATCCACCGCATGACCATCGATCAGCCATGCCCCCCGGGCCGTCGTGTTCCCGCCATACCAGCCCTGCAGGCAGTCCCGCGCCACCTGGGCCGCCAGGGGCACACCGTCATTGACCCAGTCCTCCAAGGCCACGAAATGGGCCGCCTCCGCCCCATCGGGATCAAGGCTCGCGAAATGGCAAAACTTACGCTGTGCCAGGCCGGGGTCCAGGGCCGCGAACAGCGCCTGCAAGACATCCACGGGCAAGGCGCCGAAACCTTCCAGCATGCTGTCCAAACCGGGCGCCAGGGCGTCGATCCCGGGCCATTGCTGGGCACCAGCCTGAAAGTCCCAAGGCGTGGCCAACAGGGCCAGACCCGACAGCACTTCCTGGCGCTGTTGCGCCAGGGCCAGAGCCAGATCGCCGCCCATGCAATAACCCACCAGGGCCGGCGGTCCCGGCGCGGTATCCTCCACCACCTCCAGGACGGCCCGCAGGCGCGCGATGTAGTCGCTCAAGGAAAATTCCAATTCGGCCTCGCCGGGCGCGCCCCAGTCGACCAAGAAAGGCCGATGTCCCTGCTGGCGCAACCAGCCCAGCAAGCCGCGGTCCCGGGTCAAATCCAGCACATGGGCCCGGTTCACCAAAGACGGGACGAACAGGCAGGGCCGGCCCGCGCCGCCATAGTCCAGCAAGGTGGTCGTGCCTTGCCGCCAGATGGCCTGAGCCATGCACCAGCTCCGATCCGGCCGCGCCGCCCCTTGATAGGCCTGCACGCCGGCCAGCATGGTACCCAGGCGGGATTGGCATTCGGCGGCCACGGCCTGAAATAACGCCCCCGGTTCACTTCGGCTCAGTTCCGCCGTCAGTTCCGCCGCCGCCGCCGCCAGCTCCGGCCGCCAGGGCAGCGAACCGTTCAGCGCACTCGGCAAGGCGGCGAGCGAACTCATCATCCCCGCCATCGCCGTCGACAGATGCAGGCTGAGAGGCCGGGGGCCCAGCCGAGGGGTTTCCATTTGCGGCATCGTCTGTGTCACCATCGCGCCCCCCCTTTCCTTCCGGCAAGCCGGCCGACAGCACCTGCGCCATGATACTGGCGGCCTCCGCCGCGGCCGCGGCCGTCGTGCCGGTCCCTCCGGCGGCGAGCTGCTGCTGCCACAAATCCAGATATCGCCGGGCCAACGCGGCCAACTCAGGCTGTTCCATATGGGCAATATAGCGCCGCGCCGTCACAGCGGCCAGAGCGGCGGTCCAACGGCTCCATGACGCAATGCAACAAAAATCTTGCGCACTGCAATATATGCGCGCCATATTAGGCTTTCATTCACCCTCGGCCAGTAACAATGGGGTCGATTACGGGTCTGGTGGGGCAAGTATGGTCGATAAGTCGAGCACATCCGAAGATACGATTGTCATCAAGAAGTACGCCAACCGGCGGCTCTACAACACCGCCACGTCCAGCTACGTGACCTTGGATACCCTGTGCACCATGGTCAAGGAAGGTCAGGACTTCGTTGTCCAGGATGCCAAATCAGGCGATGACATAACCCGCTCCGTCCTGACCCAGATTATCTTCGAGGAAGAGAGCAAGGGACAGAACCTGCTGCCCATATCCTTTCTGCGCCAACTGATCGGCTTTTATGGCGACAGCCTGCAGACCATGGTGCCGGGCTATTTGGAAAGCACCATGTCCGCCTTCGCCCACAACCAGGAACAGATCCGCCAGCATTTGCAGCAGAGCATGGGCGATACCAATCCGTTTCGTCAGATGGAGGAATTGGGCCGCCAGAACATGGCCATGTTTCAACAGGCCATGGGCATGTTCACGCCGTTCGCCAATAAAACAGCCGATGGCACCGGCGACGGCCCGCGACAGCCAAGTACGGCAGCCGCGCCGGAGCCAGCCGTGCATGCCAAGCACGGCGACACGGGCAGCAATGGCGAAAGCGGCGGCGGTGAGGAATTGGACTTGCTACGGCAACAATTGGCGCAGATGCAACAGCAGTTGGATAATCTTTCCAACAAAAGCTAGGACATATCAGCGGTAACAGCTCACCGTGAACGGAAAATTAGGGACAGATTGCCCACCGGCATGTCTAACTGTTCCGCCAATTCCAGGCCCTGCTCTTGGGCGGCGGCGACAACCTGATCCAGATCCCGCAAACCCCATGACGGATTCCGCGCCTTTAGCGAACGGTCGAATTCGGCATCGCTTTCCGTCGCCGGTTGGCCGTTGCGCAGAAACGGACCGTACAGGAACAACAAACCCTGGTCAGGCAGCAAATGACCGGCACCGGCCAGCAGACCAAGGCCAGCGGACCAAGGCGCGATATGGATCATGTTGGCGGAGAACATCAGCACCAGATCATCAGCAATATCGGACACCGGCCAATCCGCCTGGCTGGCATCGACCACGCGCGCAGGCAGGATATTGCCTGCTCCGCTCTCCCGCTCGGCCTCCAGGGCCCAGGCATCGATACTGGCCAGATTACCGGGATCGAAGTCGGACGGGGCCCAGCGGTGTTCGGGAAATTCCGGCGCGAACCAGGAGGCGTGCTGGCCGCTACCGGAGGCAATTTCCAGGATTGCGCCGGGCGCCGGCATGACCTTGCGCAGCACCGCCAGGATCGGCTCCCGGTTGTTATCCACCGCCGGCGCGTAAAGGCGCGCGTCCTGTTCCCCCCTGGCCAATGCAATTATCCCTAGAGCTTGCCGCCGTCACAAATAAGCACCTGGCCGGTGATGTAGTCGGACTCAGGCAGGCACAGAAGATATACCGCGCCAGCGGCCTCCTCGACGCGGCCGGGCCGGCCGAGAGAGATACCCTGGTATTTTTCCCTGGCCATGTCGGCGGGAAAGCCGACCTTGTACTGCCGTCCGTGTACTTCGATTTCCGCCGGCTGACCTTCGAACTCCTGGGTCAGGCGGGTCTCGATAAAGCCGAATGCCACCGCGTTAACATTGACGCCATAGCGGCCCCATTCCTTGGACAGGGTGTTGGTCATGCCGACCACGGCCATCTTGCCGGCGGAATAGGCCACCTGGGTGGCGGAGCCAAGAACGCCGGAAACGGACGAGATGTTGACGACCTTGCGCTGCACCACCTTGCCCTCGGCGGCCTCCCGCTTGGCACTGCTGCGGAAATGCTCACTGGCGGCGCGCAAAATGCGGAACGGCGCGGTGGCATGCACATCCAGCATGGCCTGCCATTGCTCGTCCGTGTTGCGCTGGATGGTCGTGTTCCAGATATAGCCGGCGTTGTTGACGATGATGTCCAGACCGCCCAGGCCATCAAGGGCGGCATCGACAATGCGCTCGCCAAAATCGACCGCCGCCACGTCACCGTTGCAGGCGATGGCGCGGCCGCCGGCCGCCGTTATCCGGTCCAGGGTTTCCGCCGCCGGCTCGTCATCCAGATCGTTGACAACCACCGCCGCCCCGGCGCCCGCCAGCTTCAAGGCGATGGCCTGGCCGATGCCTCTGCCCGACCCGGTAACTATGGCAACCTTACCATCCAATACGCTCATCTCAACTTCCTCCCTGCCTGGCCATCGCCGCTTCGCGGATCGCCGTCAATGTGGTTTTGGAGGTGATGGCCTCCGGATCGGTGCGCAGTTCCAGAACCGCAACTTTGTCCGCGGCCAGAGCCCGGTCCAGGGCGGCGGCGAAATCCTCGCTACGTTCGACAATCTCGCCATGGGCGCCAAAAGACTGGGCATAGGCGGCAAAATTGGGATTGCGCAGCTCCGTCGCCACCTCCCGGCCCGGATACTCGCGCTCCTGATGCATACGGATGGTGCCGAACATGCTGTTATTGATAACCAGATAGATCGGCTTCAGATCGTATTGCAGGGCCGTCGCCAGTTCATTGCCGGCCATCAGGAAGCCGCCGTCGCCGACGAAACACACCGTGGTGCGGCTGGGAAACACCAGCGCGGCCGCCAACGCCGCCGGCACCCCATAGCCCATGGCGCCGTTGGTCGGCCCAACCTGGCTGGGATAGGTCGAAAACGGTAGATAACGGTGCGCCCAGCCGGCGAAATTGCCGGCGTCATTGGCGACTAAACTATCCTTGGGCAGGCGTTCGCGCAGCACGCGAAGGACATCGGCTAAATCCAGATCGCCAAGGGTCGGCTGGATCTCGACATAATCCAGATAATCCTGACGTGCGGCAGCCACATCCCCGGCCCAGGCGGAGCTGTCCACCGGCTCCAGCGCGGCGGCGGCGGCGGCAAAGGCCGCCATGCCCGCATTGATCGGCAAAGCGGCCTGATAAACCCGGCCCAGCTCCCCGGCGTCGGGATGGATATGAACCAAGGGCTGTTTCGGCACCGGAATATCCAGCAGGCTATAGCCCTGGGTCGTGGTCTCGCCCAGACGCGGGCCGGCGGCGATCAGCAAATCTGTTTCCTGTAATCGGGCCAGCAGCGCCGGGTTGGAACCAATGCCGACTTCGCCGACGTAGTTGTCGTGATGATTATCGAAGCGGTCCTGGTTGCGGAAGGCGCAACAGACCGGCAGGTTATTGGCCTCCGCAAAGGCGGTGATGTCGGCCACCGCGCCGGGCGTCCAGGTGCGGCCGCCCAGCATTATTACCGGCCGTTTCGCCGCCGCCAGTAGGCTGCGCAATTGCGCCATGTCATCGGGGCCGGGATGTGCCTGGACCCCACGATAGGCCCTGGCATCACCCACGCCGGCCAGTTCGACCAGCATATCTTCGGGCAGGGAGAGCACGACCGGGCCCGGGCGGCCGGAGGTGGCAACGTGAAAGGCCTGGCTGACCAGTTCCGGTATTCTTGCCGGGTCCTGTATTTCCGCCGACCATTTGCTGACCTGTCCGAAAAACCGGCGGAAGTCCATTTCCTGAAAGGCTTCCCGCTCCATCATCGAACGCCCAACCTGGCCCACGAACAGGATCAGGGGCGAACTATCCTGAAACGCCGTATGCAGGCCAACCACCGCATGGCAGGCGCCCGGCCCCCGGGTGACGAAACAGATGCCGGGACGGCCCGTCAACTTGCCGTAGGCCTCGGCCATATTGGCGGCGTTGGCCTCGTGCCGGCAGGTCAGCAAGCGAATTTCCGGTGCATCATGGAGCGCATCCAAGGCCGCTAGATAGCTTTCCCCCGGCACGCAAAAGGCCGTGTCAACACGGTGAATCTTCAACTGATCGACCAAAATCTGGCCACCGGTACGCATGTTGGAGCTGTTAGGCATTTGGAAATGGTCTCGCGATATTAGGAGATGACGGCGTGAAGAATTTCCGATTGTAGCCCAATGATGGCGAAGAGACGAGAACTGAGGCGCAATATGCCGCCGCAACACCGATTAGTTCTGGCGCTTATTCAGCACAGGCCATATTCTAGCATGGCGCGCATGCAGGCCGAAGATGATAAGTAGAGTTGAGGGTATTTTCGTGAAGGGATTGGAGTTCAACCAACCACCCAAGGACTGCGCCGCGGAACTTAGGGATCTCCACCAGTACTGGACATCGATCCATCCGAAAGCGGGCCTGCCTGGCCGGCAACATTTCAATCCTGCCGACATAGCGCACCTGTTGCCCAGACTGTGGCTGGTCGATGTCGTGGGTGATCCGATGCGTTTTCGGTTTCGCCTGGTGGGAACCGGGATCACAACCTTCACCGGACGGGAAAGCACCGGAAAATGGTTGGATGAGGTCTATGACGACTTTCGGAACACCGGCGCCCATCGCCGCATCTGCCAATGCGCCAGCGACGGCAAGCCGCTTTTTCAACAAGACGGCGAGGTCATATCAAACCCCGAATACGGCACGATCCGCGCTGAAAGGCTCTACCTGCCCTTGGCTTCCAATGGCAAAAAGGTCGATATTATCGTCATCATGACCAATTATCTTGATGCGCGGCCAAAATCGGATAGTCGAAAATCCTCATTCTGAACCTATAATGCCGCCGATCTCGTATTGGCAATTCCAACAGATATATAAGGCACGGCGTAATGAGTGAGTTTGTACCGATTTACCGGGGCGGCGTGAACGCCTGGGAATGCGACGTCATGGGGCACCTTAACCTGCAGTTCTATGCCGCCAAGCTGTCCGAGGGGTTGGGCTATCTGTCCCAGGCCCTGGGCCTGACCCCGGATCAGGGCTGCATTTTTCGCCGCCGGCACGCTTTCAGCCGCTATCTGGGTGAACTGCACGCCGGTGCCGTACTGGATATCCGGGCCGGTGTCATGGCGGTGCAGTCCGATTCCATCGATATTTTGGCCGAGATCGTAAACGCGGAAAGCGGCAAGGTGTCGTCGTCGTTCGAGTTGCGCTTCGATAATTTCGACCCTGAGACCCGGACAACCGTGCCCTGGCCTGATGAAACTCGCCGACATATGGCGGAGATGATCACTGAACGTCTTGACGACCCAAGGCCGGCCACGGTCGGTGGTCCCGTGCCTGAATATTCCGGCGCGTTGGCGGGACCGTTCGTCTCCTCCCGGGGCACGGTGGATAGCTGGAATTGCGACAGTCAGGGCCGGATGTCATTCCAGCAATATTATGCCGTCGCCTCCGACGGCATCGGCACCGTGCGTCACCGCATGGGCATCACCCGCGATATCGCCAGGACGAAACAATGGGGCGGCGCGGCCCTGGAATACGACGTCCGCTTTCAGGCCCCGATCAGCGCCGGTGATATATACAGCCTGCGCACGGGCCTTTTACACCTGGGCGACAAGACCTTCCGGGTCGGGCATCAGTTCATTAACGACAGCAGCGGCGAACTGGCCGCGACTTTCGATATTGTCGCCTGCATGTTCGATCTGAAGGCCCGGCGCGCCATGACCATCCCCGACGATATCCGGACCCAGGCCGAAACCCTGATGATCCCCTGGCCGCCGTGATGTCCTCAGCAGGCATCAAGCGACAGGAGCACGCGGAAATGGGGCAGCGGCGTCAAGTGATTGGCCCGCCTGAACAGATGTCAATTGTCATTCGATGGAGGCCGCATGGGTGACATTCTTATTCCAACGATGTTGATAATTGGGTAACGTCACCGAGGAAGATGAGTAACTTGGGACTTTTTGTTAAACTTTTTCGCGACAGGTATCGAATATGCAGCTCCGTGGCGATCCCGAATTTAGAATAATCTCGCTGCAGGAAGATTCAGCGAAATTTGTACTAAGATTTCTCAAGAACTATGCAGTAGAAATTCTTATAGCGATTGTTGTATTTTTTTCACTTATTTTCAGAACGTCGTTAAGCAAGTTCGGTCTGCCGTATTTTAATGTAACTGATGAAGTACATACTGTTATACCGGCATTAAAAATTCTTAAAACC
>JASLLM010000085.1 GCA_030747035.1 Alphaproteobacteria bacterium | reverse complement strand
CGTATCGTCCGCAGTTGGATACTGGAGGCGGCCCAGGAAATTGCCCGCCCCAACCTGCAACCCAACCAGGTGGCCAGCGACAAGCGCCGGCGCGAAGTGGTCGCGGTTGTCGAGCCGGTATTTTTACGTATCAAGGCAGGCGAAGTCATCATCCGCCGGGGTGACCGGGTCACGGCCACGGCCTGGCGGCGCATTGGCATCTTGAACGAGCACGTTGGTGACCGCCGGGTTTGGCGCGAGGTGGTGGCGGTGGCCGGCCTGTTGAGCGGTTTTCTGCTTTTGGGCGCGATCTTCTTCAGCCGCGCCCGCGTGCCCCTCAGCTTTGGGCGGAAATCAGCGTACCTAACCCAGAGTATTGTAGCTGCCACCTCGGTGATCGGCGTCGCCATGTTCTATGCCGGCCTGGGCTTCGCCGACGGCATGGGGTTTGAACCTGACGCGGCGGCCTATTTCGTGCCATTGGCCCTGGCCACGGTGTTGGTGTCTCTTTTGGTCGATGCTCGGACATCGCTGCTGGTGGGTGTGGTTTTGACCTTGTTCCTGGCCTACCGGGTAAACGGCGATCTGTGGCTGGTGACCAATTATGTCGTCGGCGTCTTGGTTGCCGGCATCGCCGCCCGGCGCAGCCGGCGCCGCATCGATCTGTTGCGCATCGGCGTGATGGTGGCCCTGGCCCAATTGGCCATGGTACCGGTCACGGTGACCCTGGCCGGTCAGGGCCTGGGCAGCGAGCACCTGCCGCTGATGTTCGGCGCGGCGGTTTCGGGCCTGCTGGTCGGGGTGGCAACGTTGGGGCTGTTGCCGGCCTTTGAATGGCTGTTCGACGAAACCACCGATACCCGGCTCCTGGAACTGGCCTCGGCAGATAACCCGCTGTTGAAGGAATTGGCGCTAAAGGCGCCGGGTACATATTATCATTCCACCATGGTTGCCAATCTGGCCGAGGCGGGGGCGGAAGCAATCGGCGCCAATGGCCTGATGTGCAGGGTTATGGCGCTGTACCACGATATCGGCAAACTGCAGCGCCCGGCCTATTTCATGGAAAACCAACGGGGCAATGACAATATTCACGAGCGCCTGGCCCCGGATGTCTCGGCGCGGGTTATCCTGCACCATATCCTGGATGGCCTGGAAATGGCGCGGAAGGCCAAGTTGGGCCGTTTGATCCTGGAGGGTATTGCCCAACATCAGGGGACCACCCTGTTGCGCGTGTTCCATGAAAAGGCCAAGGCGCAAGGCTTCAATGGGCCAGAGGATGACTACCGCTATCCCGGTCCGCGGCCGCAGCGGCGGGAGGCGGGGATCCTGTTGCTGGCGGATTCCATCGAGGCGGCGACGCGGGCCCTGAAGGATCCGTCCATTGCCAAAGTGGGCGAACGGGTGCGTCAGGTCATCGAGATGCGCGTCGGCGAGGGCGAACTTGATGATTGTAATTTGACTCTGCGCGATCTGGACATGATCGAAACCACCTTCACCCGCACACTGACGCTGGGTGTATTTCACAATCGTGTTGATTATCCGCCCATGGCGAATCCCAATGCTTCCTCTGCGGAAAGTGATGCAAACGGCGATGCAGATAGAGATCATCGTGTCCACCCCCTGCCGGGCGTGGCTGACCGACCTGCCTGACGCGGTTGCCATTGGGCAGGAGACCGTCGCGGCCGTGCTGCGGCAGTCCGGGCGGGCCAATCCCGTGATCGAGGTCGGCGTGACCTTGATGGATGATGACGACATGCGCCGCCTGAACCGCGACTATCGTCAAGCGGACAAAGCCACCAATGTTCTGTCATTCGTCGGTGACAGTGGTGATGGGCCGGCGCACGGCGGTCCGGTGCTGCTGGGCGATATCGTCCTGGCCCATGGCGTGGTCAGTGCGGAATCCCGGGCCCAGGGCAAGAGTTTACATGATCATTATTGCCACTTGCTGGTTCATGGTACACTGCACTTGTTGGGTATGGATCATATGGACGAGAAAGAGGCCAAAACCATGGAAGCGCGGGAGGTCGCCATTCTGGCGGACATGAGCATTTCCAACCCATATGAATTACCCGGCCAACGCCTGCCATTGGACATGAAATGAGTGAACCTACCGACTCTACGTCACCCGGTAAGCCTCGTAACGGCGGCGCCAAGGCCGAGATGGAAGACAGCGGTGGATTTCTGCACTGGCTGAGCGGGCTGTTGCGTGGCGGCGGCGATACGGATCTAAAGGAAAGCATCGAAGAGGTTATCGAAGAGCACGAGGCCCTGACCCCCGCCATGGACCCGGAACAGCGCGAGATGCTGATGAACATCATCAGCTTTGGCGAACTGGAGGTGGATGACGTGATGGTGCCGCGGACGGATATCGTGGCGCTGGAAGCCGGCGCGTCAACGGCCGATGTGGTCAGCACTTTCCGTCAGGCCCATCATTCCCGGCTGCCAGTTTACCGCGAGACCCTGGATGACATCGCCGGCTTTGTGCATATCAAGGATATCGTTGACCACTGGGGCCGTGACGAGGAATTGTCCCTGGCCCGAATTCTGCGCGAGTTGCTGGTGGTCCCCCCCTCGATGCCTATTCTGGATCTGCTGGCCCGCATGCGCGCCACCCGGATCCATATGGCGGTGGTGGTTGACGAATACGGCGGCACCGACGGGCTGGTCACGATTGAGGACATCGTCGAGGAAATCGTTGGCGAAATCGAAGACGAACATGACACCGACGAGGGCCCGACATTGCAGCAGCGGCCCGACGGCGCGATCGAGGCCGATGGTCGGGCCGAGATAGAGGATCTGGAAAAAATCCTCGCCGTCGATCTGCTGCCCGATGAAGTGGATGAGGATATCGAGACCCTGGGCGGCCTGGTTTTCGCCATGTTGGGCCGGGTGCCGCAGATCGGCGAGACGATCAGCCATCCGGGCGGGGTTGAATTTGAGATTGTCGATGCCGACCTGCGCCGGGTCAAGCGGCTGATGATCCGTCATGGCGCCGGCGTGGCGGCGGTGGGCGAAGCGGTCGAAGCGGACGACGGCCCTGCCTCAGAGTCCAACGGCTAGCATAACCGCCGGCGGACGACGTGGTTTCTCTGCCAATTCCCGTTCTTGCCATCCGGTCTTCCCTTTGGTTCCAACTCCTTGCCGCCGCCGTTCTTGGCGCCGCCGCCGCACTGGCCTTGGCGCCGCTGTATCTTTGGCCCCTGATGGTGCTTGGCTATGCCGGACTGTTGCTGCTGGTGCAGGGCTCCGCGAGTACCCGGCGCGCCTTCGGCCATGGCTGGGCCTTTGGCACCGGCTATTTCCTGGTTGGTTTGCATTGGGTGGGTCACGCCTTCATGGTCGATGCCGAGCGCTTCGCCTGGCTGATGCCATTCGCCCTCCTGGCCCTGGCGGCCGGGTTGGGTTTGTTTCCCGCTCTGGCGGCGGCATTGACCCGGGCCCTGGCGGCGTCTGCAATTGGGCGATGGCTTGCCTTCACCTTGTTCTGGGGTTTGACGGAGTGGCTGCGTGGTTCGCTGTTGACCGGTTTTCCCTGGTTGTTGTCGGGTCATGTCTGGGCCGCCAGTGACTTCAGTTTGCAGGCCGCCGCCTATTTGGGCGCCTCCGGCCTGGGCTTGCTGGCGGTGCTGGCGGCCGCCGCGCCGGCCCTGATGCTAACCGTCGATCCCGCGGCCCGCCGGCGCGGCATCGCCGTCAACGCCGCCGCCCTGGTTCTGGTCGCCCTTGCCCTGCTTTCCTCCCAGGCACGATTGCCGGCGGCTGATGTCGACCATCATCCCACGGTGCGCCTGCGCCTGGTCCAGGCCGGCATTCCCCAGGCGGACAAATGGCGGCCGGAATTGCGCGACCGGCACCTGGCGCTCTATCTCAACCTGAGTCTGGGTCCAAATGCGGAAGGAAAACCGCCTGATTTCAGCCATCTGATCTGGCCGGAAACGGCAACGCCCTTCTTTCTGGCCAATGATGGCCAGCGGCGCGGTATCATTGCGCGGGCCCTGCCAGGGGGCAGTCGGCTGATTACCGGATCGCCCCGGCGCGGGAAAGCGCTGGCCGGAAGCGCGAATAGTGGAAATTCCGCACGGCAAACCAGGGTAAAGCTGTACAATAGCGTCCTGACCCTTGCCGGCGATGGCGTGGCCGGGGCGATCTATGACAAGCACCATTTGGTACCATTTGGCGAATATCTGCCCCTGCGCGGGGTTCTGACCCGCCTTGGCGTGGATAAACTGGCCCATGGTGCGGTGGATTTCTCTCCAGGCCCGGGGCCCCGGGTGGTTCGCTTGGGAGAGCTGCCGCCGTTTCGCCCCCTAATTTGCTACGAAATCATATTTCCACGGGAAATATTTGGGGAAAACACCGCTGGCGCTCCGGAATGGTTGCTGAACTTGACCAATGATGCCTGGTTTGGCGATAGTTTTGGCCCCCACCAGCACCTGGCGATTGCCCGCATTCGAGCGGTGGAACTAGGCCTACCCGTGGTCCGGGCGGCCAACACCGGAATTTCGGCGGTGATCGATCCATTTGGCAGGATCGGTGGGCAACTGCCCCTGGCCGCGGCAGGGGTAATAGATAGCCGTTTGCCAAGCGCTCTGCCAGAAACGCTCTACCGGCGATTCGGCGATGCTGTTTTTGTGCTGTTGTGTTCCCTACTCACCGGATTGATATTTCTGGCGGAAATTCGCCGCATATTGCCGCGGCGCCCCTTGCCATAAGCTATGCTTGACAGGCATACCCCGCTGCTACATACATGTGTATGCAACCTTTCGGACGCATGCGTTATTAATTGGCGACCAACGATATGAACTGCCACTAGAGATTGCAGATGAGGAGTAGTACCAGTGACAGCGAACCCCAATCCAGTTGACATTCATGTCGGCTCACGAGTTCGGTTACGTCGCACCCTTCTGGGTATGAGCCAGGAAAAACTTGGCAATGCGCTGGGTCTGACTTTTCAACAGGTGCAGAAATACGAACGCGGCACCAACCGAATCGGCTCTAGCCGGCTGTTCCTGTTGAGCCGTATCTTGGATGTGCCAGTGTCGTTTTTCTTTGACGACATGTCGCCGGAAATCGCCTCGGGACAGGCTGGATTCGCCGAAGCGGCCCAGGCCAACTTCGACCAGGACGATCTGGCGAAACGCGAGACCCTGGAACTGGTCCGGGCCTATTACAAGATTACCGATGCCGGCGTGCGCAAGCGGCTGTTCGATCTGGTCAAGGCGGTCGGCGGCCAAGTCATCGACGACGTTGACGAGGGCTGATTTACCTGAAATTTCAGCTGGATTGCACCTGCGTCGATTAGGCACTGCCCCTGAGGTGCGGGCAGCGCTTGACCGATGGTGAAAAGCCTGCAACAACCGCCAGCAGTTGGCGGCGGGTCCGCCACGAACTGACTTATGATCATGATTTAAAACTGGCTGGAGGCGTCTCGTGTCGAGTGGCAATTATCTATTTACCTCTGAATCCGTGTCCGAAGGGCACCCGGACAAGGTTTGCGATCAAATTTCCGATGCAATCGTGGACATGTTTCTCGCCGCGGATCCGGACAACGCCCGGGTGGCGTGCGAGACGCTGACCACGACCAACCTGATTGTCCTGGCCGGCGAAGTGCGCGGTCCCGCCGAAGTGGCCGGCGACAAGGCGGCCATGGAACAGGCGGCCCGCGATACCGTGCGCCGCATCGGATACGAACAGGACGGTTTCCATTGGAAGAACGCCGAAGTCCAGGTGCATCTGCATCCGCAGTCCGTCGACATTGCCCAAGGGGTGGATGCCTCCGGCAACAAGGACATTGGCGCCGGCGACCAAGGCATCATGTTCGGCTATGCCTGCAATGAAACCCCGGCCCTGATGCCGGCACCGATCCATTTTTCCCATGCCATCCTGCGCCGCATGGCCGATGACCGGCACGCCGGCCTGACGCCGCAATTCGGCCCGGATTCGAAAAGCCAGGTCACCTTGCGCTATGTGGACGGCAAGCCGGTTGGCGCCACATCCGTCGTGGTCTCGACGCAACATGCCGCCGAGGCGGGCCCGGAGGAAGTGCGCGAGCTGGTGCGCAAATATGTGCTCGAGGTCCTGCCCGACGGCTGGATGTGCCCGGAGGATGAATTCTACGTCAATCCGACCGGCC
Organism: Alphaproteobacteria bacterium; assembly: GCA_030747035.1. GTDB lineage: Bacteria > Pseudomonadota > Alphaproteobacteria. Next base: position 11,037 of record JASLLM010000085.1, on the reverse strand, counting down.
GCTTTGTCATTGGCGGCCCCGATGGCGACGCCGGCCTGACTGGCCGCAAGATCATCGTCGATACCTATGGCGGCGCCGCGCCGCATGGCGGTGGCGCATTCTCGGGCAAGGATCCAACCAAGGTCGACCGCTCCGCCGCCTACGCCGCACGCTATCTGGCCAAGAATATTGTCGGCGCCGGTCTGGCGGACCGCTGCTGTATCCAACTGGCCTATGCCATTGGCGTGGCCAAACCGCTGTCCATTTATGTGGATACCTACGGCACCAGCCGCTGCGACGAGGACAGGTTGATAAGCCACCTCTCGGAGAATGTGGATTTGAGCCCCCGCGGCATCCATAACATGCTCTCCCTGAACCGGCCGATCTATGCCAAGACCGCCGCATACGGCCATTTCGGCCCGGACGCGACCGACGACGGCCATTTCAGCTGGGAGCGGCTAAACCTGGTGCCGGAGTTGAAGCCGCTTCTTGGCTGACACGCGCCCGCGCACGCTATACGGCCGGCGGCGCGGCAAGCCGCTCCGGCCGGGCCGGCGGGATGTTCTAGAGCGGCTGTTGCCGCGGCTGCGCATTGATGTGGCCGGCTATCAGGGCCGTGTCCTGGAACCCCGCGAACTATTTGACGAGACCGTAGAAGCAGTCTGGTTGGAGGTAGGATTTGGTGCCGGCGAGCATTTGTCGGCGCTGGCCCGGGCTCATCCCCATATTGGCTTCATAGGCTGCGAACCTTTCATCAATGGCGTGGCCCGTTTGCTGGCGGACGTGGACCAACATGGCCTGGGCAACGTGCGGGTGGTCATGGATGATGCCCGCATATTGCTGGATTGCCTGGGCCAGGGCAGTATCGGCAGGGCTTTTCTGCTGTTCCCCGATCCCTGGCCGAAGCGGCGCCATAACCGCCGGCGTTTTGTCGTGCCGGATAACATCGCCGCCATGGCCAATGTCCTGGCCGACGGCGCGCAATGGCGCATCGCCACGGACCACATGGACTATTGCCGCTGGATACTGGACCACATGACGCGGTCGGCACAGTTTAGCTGGCTGGCCAGGCGGCCGGCTGACTGGCGCACCCGGCCCGATGACTGGCCGCCGACCCGATATGAAGAAAAAGGCATGGAAGCAGGCCGGCCACCGGTCTTTCTCGGTTTCGAACGGCGGCGGCGAATTCAACCCGTAAAACAGCCTTAGCGCTTGCTTTGCGCCGTCCGGGACCATATATAGGCAGCTAACAAATAGCCTGGCGACCAGCGGGGCGGTAACAAAGGTGGGCCAGCGGCCCGCCTTTTGCATTTTTTGGGCAACTTTCTTGGAGGCCGAAGCAGATTTTGGCGGCGGAAAGTCAACATTTGAGTGAAGTGGAACGCCTGATCGCGCCATCGGTGGAGGCCATGGGCTTTCGCCTGGTGCAATTGAGCCTGAAGGGGGATAGCGGGCAACCGACCCTGCAGGTAATGGCCGAACCCCTGGACGAAAGCGAAATGAATGTTGATCATTGCGCCGAATTGAGCCGCGCCATATCGGCCATCCTGGATGTGGAAGACCCCATTCCCAGCACCTATTTGCTGGAGGTAAGCTCGCCCGGCGTCGACCGGCCCCTGGTCCGCCCGGAAGATTTCGAACGGTTCAACGGATTTCAGGCCCGCATCGAAGCGGAAACCGCGATCGATAGCCGGCGCCGCTTTGTCGGCCGCCTGCGCGGCCTGGATGATGACCGGGTCAAGATTGACGTGACCGACAGTGACGACAGCGTAAAAGAATTCGCCATCCCCTTCGATATCATCGCCCGCGCGAAATTGGTGCTGACCGATGAATTGATCCGAGACACCTTGAAAAAGAGAAAAAGCTAATGGCCGATGCACAAACAGTCGTAGGCGCCAACCGTTTGGAGCTGCTGCAGATCGCCGACGCCGTCGCGCGCGAAAAGGCGATTGACGCGGAAATCGTTGTCGAGGCGATGGAAGAGGCGATCCAAAAAGCGGCGCGGTCGAAATACGGCATGGAGAACGAAATTCGTGCTGAAATCGACCGCAAGACCGGAAATATCGGTCTGTTCCGGCTGCTGGACGTGGTCGAGGAAGTGGAAAACCCGGCCACGGAAATCCGCTTGACCGAAGCCCTGGGCCGCAACCCGGATGCCCGGGTTGGCGATCTGATCTCCGAGGCGTTGCCGCCCATCGACTTTGGCCGCATCGCCACCCAGACCGCCAAGCAGGTCATCGTGCAAAAGGTGCGCGAGGCGGAGCGGGAGCGGCAATACGACGAATACAAGGACCGCATCGGCGAGGTCGTCAATGGCGTGGTCAAGCGGGTCGAGTACGGCAATGTGCTGGTCGACCTGGGTCGGGCCGAGGCCATCGTGCGCCGGGACGAGGCACTGCCCCGCGAAAGCCTGCGCCAGGGCGACCGCATCCGGGCCTATATCTATGATGTGCGCCAGGAACAGCGGGGACCGCAGATTTTCCTCTCCCGCACCCATCCCCAGTTCATGGCGAAACTGTTCACCCAGGAAGTGCCGGAAATTTATGACGGCATTATTGAGATCAAGGCGGTGGCCCGCGACCCGGGCAGCCGGGCCAAGATCGCCGTGGTCTCCAACGACAGCAGTATTGACCCGGTCGGTGCCTGCGTCGGTATGCGGGGCAGCCGGGTGCAGGCGGTGGTCAACGAACTGCAGGGTGAAAAGATCGATATCATTCAATGGCTGCCCGACCCCGCGTCGTTCCTGGTCAACGGCCTGGCGCCGGCTGACGTGGTCAAGGTGGTGATGGACGAGGAGGCGCAGAAGTTCGAGGTCGTGGTACCCGACGAAATGTTGAGCCTGGCGATTGGCCGCCGTGGCCAGAACGTGCGGCTGGCCTCGCAATTGACCGGTTGGGAAATCGATATCCTGACCGAGGAGGAGGAATCCGAGCGCCGTCAGGAGGAACTGCGCCAGCGCAGCGAACTGTTCATGGAGGCGCTGGTCATTGACGAGATGATGGCGCAGTTGCTGGCGACCGAGGGCTTTAACTCGGTCGAGGAAGTCGCCTTCGTGGAGCAGGAGGAATTGGCCACCCTGGAAGGTTTCGACGAGGATCTGGCGGCCGCCCTGCAACAACGTGCCAACGACTATATCTACGCCCGCGATGCGGAATTCGATGAAAAGCGCGCCGAACTTGGCGTCACGGAGGAGCTGGCATCTCTTGAGGGCCTGACGCCGGGCATGCTTGTGGTCCTGGGCGAGAACGGCGTCAAGGAACTGGATGATTTTGCCGAACTGGCAACCGATGAATTGACCGACCCAGGCGATGGCCTGCTGCGTGAATTCGATCTGGATGAAGAGACCGCCTCGGCCATGATCATGGCGGCGCGGGCCCATTGGTTCGACGACGAGGATCAGTCCGAGGATGGCGGCGAGAACGCGGAAGACGCCGCCGAGGGCGCGGATCCGGACGCCGCCGAAGAAGATGGTGTTTGAAGGTTACGGTCATGGGCACGACAGCGGCATCCATACAGGCGATGGAGGCGTCCGGGGCAGCGGCCGGCACCCCTGAACGCCGCTGTATCGTCACCGGCACCTCGCTGCCGACCGATGGCTTGCTGCGTTTCGTGGTCGGGCCGGAGGGTGATATCTGCTTTGATCTTGGCCGGGAACTGCCGGGCCGGGGGATCTGGGTAAGCGGGCGGCGCGAACTGCTGGAACGGGCGGTAAAGAAACGCCTGTTTGCCCGCGCCGCCAGGCAGGCGGTCGCGGTGGCAGAGGATCTTCCCGATCAGGTGGAAGCCATCATGCGGCGGCGTACCTTGGCGCTTTTGGGTCTGGCCAGACGGGCTGGTCAGTTGACCCTGGGCTATGAAAAAGTACGGGCCCTGCTAATCGCGGATCCGTCGGCGATCGTTGTTTCTGCCCGGGATGCCTCCCCTAGGGGCCGGGAAAAGCTGCTGGGCGGGACCGGCGCATCCGATGCCGGCGCAGCGTCCGGCGGACGTATTGTTATCGACCTGTTTGATGTTGATGAATTGAGTTTGGCATTGGGCCGTGAAAATGTGGTACATGCTGCCTTGCGGGTCGGTGGCTTGGCGGACCGCTTCCTGGCCGAATGCCGCCGATTGAAGGATTTTCGCGGCTGAAGGTCCGGCTGGCATAGGGCTGACCGGGGCGATTTGCTGCGCGAGTGTGTTGTTGATTACCGATTAGTGATAGCCGGAGTTGACGGCCACCTGAAATGAGATGGGACAAGACGACGTGAGTGATACGGGTAAGAAGAAAACCCTAAGCCTTGGCGGCAGCGAGCCCCTTAGTCTGCGCAAACCGGGCGAGGGCGGTGGAGCCCCATCGCGCGGGGGAATGGGCGGTGGCCGCAAGACGGTCAAGGTTGAAGTGCGCCGCCGCCGGGCGCCCGCGCGCGGTGCTCAGCCCAGCGCCGGCGACGCTGCCGCGAAACCATCGGCCAAACCCGAAGCGCCGGCGGCCGGAGCCAGCCCGAAAACCAGCGCCGAGAAAAGCGTGGATGCGCCAAAGACGGACGATTCCACCAAGTCTGAGGCGGGCGCCGGACGCACCCGTCATGTCCTTAAAACCCTGTCGACGGAAGAAAAATCCGCCCGCGCCCGGGCCTTGGAGAATGCTCAGGCGGCTGATCAGGCGGCCCGCGCCCGGGCCGAGGAAAATGCCCGCCGCCAGGCGGAAGAAGCAGCCCGGTTGGGGCGCGAGAGAGAGGCCGCCGAGATCCGGCGCCTTGAGGAGGAGGCCCGGAAAAAGGCGGAAGAGGACTCCCGCCGCAGGGCCGAAGAGGAGGCCGCCCGCAAGCTGCAGGAAGCCGAGGCCAAGGCCGAAGCCGATGCCGCCGCCTCCGATGCCGCCGCCGCGCGGCACGGGCAGCCGCCGGAGGAGCCACGAGAGGCGGCGCCGCGCCGTTCCGAGCGCCGGCCCGTGGAGCGGCCCAAACAGCAACCCCGCGCCCGTACCGAGCCGAGGCGCCGCTCAGGCCGCATTACGGTCACCGAAGCCTTGGCCGACCGGGAGGAGCGGGTCCGCAGTCTGGCTTCCATTCGGCGTGAGCGGGAGCGGCGCAAGCAACTGGCCGCGGACAGCGGCGAAAGCCAGGGTAAGATCCTGCGCGAAGTGGTGGTGCCGGAAACCATTACGGTGCAGGAGCTGGCTAACCGCATGGCGGAACGGGGCGTCGATGTAGTGCGTTCGCTGATGGGCCTGGGCGTCATGGCCACGGTCAACCAGACCATTGATGCGGATACGGCGGAGCTGGTGGTGGCTGAATTCGGCCATAAACTACGCCGGGTATCCGAGGCGGATGTGGAAATCGGCCTTAAGGGCGACACCGACGATGAAGGTGATCTGCAGGCCCGTCCGCCGGTTGTCACGGTCATGGGTCATGTTGACCACGGCAAGACATCATTGCTGGATGCGATCCGCGCCTCCGACGTGGCCGCCGGCGAGGCAGGCGGCATTACCCAGCATATCGGCGCCTATCAGGTGACGACCCCGGCCGGTGCCAAGATTACCTTTATCGATACGCCGGGCCATGCCGCCTTTACCGCCATGCGGGCCCGTGGTGCCCATGTAACGGATTTGGTCATTTTGGTGGTGGCTGCCGACGACGGCGTGATGCCGCAAACGGTCGAGGCGATCAACCATGCCAAGGCGGCGGAAGTCCCCTTGATCGTGGCCGTGAACAAAATGGATCTGCCCAACGCGGACCCCAACAAGGTGAAGCAGGAACTGCTGCAATACGAAGTTATTCCGGAGGAAATGGGCGGCGATGTGCAGATCGTCGAGGTTTCCGCAATGAAGAAGCAGAACCTGGACGGCCTGGAGGAAGTTATTCAGTTGCAGGCGGAAATGCTTGAGTTGCAGGCCAATCCCGCACGCGACGCCGAAGGCGTGGTGGTCGAGGCACAGTTGGACCGGGGCCGCGGCGCCGTGGCCACGGTGCTGGTGCAACGTGGCACGCTTTCCGTGGGTGATATTTTCGTGGCCGGTTCCCAATGGGGCCGGGTGCGGGCCTTGCTGGACAGTCACGGCAACAACGTCGAGACGGCGGGACCCTCCATGCCGGTCGAGGTTTTGGGCCTGAACGGCGCGCCGGACGCGGGTGACGAATTCAACGTGGTCGAGAACGAGGCGCGGGCCCGCGAAGTCGCGGAATACCGCCAGCGCATGGAGCGGGAGCGCCGCGCCGCGGCCGGCGCCCGTGGCAGCCTGGAGCAAATGTTCTCCAACATGCAGGACAGCGAGAAGAAGGAATTCCCGCTGCTGTTCAAGGCCGATGTGCGCGGTTCCCTCGAAGCCATCACCTCGGCGGTGGAGAACCTTGGCAATGACGAGGTTACGGCCAGGGTACTGCATGGCGGCGTCGGCGGCATCACGGAGTCCGATATTGATCTGGCGCGGGCCTCGAACGCGGTGGTGATCGGTTTCAACGTACGCGCCAACCCGCAGGCGCAGGAAATGGCGCGCCAGGAAAATGTCGAAATCCGCTATTATTCGATCATTTATGAATTGGTCGACGACCTGCGCAAGGCCATGAGCGGCCTGCTGGCGCCGGAAATCCGCGAAACCATCATTGGCGGCGCCCTGGTTCAGGAAGTCTTCAACGTTTCCAAGATCGGCAAGATCGCCGGTTGCCGTGTCAACACCGGCCTGGCCCGACGCCAGGCCCGGATACGCCTGTTGCGGGACGATGTGGTCATCCACACCGGTGCCCTGAAGTCCCTGAAACGCTTCAAGGACGACGCCAACGAAGTGCGCGAAGGCAACGAATGCGGCGTCGCCTTGGAGAATTATCAGGATATCCAGGCCGGCGACCAGATCGAGTTCTTCGAGGTCGAGGAAGTCGAACGCTCTCTGTAGATTGCGCATCCGCCCAGCGGCGGATCTTGGTATAGGGCAAGCTTATGGCAAAGCATCGTGAATCCGGGCGCCAGGACTCCCGGCAACGGGCGCGTGGTCCATCCCAACGCCAATTACGCGCCGGTGAACTGGTGCGCCATGCGGTGGCCGAGGTTTTGACCCGTGAGGAAATCCATCATGAGGATCTGGCCGGCGTCGCCATCACGGTGACTGAAGTCGCCCTGAGCCCGGACCTGCGCCAGGCCACCTGCTACATCATGCCGCTGGGCGGCAAGGACACGGACAAGGTCCTAAAGGCCCTGCACCGCGTCGGGCCCTGGCTGGGCGGTCAGGTGGCCAGGCGGGTCAGCCTGAAGTTCGCGCCACGGCTGCATTTCAGGATTGACGGCAGCTTCGACAATGCCTCCCATATCGATGATCTGCTGCGTCGTGACGACGTCGCGCCGGATCTCAAGGCGGGTCCCGACGGCCATACGGATGACGGCGGCGATGGCGCGTAAGCGGCGCGGCAGGCCGGTGCATGGCTGGCTGATCCTGGATAAACCCTTGGGCATGACGTCGGCGCAGGCGGTGGCCAAGGTGCGCCGGCGCTTTGATGCCGCCAAGGCCGGACACGCGGGAACTCTTGATCCAATGGCCAGCGGCGTTCTGCCGATTGCCATGGGTGAGGCGACGAAAGTCGTTTCCAAGGCCATGGATGGCGCCAAGGCTTACCGTTTCACGATCCGTTGGGGCGAGGAATGCGATACCGATGATGCCGAGGGCCAGGTTATCGCCGAGAGCGGCCGCCGGCCAGGCTGGGAAGACATCGAAGCCGCCTTGCCGCGGTTCACCGGCGAAATCAAACAGGTTCCCCCCGCCTATTCCGCCGTCAAGGTGGATGGTGCCCGAGCCTATGATCTGGCCCGCGGCGGCGAGGTGCCGGAATTGGCGGCCCGCCTGATCCGAATTGATGAACTGCATCTGATCGATTGCCCCGATCCCGATCACGCGGTGCTGGAAATGATCTGCGGCAAGGGCGCCTATGTGCGCGGCCTGGCCCGCGATCTGGGCCGGGTTCTGGGTTGCCGTGGCCATGTCAGCGAACTGCGCCGGATAAGGGTTGGAGACTTCGACGAAAGCATGGCGATTTCACTGGATAATCTTGAGGACTTGGGGCATAAGGAGGCGCTCGACGGCCTGCTTTTGCCGGTCGAGGCCGCGCTGGCCGACATCCCGGCGCTGGCCGTGACCGGTCCGGAGGCTGAACGTCTACGTTTTGGACAAGCCATCCGGGTTCCGCATAGCGTCGAGGGAACCGTATACGCGACGACAGACGGCAGGCCGGTTGCACTGGCCGAAATTCATGCCGGTGAAGTCCGTCCGGTTCGTGTTTTTAATCTGTAAGACCTTATTACGAATAGGAGATTTCGATGTCGATTACGGCCGAACGCAAGACCGAATTGATTGGCGAATTTAAACAATCCGATAGCGACACCGGTTCACCGGAAGTGCAAGTGGCAATTCTGACCAGCCGGATCGTGACCTTGACTGATCATTTCAAGGAACACAAAAAAGATAACCACTCCCGACGTGGCCTGCTGAAAATGGTCAGCCGGCGGCGGCGTCTGTTGGATTATCTGAAACGCAAGGATCAGGGGCGTTATGAAGCTCTGATCAAACGGCTGGGCCTGCGCCGTTAGTATTGTCGGCGGGCATATCAAGTTGGAACACGATTGAACCTCGCGTCGCCACAACCGGCAACGTGAACCCTGGCGCGTTGTGCGCCGGGAATGAACGACGGCCATGGTCCATTCGGGATTATGGCAAACTGAATTGAACGTAAGCGAAGCCATGTTTTGACCGGCGATGGCGCCGGATGAATAGGTAAGAAGGCATGGCTGATGAGAAAGAGAGAACGAGATGTTTGATATTCATCGCAAGGAATTGATGTGGGGCGGGCGCAAGCTGGTTCTGGAAACCGGGCATATCGCGCGCCAATCCGATGGCGCGGTTATGGTCACTTATGACGAGACCAGCGTGCTGTGCACCGCCGTCGCCGCGCGCGAGCCGCGCCAGGGCATCGATTTCTTCCCCCTGACCGTCCACTATGTGGAAAAGACCTACGCCGCCGGCAAGATTCCTGGCGGCTTCTTCAAGCGTGAAGGCCGCCCCTCGGAGAAAGAGACGCTGACCTCGCGCCTGATCGACCGGCCGATCCGCCCCCTCTTCGTGGACGGCTTCCGCAACGAGACCCAGATCATCTGCACCACCATGAGCCATGATCTGGAAAACGATCCCGATATCGCCGCCCTGGTCGGCACCTCCGCCGCCCTGACCCTTTCCGGCATTCCCTTCATGGGCCCGATCAGCGCGGCCCGGGTCGGTTACATCAATGGCGAATATATCCTGAACCCGCGCATCGACGAGTTGGAAGAGAGCGACCTGGACATGGTCGTGGCCGGCACGGCGGACGCCGTGATGATGGTGGAATCGGAAGCCAATCAGCTCTCCGAGGACATCATGCTGGGTGCCGTGATGTTCGCCCATAAGGAAATGCAGCCGGTAATCCAGGCCATAATCGAGCTGGCAGAAGTCGCCGCGAAAGAGCCTTGGGACCTGGCCCCGCCGGAGGATCACTCCGCCATCCAGGCCAGCGTCGCCGGCTTGATCGAGGCTGATTTGCGCACCGCCTATGCCGAACCCGTGAAGCAGACCCGCACCAACATGTTGTCGGAAGCCAAGGGCAAGGCCTTCGAAGCACTGGCGGAAGACCCCGATGCCGGCGCCATCGGCGATGCCGTGAAGAAGCTGGAAAAGAACATCGTCCGCGGCCAGATCCTCGACACCGGCAACCGCATCGATGGCCGTGACACCCGTACGGTACGGCAGATCGAAAGCCAGGTCGGCGTGCTGCCCCGCACCCATGGCGCGGCGCTCTTCACCCGTGGCGAGACCCAGGCCCTGGTGGTGACCACCCTGGGCACCGGTGATGACGAGCAGATCATGGACGCCCTGGCCGGTTCCTACCGCCAGCACTTCCTGTTGCATTACAACTTCCCACCCTATTCCGTGGGCGAGGCGGGCCGCTTCGGCTTCACCGGCCGGCGCGAGATTGGCCATGGCAAGCTGGCCTGGCGGGCCATGCATGCGGTGATGCCGTCCAAGGAGGAATTCCCCTATACCATCCGTATTGTTTCCGAGATCACGGAATCCAATGGTTCCTCCTCCATGGCCTCCGTTTGCGGTTCGTCCCTGTCCCTGATGGACGCGGGCGTGCCCTTGAAGGCCGCTGTTGCCGGCATCGCCATGGGTCTGATCCTGGAAGGCGAAAAATACGCCATCCTGTCGGACATTCTGGGTGACGAGGATCACCTGGGCGACATGGATTTCAAGGTCGCGGGCACGGAAAACGGCGTCACCTCGCTGCAAATGGACATCAAGGTCGCCGGCATAACCGAGGCGATCATGCGTGACGCCCTGGCCCAGGCCAACGAAGGCCGGAACCACATTCTGGGCGAGATGAGCAAGGCCATCGGCGAGCATCGCGGCGAGTTGCGCGATACCGCGCCGAAGGTTCACCTGTTGAAGGTGCCGGTCGACAAAATCCGGGAAATTATCGGCACCGGCGGCAAGGTGATCCGTCAGATCACCGAGGAGACCGGCGCCAAGATCGACATATCCGACGATGGTTCGGTCAAGGTGTCCTCGCCCGATCAATCCAGCATTGAGCACGCCACCACCTGGATCACCGGCATCATCGCCGAGCCCGAGATCGGCGAGATCTACAAGGGCAAGGTGGTCAAGGTTGTTGATTTCGGCGCCTTCGTGAACTTCATCGGTAACCGGGATGGCTTGTGCCATATCTCGGAACTGGCCCCGCACCGGGTCAAGACCGTGAACGACATTGTCAACGAAGGCGATGAAGTCTTCGTCAAATGCCTGGCCATCGATGACCGGGGCAAGGTTCGCCTGTCCATGAAGATGGTGGATCAGGAAACCGGCAAGGAAAAGGTCGCCGAGGAAGCCGCCGGCGACTGATCCGGCTGTATTCCACGGACCTGAAAAATATCGGCCCCGCGCTCCATTTCGGAGGCGGGGCCTTTATTTTGCCGGAACCGATCTCGATAGGTCATACCAGTCGTCTCAACTGCTGACTCTTATGGCGGGTTTTCATGAGCTTGCGGGTGTGATTCTCTTAACCACCT
>JASLLM010000084.1 GCA_030747035.1 Alphaproteobacteria bacterium | reverse complement strand
TCTTCAAACCAGAGGAATGCTGGAACTTCTTCGCCGAGGATGGCTATGCCCCAAAATAATCCGGAAACGCTCTAGTTTGGTGAGATAGCCATCCGAACTGCCCGCATAGGTGACGCCGGTGCCGATTTCGGAATAGGTCTGCCCCGCCACGAAAACATTGCCGCTGGCATCCGTGGTCACGGCCAGGGCGCTGTCGTTGGCATAGGGGGCGGCCTGGCGGGTCCACTGTTCGGCGCCCGTGCCATCAAACTTGGTCACGAAGCTGTCGTAGTTGCCGCCATAAGAGGTAGCGCTCAAGTTACCCTGTACCGTGCCCGCGATGATGATGTCGTCGTTGGCATCGACGGTCACGGAGAAACCATTGGCATCGTCAGTGGCGCCCAGCAGGCGCGACCAGACCAACTCTCCGGCGCCATCATATTTGCGCAGATAGGCATCGTTGGTTGCCTGGTTGGCAAAACCGTCCAGATCACCCGCCGTGGCACCAACGCTGTAGACATAGCCCTGGCTGTCCACCGCCACGGCCCTGGCGCTGTCCGCTTCGGGGGTCTCGACCTCGGAACGGAACGCCTTGTTGGGATCGGTGGCGCCCAGGTCATCGAACTTGGTGGTGAAGCCGGAGGAATAGTCACCGACGTTGTTTGTACCGGTGATATAGATGCTCGGGGTTTCGTCCGAGGCGTTGCCGAAAGTCACGGTTTCGGTGTCGTTCAGATTCAGATGGAAGCCATAGGAGTTTTCGTTGAAACGCTCCACATTGACCCTCGAAGTGACGCTTTCGGCGCTGAGTTCCGAGTTTATGTAAGTGGATATGTTGTCAACGTTCAAATCGCCACTGACGTTCGACAGATCGATATTGATAACCTTGGTTTCCACCGAATTGACGACGGTTATGTCGAACGTCTCGGTGCCGGTCAGGCCGGCGATGGCATCGTCGCGCACTTCCGAGACCTGGGCGCTGTAATGAAACGGCGTGGTGTATGTCGGATCCTTGGGGAAGCTCAACGTCGAGGTCATCGAAGAGGTCTTCAGACCGTACAGCAACGTGGTGTCTTCGAAGGCCAGGCCGGTGACGAATTCCTTTACCTCGCCAAGGTAGCCTTCAAAGCGCTGTTGCAATATCGTCGCGCGCGTGGACGCCCCGGAATCTTCCTCGGCGTAGGTCGCCATTTCACGTAATTTGGTCAGGCCGGTGAACAAGCCGAACAGGTTCTTGTACTGGTCATCGCCCGCGGTGTTGTTGACGCGGGGATCGCTCAAATCTATCAGGGGCCCGGACGAGAAGATGCGTTGCAGCATCTCGTCGTAGGGTCTCGACTCCGGAATGGTCCAGGGCGGGATGATCGCCGGGTCTACTTTGGCGAAGGAACCGTTCAGCAACTCGTCCTGGATTTTGGAGGCATGGCCGGTCAGTCCCAGGGAAACGCCAGACGAATAGAAGGCACCCAGGACGTTGTGATCAAACGTCGCCATCTGGGGTGCGTTATTGCCTGCCAATGTCGGCGTAATCGCCATCGCTCACGTGTTCCCAAAAAACCAATTATCTCTACAGCCTTGGCCCAAGAATGCCGCCGGCTCCACGGTCTCCCATAGGGAATCCCGCGATCTGGCATTTTGCCCAGCGACCGGTTAACGGAGGGTGAAGCTGTTTGGTTAACAGGGGCCGCGGGGAATGTGGATAAACGGCCCGGGTTTACGATGTATTAACCGCAACGATGGAGACTTAACCAAACGGCGCGGAAATATTCCGCCGCCGCCCAGGGTCAAACTGTTCATCGGACGGACGCGGCGTATGACAATTGAGTTGCTTGACGTTAATCGTGATGCCTCGGGGAGTGGCTCCGGCTCACCGGCAACGGCGCGCGATAAAATCCATGGCATCGAAGAACTGGCCCGCATGGCCGACGAGACCCGTGCCGCGGGCGGCGAGGTGGTCCTGGCGCACGGGGTGTTCGATCTTTTGCATATGGGGCATGTGCGCTATTTGGAAGCCGCCCGCTCCGAGGGCGATCTGTTGATCGTGACCCTGACCGCGGACCGTTATGTGAACAAGGGACCTGGCCGGCCGGTGTTTCCTGAATTGACGCGGGCGGAGATGGTCGCGGCGCTGCGCTGTGTTGACGGCGTCGGCATATCGAACTGGTCAACGGCCGAGGGCGTGCTGCGCTTCATCCGGCCCTCGATCATGGTCAAGGGCCAGGATTACGCCAACGAGGCAGACGATATCACCGGCGGTATCCGGCGCGAGCGGGAACTGGTGGAAAGTTTCGGTGGCCGCATCGTCTTTACCGACGACATCACGGATTCCTCGTCATCCCTGATCAACCGCCATCTGAATGTCTATGACTCGGAAGTAAACGACTACCTTACCGGATTGCGCGAAGCCGATGTCGCCTCCCGGGTGGTCCAGGCCCTGGAAGGCATCCAGGAACACCGCGTTCTGATGATCGGTGAAGCCATCATCGATGAATATCAATATGCCGCTCCCATGGGCAAATCGGCGAAGGAAAACATCATCGCCTCCCGTTACGAGGGGCGCGAGGTTTTCCCAGGTGGCGTCATTGCCTCCGCCAACCACGTCGCTTCGTTCGTTGACCAGGTTGACGTAATCACCTGCATCGGCGAGGAAGATTCCTATGAGGATCTGATCCTCGATACAGTGGTGCAGAACGTCAATGTACATTTCGTCCGCCTGCCCGGCGTGCCGACGATCCGCAAATGCCGCTTCGTGGACCCCGGCCATATGCGCAAACTGTTCGAGGTCTATCATTTCGATGACACGCCATTGAGCGGCCGCAAGGAAGACGAGGTCTGCAGCCTGATCGCCGAACGCGCGGGCGATTTCGACCTGGTCGTGGTCAACGACTTTGGCCATGGCATGATGACGCCCCGGGCGGTGGACCAGGTCATCCGGCGGTCCAAATTCCTTTCCGTCAACGCGCAGAGCAACAGTGCCAATCACGGCTACAATACGGTCAACAAATATGCCCGGGCCGACTATGTCTGTATCGACGCGCCCGAGGCGCGCCTTGCGGTGCGGGACCGTTTCTCCGACGTCAGCGATCTGGTGCAGGGACCCTTGCGGGAACTGATCGATTGCGACCGCATCATCGTAACCCACGGACAGAACGGCTGCGTCACCTTCGACAACAAGGACGGTTTGGGCAAGGTGCCCGCCTTCACCCGTCAGGTGGTGGATACGGTGGGCGCGGGCGATGCCTTCCTTTCAGTGACCGCGCCCCTGGTGCAATCGGGCGTGCCGATGGAACTGGTCGGTCTGATCGGCAATGCCGTCGGCGCCATGAAGGTCGGCATTGTCGGACATCGGCAATCAGTGCAGCGGGTACCGTTGATGAAGTTTCTGACGGCGCTGCTGAAATAACGGCCGTCCCGTGGAACAGGATATGGATAGGGCGAGTTAATGGGTAACAATTGTGTAGCCGCCATGCAGGCGAAGATCGGTGACTATTTTGGCGAACTGGCCCGCCTGCCGGAACAGACCGTGGTCACCGACGGCCAGGGCGAAGAGATGACCATGGCGGAACTGTTTCCCCTGATGATCGAGCATTTCGCCGGCTACCGTGACAACGGCGGCAAGGTGATGTTCGTGGGCAACGGCGCCTCGGCCTCGATCGCTTCGCACATGGCCTTGGATTTTTCCAAGAACGGCAAGGTGCCGTCCATGGCCTTCAATGATGCAGCGGCGTTGACAGCGCTGAGCAACGACGAGGGCTATGACCAGGTATTCGCCAAGCAGGTCGGCTATTTCGGCGCCCAGGGCGATATGCTGATCGCCATTTCATCGTCGGGCAACTCCGATAACATCATCAAGGCGGTCCGCGCCGCGCGCGCCAAGGATTGCACGGTGCTGACCCTGTCCGGCATGGGCGAGGACAACAAACTGCGCCAGATGGGCGACTACAATCTGTTCGTGCCCTCGGGCGAATACGGCTTTGTCGAGGTGGTACATGGCGGACTGATCCACGCTCTTTTGGATATTTTCATGGGCTGGTCGGCCCAAAACGGCCTTTGGAACAAGGTTGTTGAGACACCTGTAAAGGAAAGGGGCGCGGCATGAGCCAGTCCGGCAAGACAATGAAGATAATGGTCACGGGCGGCGGCGGTTATGTGGGCTCATGCCTGATCCCGAAACTGCTGGCGGCGGGCCATGAGGTGACCGTGCTGGATCTGTTTATCTATGGCCAGGATGTTTTCAACGGCGTCGGCGAGCACCCCAAGCTGCGCTGCGTCAAGGGAGACCTCCGCGATCCCAAGGCCGTGGCCAAGGCGGTGGAGGGGGCCGATGCGGTGATCCATCTGGCCTGTATTTCCAACGATCCCAGTTTCGAATTGAACCCGGATCTTGGCAAATCTATCAATTTCGACTGTTTCCGCCCCTTGGTCCGAGCTGCCAAGGATGCCGGCGTGCGGCGTTTCATCTATGCCTCTTCGTCATCCGTCTATGGCATCAAGAGTACGGAAAACGTCACCGAGGATCTGGCGCTCGAGCCCTTGACCGACTATTCCAAATTCAAGGCCATGTGCGAAGAGGTTCTGGAACAGGAGCGCGAGCCGGGTTTCGTGACCCTGACCCTGCGTCCGGCTACCGTCTGCGGTTACGCGCCGCGCCTGCGCCTGGATTTGACGGTCAACATCCTGACCAACCATGCCATCAACAACAACAAGATCACGGTCTTCGGCGGCGATCAAAAGCGCCCCAACATCAACGTCGAGGATATGACAGATCTATATGTGGAATGTCTGCAATATCCCGACGAAATGATCGACGGCAAGATATTCAATGCCGGCTATGAGAACCATACGGTCAGTCAGATCGCCGAAATGGTGCGCGACAATGTCGGCGACAGCGTGGACATCGTGACCACGCCAACGGACGATAACCGTTCCTACCATGTGTCATCGGCGAAGATGCAGCGGGAACTGGGTTTCACCCCGCGCCATAGCATTGACGATGCGGTGAGCAGCCTGACAAGGGCCTTCGCCGCGCGCAAGGTGCCCAATCCCATGGACGATGCCCGCTATTATAATGTCAAGCTGATGCAGGACATCCACCTGCAATAATCTTTCCGACACTAGGCGCGGCGATCGGAGTGGCAGCTATCAGATGTTGCCGGCCCTGGAGGTGGCGCCGACGACGGACAGCGACCCGCTTTCGACCTCCACTGTGGCGGCAATGCCGCGGGAGCGCCGGCCATTGCCCGCCGGCCAGCGATCCGGGCGTACCAGATCGCGGATCCTGGAGCAGACCTCGAGAATATAGTCGATCTGGTCGGTATCCAGGCCGTTGTGAACACACAGCCGGATCAGCGAGCGCTTGCGTGGCGTCGCCGGGGCGCAGAACACGGACCCAACGACGCCATTGGCTTCCAGTGCGTCACGTAGGCGCCTGGTCTCGCTTTCCGGACCGGCAATCAGCGGGATGATCTGGCTTTCGCTGCACGAGACATCATAGCCCCGTTCCAACAGACCGCTGCGCAGCCGCTCCCCCAAGCCCGAAATCCGGGACCGGCGATGCGTTTCGCCGCGCACCACGCTCAAGGTCGCCTTGAAGCGCGCGACCTCGTTCGGGAAGATCGCCGAGGAAAAAATCGCCGGTGTCGATTCATAGCGGAAATATTCGACGAAGCGGGCCGGTCCGACGACGACGCCGCCGCGTCCCACCATGGCCTTGGACAAACTGAAGACCCGGAACGGTACCCGCTCCGTCAGGCCAAGATGGCTGATCAACCCCTCGCCCTGCATTCCGATGACGCCGATGGAATGGGATTCATCGACAACAAGCATGCAACCTGTCTCTTCACAGACATCCAGGATATCGTATATCTGGCAGAAATCACCGATCGTGCTGTAGATAGACTCCACCGCGACAAGGCCTGGCCCATGCTTGGCGACCTGCCGGCGAAGATGTTCGGCATCGTTGTGGCGAAACGCAAAGGCCGGTGCGCTGGCCACGGTAGCGCCCTGCCAGACCGAGGCATGCGCGAACATGTCTATATATATCGGTGTATTTGGCCCCGCGATGGCCTCGATCACACCTTCGTTGGCGGCAAAGCCGGATTGACACAGAGCCGCCGCCTCCGCCCCCAGCCAGGTGGCGTATTCTTCTTCCAGACGGTTTTGCTGATCAAGATATTGCGCATAGGCACCGGACATGAAGATGTCTTCACCATGCCGGGCCAGGACATCAAGCTGTTCGCCGACAATTCTCGGGTCATTTCCGATGTTGAGATAGTCATTGCCCGAAAGCATGACATCCGAAGCCATCGGGGCCCGGCCATGAAGCACGTTGCCATCTACGACGCGATCGAAATAAGCCTGAATTCGGTCCTGCAGCGAAGGTAACGTCACCGCCGGATGTTCACTGTCACGAAACGTCATACACGAAACCTACCCAGATTACACGTAATGATACGCAACGGTAACTCAATACGATCATACGTAGATGGAAAATTTACATAACGTCATTTTGTCAAAAATTATAGTTGAAGAACTCTTAATGCAAGCAATAAAATTGTTACATTTATACAAGAAATTAATAAAACGCATTTAACTTATTAACTATTTGCTCCAACGTTGCGACGCTATCGCCGTAGACCGCAAAGAAAAGCGCTAAATTGTGTGTATCTAGTGATCAATATCGTAAATCAACTATTACGAGCCGTACGCAAATTTCATATTTTATTAACTATTTCACGCAAAAATCGTTTTTGAGATGACTGCGTGGGTGGCTGGGCCTGAAGATGTCGGGATACACGAGGACAATTGGGCGATTTTTTGATGCTCTGGATTGGTTCATTCCGGAGGAATTGCGGGAGTCCGAGGAGGAACATCGCCGGCTCCGCGCCTTTGTCATCAGCCATGTCTGCGGCCCGCCTCTTGGCACCGTGGTCGGCGCCTACCTGGTCATGCATCATCCGGGCATGGCCGCGTGGACCTTGTTGATCGTCAATCTCGAGTTTCTGTTCTACCCATTCCTGCTGCGCTATACCAAGGCCAAACGCGAAGTCGGCTTTTGCTCGCTGCTGCATTTTGTCGTTCTGATCTTCTTCTCCGCCTATCACTACGGCGGCCTGCATTCCACGGCTCTTTCGTGGACCTTGACTGTCCCGATCGTGGCGATGTTTTTCGTCGACGGCATATATCGCTTGCTTGGCTTGTTGAGTGTTGCCGTCGGCTTCATGGTCCTGGGTGGCCTGCATCTATTCGGTCATGAGTTCCCCAGCGTCTATGCCACCGGCGACATGGGACTGCTCAATTTGGTCTCGATCATCTGTGCCGGCAGTTACGTAACGGCGATGGCGGTCACATACATAGGCCTCTATGAATTCTCCATCGCGCGGATCAGTTCGGCAAAGGAAGAGGCGGAAGCCGCCAACCGGGCCAAGTCGGAATTCCTGGCCACCATGAGTCACGAGTTACGTACGCCGCTGAACGCGATCATTGGCTTTTCGCAGATCATCAACCAACAAATGATGGGGCCGATCGAAAATGAGAGCTATCTTGAATATGGCGGCGACATAGAACGGAGCGGCCAGCATTTACTGCAAATTATCAACGATATCTTGGATATTACTAAGATAGAGACCGGAAAGCTGGATATCGAGGCACAAGAGATCAGTTGTGCGGAACCGATTACTCAAGCGACAAAAATGTTATCTATTGCAATTGAAGAAAAGCAATTATCGCTGAAAAACCAACTAACATATGAAAGTATGATAGTTAAAGGCGACCATCAGTTGCTAAGGCAGGCGCTGGTCAATTTGATTTCAAATGCGGTAAAATTCACCCATGAAGAGGGTGTGATTTCAATTTCGGTGGATACTCCGGACAGTTCATCGGTGGAAATTGCCGTGACCGATAACGGCATCGGCATTGCCGACGACGATATGACCCGGATCATGGAACCCTTCGAACAGGTCGAAGCCTCACTGTCGCGCACCAATGGCGGTATCGGATTGGGGCTGCCGCTTAGCAAGAAGATGATCGAAGCGCACGGCGGCACGTTGACCCTATCCAGCACCGTTGGCGTCGGCACCAGAGCGGCGATCCGCCTGCCACTGGCGGAGATCGGGCAACGTCCGGCAACGGCGGTGGCACCGGCAACGCCGGAAGACGAGCTAGCCCCGGCGAAGACCGGCGATATTGTAAGGTTTATGCCCGCGAGAGAGCCGGATCAACCAGCACCTGCGGCGATCGCGACCGACAATGATATCATGCGCCTGGCGGCGGAAATGCTGGAAAGCAGCGCGGATTGGCCGGCGATCGACGTTTCCGGCTGTTGCCTCACGCATTGGAATGGGAAAAAAATCGCTGTCACCCAGTCCGACCTGGCCGATCTGCTCGACCGCGGATTGCTCGACAAGGATGGCGGCTGGACCGATCGCGGCCGCCGCGAACTTACCCACTATGCCGGCCTCGAGAAACCGGCCGATTTGGCAATGCAGGCGACATAGCGATCCACGGCCTGATCGGTGCCGTGAAGAGGCCCCCGCGCTCCCCGAATTTACAGCCCTAAGCAGGCGCTGACCGTGCCCCGCCCTAGGTGGCGGAAGCGGCACAATCGTAGGGCAATGTTAACCATTTTCCCGCCTAATTGACCTGATGAATATTCAGGACGGCTCGGCATGCGTATCGGTATCGATTTCGATAACACAATAGCAGGCTATGACGCGCTATTCGCCTCCCTGGCGGAGGAGCGCGGCCTGTTCCAAAGCGCCCCCACGGCCAAGCGTGAACTGCGGGATGCCCTGCGTCTGCGCCCCGAGGGGGAGTTGACCTGGCGCCGGCTTCAGGCCGAAGCCTACGGCGGGCGCATGGCCGGCGCCGAGCTGTTGGATGGCGTCGATCGCTTCATTCAATCCTGCCGCCAGGCCGGCGTCGCGGTATCGATCGTTTCGCACAAGACCCAGCACGCTAATTTTGCCTCCGACGGCACGGATTTGCGGCGGGCGGCGACCGCATGGATGGAAGAGCACGGCTTTTTCGATGCCATGGGCCTGCACATGAACCCTGATGACGTTCATTTCGAGGATACCCGCGCGGCCAAGGTGGCCCGGATCGCCGCATTGAATTGCGCCTGGTTTATCGATGATCTGGAGGAGGTCTTCGCCGAACCCGGCTTCCCGAAAACCGCCCGCGCGGTGCTCTATGACCCTCATGCCACCGGAAACGCGGCGGTGGAGGCGGATGCAACCGATGCTCTGTTGCGCTGCCGTCACTGGGACGAGATCGGGGGGCACGTCCTTGGCGGCCAACATTAGCAGCACCCTTGGCATTGATACGCCGGAGGCCGCCATGGCCGCGGCCAGCGCCCTGCTGGGCGATCCCGTGCGTGAAGTCAGCCGCCAGCAGGGTGGCGGAAACAACCGTTTGTACCGGGTCGAGGCTTCCGACGGCCGACACTATGCCCTGAAGACGTATCTGAACCGCCCCGGTGACGATAGGGACCGGTTGGGCGCCGAGTTCGGCGGTTTGGCATTCTTGCGGGCCCAGGGCCTGGTCCGCCAGGTCCCCCGCGCCGTGGCCCGGGACAGCGAGCGCCATTGCGCCCTGTTCGGCTGGGTCGAGGGCGATGCCGTTGACCAGCCGACACCGCGCGATCTGTATGAAGCCCTGTGCTTTGTTCTCGAGCTTTACCGTTTGGCGCAGCGGCCGGAAGCGGCCGCGCTGCCGCTTGCGTCCGAAGCCTGTTTGTCCGGTGCGGAAGTGGCGCGGCAGATCGACCGCCGCCTCGACCGATTGCTGGTGATTGATGACCACCGTCTGCGTTCCTTTCTGATTGATGATTTCTCGGACGCCTACGAGCGCCATTGCGATGCCGCCATGATGCATTACCAAGAGCGGAGCATGGAATTCGCCCAATCCATCGGGCGGCCGGAGCTGACCTTGTCGCCGTCGGATTTTGGTTTCCACAATGCGATCCGGCGTACCGATGGCCGTCTGGTCTTTATCGATTTCGAATATTTCGGCTGGGACGATCCGGTGAAGCTGGTAGCGGATTTTCTGCTGCATCCGGGGATGGGCCTGGACAGGGAATTCCGCCGACGTTTCCGCCGCGGGGCCACAGCGGTTTTTGGCGGCGACCGCGGATTCGAGGCCAGGCTACGGGCGCTGTTCCCCCTGTATGGCATGCGCTGGTGCCTGATCCTGTTGAACGAATTTCTGCCCGATCGCTGGCAGCGCCGGGATTACGCCGGCGCCCACCAGGACCGGGACTACGCCCTGAATGCTCAATTGGCCAAGGCTAAGGCCATGCTGCGTCAGATTGATGACGCCAACATAGAGGTTTTTGAAGATGATTGATTTGGCCGCGTTGGAACGCGAGGCGCATACCGTATACCAACCGCTGCCGCTGGACCGCCGCTCGCGCGATCTGCGCCGCCTGGTGGTGCGCGGTTTGGTTGGCGGCGGCCGGGGGCATCTGGGTTCCGCGCTTTCCGCGATTGAGCTGGTCCGCGTCCTCTACGACGATGTCATGGCCCATGATGCCGAGCGTCCGGATTGGGACAAACGCGACCGTTTCCTGCTGTCCAAGGGTCACGGCTGCCTGGCGCAGTACGCCATTCTGGCCGACCATGGCTATTTCCCCATGGCGGAATTGGACCGCTTCTGCCGCTTTGAAGGCATCCTCGGCGGCCATCCCGACGCGGCCAAGGTGCCAGGCGTGGAGGCTTCCACCGGCGCCCTGGGCCACGGCCCCTCGATTGCCGTCGGCATGGCGGTGGCGGCGAAACTGAAAGGCGCGGCGCATCGGGTCTTTTGCGTCACTGGCGATGGCGAGATCAACGAAGGCTCGGTCTGGGAAGCGGCCATGACCGCCGGTAAGCATGACCTGGACAATCTGACCATCATTGTCGATTACAACAAACTGCAATCCTACGAACGCACCGAGATTGTCCAGGACCTGGAGCCCTTGACCTCGAAATGGGAAAGCTTCGGCTTTGCCGTGCGGAACGTGGACGGCCATGATGTGGACGCCCTGCGCCGTACCTTCGAGACCCTGCCATTCGCCACCGGCCGGCCCAATGCGGTGATTGCCCATACCATCAAGGGCCGTGGCGTAGCCCATGCCGAGGGCGATCCCTCCTGGCATCACAAATCGAAAATGAGCGATGAAGAAATCGCCGGTATCCTGAGCGCGATAGAGGGCTGATCATGCGTAAAACTTGCCTCGACTACGTCTACGAACTGGCCAAGCAGGACGAGCGGGTGGTCTTTATTGGCTCCGACCTCGGCGCCGGCACCCTGGATCAATTCCGCGACGAGATGCCGGACCGCTTTTTCATGGAAGGGGTTTCGGAGCAGAACTTGATCGGCATGGCGGCGGGCCTGGCGATGGAAGGCTTCATTCCTTACGTCAACACCATCGCCACCTTCATCACCCGGCGCTGCTACGAACAGTTGGCGGTGGATCTGTGCCTGCACAATCTGCCCGTCAAGCTGATCGCCAATGGCGGCGGCCTGGTCTATGCGCCGTTGGG
Organism: Alphaproteobacteria bacterium; assembly: GCA_030747035.1. Classification (GTDB taxonomy): domain Bacteria; phylum Pseudomonadota; class Alphaproteobacteria. Next base: position 5,749 of record JASLLM010000084.1, on the reverse strand, counting down.
GCCGACCCATCTGGCGATCGAGGATATCGCCATCCTGCGTGCCCTGCCGCGGATGACCGTGTTCGCCCCCTGCGACAAAGAAGAAATGGCCCGCCTGGTGCCGCAAACCTTGGACATGGATGGGCCGTGCTATATCCGTCTGGCCAAGGGCGGCGACGAAATCGTCTCCGATCAGGCCAGGGGCTTTCAGATGGGCAAGGCTATTGCCATGCGTGAAGGTGGCAAGGTCCTGATCGTTGGCACCGGCATCACCACCACGCGGGCCCTGCATGCGGCCGAGGAATTGGCGGCCGAGGGCATCCAATGCGGTGTGCTGCACATGCACACGGTAAAGCCGTTGGACGAGGCGGCGATCCTGGATCGCTTGTCGGATGTGGATCTGCTGGTCACGGTGGAAGAGCATACTCTGGTCGGTGGTCTGGGCAGCGCGGTGGGCGATCTGTTGCTGGACAAGGCGCCGAACGCGGCCGGCCGTCTGGTGCGCCTGGGCATTCCCGATACCTTCTCCGACAAATACGGCACCCAGGACGAGTTGCTGGAGTATTACGGTCTGCAAGGGCCGCAAATCGCCCAGCGTATCCGCGATGGCCTGAATGATACCGGGGCGCGGGTGGCGTGAACTTCGCACTGCCACGACCGGAAGGATTTCTACGCCCGGACGAGGTTGAGTTGGGCGCGCGCTATCTTGAAGACGGCTATGTGATCGCGCCTGTCGCCGATGCCAGCGCCCTGGACCGTCTGCGCGCCGCCATGGCGGAGATCACGGCCCGGCACCTTGGCCTGGACCAGCCGAAAGATCCCGGCGCATTCCTTGACGATATCCATGCCAAGGTCGAGGCAACGGCCCTGAATGCCCTGCGCATGACCGTGATCAATGGCGTCAACGATCTGCCCTGGGCCAGAAAAACCTATTTCAAACTGGCCCGGCCCTTGCTGGAGGCCATCGTGGGCAACGAACTGGCCATGCAGCGGCGCCTGAACCTGTCCATTCAGATGCCCGGCGATGACAGCTCCCTATTGGCGGTGCATGCCGATGTCTGGGACGGTGACAGCCCGTTCGAGGTGGTGGTCTGGCTGCCCTTTGTCGATTGTTTCAACAGCAAGACCATGTTCCTGCTGCCGCCCGACAAGGGCAGGCTGGTGGAGGCGCGCATGGCGGATTTCGACGGCGGCGATACGGATGATCTGTTCGCGGCCATCGAAGACGATTTAATCTGGCTGGATGTGCCTTATGGCAATGTGCTGCTGTTCAACCAGAACCTCGTGCACGGCAACCGCATCAACCGGGAAGGGGGGACGCGCTGGACCATGAACTGCCGTTTCAAGGGGCTGTTTTCCCCCTATGCCGGCAAGCGCCTGGGCGAATTCTTTGAACCGATTACCGTTCGCCCGGCCTCCCGCGTCGGCATGAGCCATGAACTGCCGGGAGGTTTCGTTGAATAATCAAGCCAACCGAACCAACCGAACCAACCGAACCAACCGCCTGGGTCATCGCGGCTATATCGCCTCCCGCCCCGTGCGCGGCCAGGACTGGCCCCAGCACGTGCAGAACCTTGTGGTGCGCGACTATGCTCAGCGTAATGGCCTGCACTATCTGCTCAGCGCCACGGAATACGCCACGGATGCCTGCTATATGAACCTGGAAACCGTGTTGGGAGAGTTGGACCGGGTCGAAGGGGTGATCTGCTTCTCCCTGTTCATGCTGCCGGCAAGGGCGGAACGGCGGCATGCGCTGTATCAACGCATATTCGATGCCGGTTCGGATTTGCATGGCGCCTTGGAGAACATGGCCATCCGCGGGCCGGAAGATGCCGCCCGCCTGGAAGACATTTTCATGGTCGAGCAATACGCGGCGTCGTCCATAGGGGTGCAATAACCATGGCATTGGTTGATTTCGTCGGCATCGTGCACAAATCGACCCAGCGGGACTACGTCCAGCGCGTGGTCGAGCATGACAAGGCCGAATGCGCCAAAGTGGCCGGACAATTTGGCGAGGATTACTGGGATGGCGACCGCCGCTATGGCTTTGGCGGCTATTATTACGACGGACGCTGGCGCCAGGTGGCCGAGGCCATGGTGGCCCATTATGACCTGCAGCCGGGTGCCAAAATTCTCGATATCGGCTGCGGCAAGGCCTTTTTGCTCTACGAGTTCACCCAGGTCCTGGAAGGGGCCCAGGTCAGCGGCATCGATATCTCCGCCTACGGCATCGAAAACGCCAAGGAAGAGGTCCGCGACCACCTGCAGGTCGGGCATTGCCAGAGCCTGCCGTATGAAGACGATGAATTCGATTTTGTATATTCAATCAACACCTTCCACAATCTTTTTAACTATGAACTTCATCCTTCGTTGCAGGAGATGCAACGGGTTGGTAAAGGACCGAAACACATCACGATCGAGAGCTATCGCAACGAGCGGGAGAAGGCCAATCTGCTCTATTGGCAGCTCACCTGCCGGGCCTTCATGATGCCGGAGGAATGGGAGTTTGCCTTCCAACAGGCCGGTTACGACGGCGATTATGGCTACATCACGTTTGAATAGGTGACATTTTGGTAGAGACCCCAAATACAATGGCACGGACCAAGGAAGCGCAATACGAAGACTGCCTGCGGGCGGCGGAGGAATCCGGCGTGGACAGCCTGGGCGTGATGACCAATCAGGTCTGGCGCGACGATCCGCGCCGCCTGGCTATCCTGCTCTCGCGTTACAAATTCGTCGCCAAGATGCTGTCGGGCAAGCGCCGGGTGGTGGAAGTGGGCTGCGGCGATGCATTCGGCAACCGCGTGGTGCAGCAGGAGACCGGCGAATTGACGGTGCTGGATATCGATCCGGTCTTTGTCGACGACATTCAGAACCGCATGCATCCAGACTGGCCCCTGACGCCGGCGGTGCACGATATGCTGTCGGGACCCTATCCGGGCATTTTCGATGCCGCCTACAGCCTTGATGTGCTGGAGCATATTCCAGCCGAGCAGGAGGAAATCTTCCTCAACAATATCATCACGTCCCTGAACCACGACGGTGTCCTGATCGTCGGCATGCCGTCCCTGGACAGCCAGGAACACGCCTCGCCGCAAAGCAAGGTCGGCCATATCAATTGCAAGCATGGCGATGACTTTAAGGCCCTGATGGAGCGTTATTTCGACAACGTCTTTGTCTTCTCCATGAATGACGAGGTGGTGCATACGGGCTTCTGGCCCATGGCCCACTATTACCTGGCGCTCTGTTGTGGCAAGCGCCCCGGCTAAACTTCTCGTCGTCGTCGGCGACAGCATGATCGGCGCCGCCCTGGCAGATCATTTCAGTGCCCGGGGCTGGCAGGTCCAGGCCACCACCCGCCGCCGGGACCAGGTTGACGAGGCCCATCCCTTTCTCAATCTGGCCGCGCCCATGGGCGATCTTGCCAACGCGGATGTGGTGATCCTCGCCGCTGCCATGGCCCGCATCGGCGATTGCGAGGATGACCCAGATGGCACGCGGCAAATCAACGTCGATGGCACCCTGGCCGTGGCGCAAGGCATGGCCGGGCAGGGCGCGCATGTCATACTGCTGTCTTCCGACAAGGTTTTCGACGGCACGGTGCCACTGCGGGATCGCAACGACGATCCCTGTCCGGCCTGCGAATACGGCCGGCAAAAAGCCGCCGCCGAGGCTGGTGTGCTGGCCCTTGGCGATCAAGGCGCGGTGTTACGCCTGAGCAAGGTTCTGGAACCGGGGCTGGAGCTGTTGACCGGCTGGGCCAGGGAGCTCTTCGCCGGAAACGCCATTACGCCCTTCCATGATCTGTATCTGGCGCCGGTTCCGGTTGACCTGGTGGTCCAATTGGCAATGCATATCGCGGTAGAGCGCGTGGCAGGAATTTTTCACTGCACCGGCGCCGAAGATCGTTCCTATGTGGATCTGGCGCATATTCTGGCAGAGGAAATCGCCCGCGACCCGGATTTGATCCAACCTGGTTCCTGCCAAACCGCCAACATACCCGCGGCCGCCCGGCCCCGTCATACGACGCTGGAAATGACCGTGGAGCAAAGCCGTTGGGGCCTGACCGCGCCGGCATTTGAAGTTACCGCGCGGACAATCATTTCCGGGACGTCCAATCACGCCGCTTAGGTTGATTGACGATCGTCCGTTAAGCCCGGGCCGCTTCCAATTCTTCCTCCGCCGCCAGCCAGGCGGCTTCGGCCTCGGCGATGGCCTTGTCGGTTTGCGCCCGCTCTTGATTTAACGCCGTCACTTTGTCGGGATTGTCCTGATAAAGCTTGGGATCGGCCAAGGCGGCCGCGATACGGGCCTGTTCGGTCTGCAGGCGGCTGAGTTTCTGTTCGGTCTGCTTGACCATCTTGCGCAGGGGTGCGAGGCGCTGGCGGTCTTTGGCATTGGCCTTACGCGCCGCCCGGCGGTCTTTGTCCGACGGTGCGTTGGCCTCCCTGGGCGCGTCGTTCCTAAGGGACATGCGCCGGTAGTCATCGATATCGCCTTCCCAGGGTGTGACTTCACCGTTCGCCACCAGCCACAGCCGGTCCGTGGTTAGTTCCAGCAGGTGGCGGTCATGGCTGATCAGCAGCACGGCGCCGGGAAAATTGTTCAGGGCCTGGACCAGGGCCTGACGGGCATCCACGTCGAGATGGTTGGTGGGCTCGTCAAGGATCAACAGATGCGGCGCCTTGGCCGTGATCAGGGCCAGCACCAGGCGGGCCCGCTCGCCGCCCGATAGATGCCTGACCTGGGTCTCCGCCCTATCCTGGATCAGCCCGAAGGTGCCCAGGCGGGCGCGCAAGGCGGCTTCCTTCAGATCCGGTAGCAGCCGCTGCAGATGCGCCACGGGGGTATCCTGGGGCTCCAGATCCTCGATTAGGTGCTGGGCAAAAAAGCCCGTGCGCAGCTTGCCACCACGGCGGATTTCCCCCGCCATGGTGTCCAGGCGTCCTTCGATCAGCTTGGCCAGGGTCGATTTGCCGTTGCCGTTACGGCCCAACAGGGCGATGCGGTCCTTGCCGTCGATACGCAAATCAAGACCTTTGAGGATCGGCACGCCGTCCTCGTAACCGACCGAGGCGCGGTCCAGGCTGACGATGGGGGAGCGTAGTTCGTCGGGCTCGGGGAAGCGGAAGTTGACCGAGGGATCAACGGCGGCCTCGGCGATAGGCTGCATCCGGCCCAGGGCCTTTAGACGGCTTTGCGCCTGCCGCGCCTTGTTGGCCTGATAGCGGAAGCGGTCGACAAAGGCCTGCATATGCTTGCGCGCCGCCTCCTGGCGGAGGCGCAGGCGTTCCTGTTGCTCCTGCCGCTCCCGCCGGGTCGCCTCGAAAGTGTCATAACCGCCCCGATAGAGCGTCAGATCACCCCGGTCCACGTGCAGAATGGACGTCACTGCGTTGTTCAACAGATCCCGGTCATGGCTGACCAGCAGCACCGTATGGGGATAGCGGCGCAGGTAATCCTCCAGCCACAGGGTGCCTTCCAGATCCAGATAGTTGGTCGGCTCGTCCAGCAGCAACAAATCGGGCGCGGCGAACAGAATGGCGGCCAGGGCCACCCGCATGCGCCAACCGCCGGAAAACTCCGACAGGGGCCGGGACTGTTCGGCCTCGGTAAAGCCCAGGCCGGCCAGGATCGAGGCGGCGCGGGCCGGGGCCGAATGGGCGTCGATATCGAGAAGGCGCTGATGAATTTCGCCGATCCGGTCTGGCGCGGTCGCGGTTTCGGCCTCTGCCAGCAAGGCGGTGCGTTCGGTATCGGCCTCCAGTAC
>JASLLM010000083.1 GCA_030747035.1 Alphaproteobacteria bacterium | reverse complement strand
CTATCAGGCGTTCTTCGATTGGGGCGTCTATTGCGGGCATATATTTACCATCCTGTCAGATCGTAGTTCGTTCGCGGGTACGGCCGGTGCACGCCTTTGCGCATGCCATGTAGCAAACCTGGAAGCTCAGGGCCAGACCTGGACATAGGCATCCCGCCGGCGGGTTGATACATCGCCGAAATTGGCATCGTAATCCGCCAGCAGTTCCTTGAAATGATCCGAGGCCTGGAAGCGCTCGAAGGTCTCTTCGCTTTCGAATTCATAGACCGCCATGTATTGGTACGCCTCATCGCTGAGGATGGTTTTGTAGCGTTTGGCGCTGACGGCGCCGGCAAAGCGCAGTACCTGCGGGCAATGTTCCTTGTGGTACCAATGATTGTAACGTTCTTCCTGGTCGGCGTTGATGGTCGCCCGGACGGTGAATAATACGACGGCCATGTTCCTCTCCATTGCTTGTCTGTTGCTGTGGAGGAGAGCATGGTTCAGGCGGGCCGTCATTGCAATTAAGCATCGTACGCGGGGCGGCGTATTGGGTTATCATTCGGAAAGAATTGAACAACAAACCGTAAGTGAGGAGGAACAATAGCGATGACCGACTACAGCATTTATCAGGACCTGCTGATTGAAAAAGACAACGGCGTCATGACCGTGACCCTGAATGCGCCGGAGGCCATGAACGCCTTCACCCCCGGCATGCACAAGGCCATGTCACAGATTTGGAGTGATATCCATGACGACCCGGAGGTTGACGTCGTCGTCCTGACCGGGGCCGGACGGGCTTTTTCGGCCGGCGGCAATGTTGTCGCCATGCAGCAGAAGATCGATAATCCCGAACAGTGGGACGAAATCGTGCCGGAGGCGAAGCGAATCGTCTTCCGCATGCTGGAGTGCGACAAGCCGATCATCGCCCGGCTCAACGGTCATGCGGTCGGCCTGGGCGCCACCGTCGCCTTGTTCTGCGACATCATCATCGCCGCCGACGGCGCCAAGATCGGCGACCCGCACGTCAATGCCGGCCTGGTCGCCGGCGATGGCGGCGCCGTCATCTGGCCGCAACTGGTCGGCTTTGCCCGGGCCAAGGAATATCTCTTCACCGGCGATCTGATGAGCGCCACGGAAGCGGAACGCATCGGCCTGATCAATCACGTGGTCAGCGCCGACGAACTGGACGACAAGGTTTATGGCCTGGCCCGCCGCCTTGCCTCGGGCGCCTCGAAATCCATTCGCTGGACCAAGCAGGTGACCAATATTCCCCTACGGCAACTGGCCCATTCCATGATGGACCTGAGTATCAGCGTTGAGACTCAGTCCAATTTCTCATCCGATCACCAGGAAGCGGTGACCGCTTTCACCAACAAGCGCAAACCGAACTTCACGGGAGGTTAGCTTCTTTCGACCTTCTTCGAATAGCTGGGCCACCCGCTCCCGGCCGCCCATTGAATATGAACCCTTGGATGGGCGGGAGCGGGTGCCCCGCGATTCGATGAATATCGAAAATTGCTAAAGCAGGCGGCTGGCGAGGCCGTTGAACAGCAGGGTCAGCAGGAAATCCATGGCGACGATGCCGATGGCGGTGAGCGGTTTGCAGAACAGGCCGATGCGGGCCACCAGATAGCCGTAAAAGAACAAGGTGATTTGCGCCGCCATCGGGATCATCGCGGCTGCCTGGCCGGTTACCGCGCCGGAGAGAAAGAAAAGCACGGCCGGCAGGATCACCGCCATGGCCAATACGTTCGCCCAGTTCCAGACAATGATGTACTGCACGTAGTTGTCGCTCAAATCCAGCAGCCGCGAGATCGGCACCATGACCGCCGCGAAGACCAACCAGCCGGCGGTAAAGGCCAGCAGTTTCACGGCGATGTACCATTCCATGGCGGGCAGGGCCTCGGCCGGGATTTCCAAGCCCTGGCTCTTGCCATGGCTGAGGATCAGGAAACCGATGTACATCGGGGCGACTACGCCCAAGGCCCCGAAGGAACGCCAAAAGCCATCGATGGTGACGTTGAAATAGGCCAGGGCGTTGCGGTCCAGCATGGCGACACGCCAGGCGCCATGGATCGAGCGGGTGACCTCAAGCAGCATCGCCCGGGCCGCTCCCAAGACCGTCTGGCGAAAAGTACAAATCCAGCATCCGGGCATAGACCATCGCCAGCCGTTCGATATCGCTGACCGTGGCCTGCTCGTCCACCTTATGCATGCTTTCGGAGATCAGGCCGAATTCCGCCACCGGGCAATGGTGGTGGATAAAGCGCGCGTCCGAGGTGCCCCCCGTGGTGGTCAGGGCGGGGCGCTGTCCGGTTACATCCGTGACGGCCCGGGCGATCATTTCGGTGAACGGTCCGGGTTCCGTCAGGAACGGCTGGGCCGAGACATGAAAATCCAATTCAAATGCACCCCCCACGGCTTCACATTGCTGACGCAGCCAATCCTGCAGGCCGTCGGAAGTCTGCTCGGTATTGAAGCGGATGTTGAAGATCGCCTCCGCCCGGGAAGGGATGACATTGGCGGCGCTGTTGCCCACATCAATGCTCGCCAGTTCCAGATTGGTGGGCGAAAAATGCTCGGTGCCCTCATCAAAGGTATGCTGGCAGAACCGGTCGAGCATTTGCACCAGACGGGGCAGGGGGTTGTCGGCCAGATGCGGGTAGGCCACATGACCCTGAACCCCGTGCACCACCAGTGTGCCGGTAATACTGCCGCGCCGCCCGATCTTGACCATGTCGCCCAGGGCTTCCGGGTTGGTCGGCTCCCCGACAAGACAATGATCCAGCCGTTCGCCCCGCTCATCCAGCCAGTCCAGCACCTTGCGGGTGCCGTTTATGGAGGGGCCTTCCTCATCCCCGGTGATCAACAGCGAGATCGAGCCATCGAAACTGCCGCCGCGCTTGGCCAGGAAGATATCGACGGCGGCGATAAAGGCCGCCACCGCGCCCTTCATATCGGTCGCGCCACGGCCATATAGAATGCCGTCGCGAATATCGGCCGCGAAGGGCTCTAGGCTCCAGGCATCGGCATCGCCCACCGGCACCACGTCGGTGTGGCCCGCGAAGCAGAAATTCAGGCCGTTGTCGCCCAGGCGGGCATAGAGATTGTCCACATCCGGCGTATCGGCGGCGGAAAAGGTCATGTGATGGCAGGCGAAACCCAAACGCTCCAACGCCGCCCCGGTGACGCCCAGGGCGCCGCCGTCATTGGGCGTGACAGAGGCGCAGCGGATCAGGGCGCGTGTCAGTTCGACCGCATCCGTGGGCTTGTTGTCCGCCATGTTCACCGTGCTTTTCCCGCCTAGTCGCGCAGCAGTTCGTTGATCGAGGTTTTGGCCCGGGTGCCCGCGTCGACCTGCTTGACGATCACCGCGCAGTACAGGCTGACGCTGCCGGTTTCACTGGGCGTGGAGCCGGGGACGACCACGGAATAGGCCGGCACGCGGCCATAGGTGACTTCACCCGTGGCGCGGTTGACGATCTTGGTGGAGGCGCCGATGTAGACGCCCATGGACAACACCGAGCCTTCCTCGACAATCACGCCTTCCGCCACTTCCGAGCGGGCGCCGATGAAGCAATTATCCTCGATGATCACCGGTTCCGCCTGCAGCGGCTCCAGCACCCCGGCGATGCCGGCACCGCCCGAGATATGGCAATCCTTGCCGATCTGGGCGCAACTGCCCACGGTGGCCCAGGTGTCGATCATGGTGCCGCTGTCCACATAGGCGCCCAGATTGACGAAGCTGGGCATCAGCACCACGTTGGGTGCGATATAGGCGGAGCGGCGGACGACACAGTTGGGCACGGCACGGAAACCGGCGGCCCGGAACTGGTTGTCGCCCCAGCCCTCAAACTTGGACGGTACCTTGTCATACCAGGTCGCGGCACTGCCCGGCCCGCCTTCGATTGCCGTCATGTCATTCAGGCGGAAGGACAGCAAGACCGCCCGTTTCAGCCATTGATTGACGTGCCAGCCCTCGGCGCGCTTCTCCGCCACCCGCTGTTCGCCCTTGTCCAGGGCCTCCAGCGCTGCGTCGACCGCATCGCGTGCCTCGCCCTTGGTGTTGACGTTGATGCTGTCACGCTCTTCCCAGGCGTTGTCGATGGTGGCTTCAAGGCTACTGGTATTCATGGTTTCTCTCCCCGCTACAAACGCTGGGCAAACTACCCCGACCTCGCATTCTGTCAACTGAATAGAGTTGATTTCGCCCTATCGCGTCAGATCAAGCAGCCAGTCGGGCAAATCGTCCGTGATGTGATGCACATGCTCCACCTGATCCGAGGCTAAATCCAGATCACGGCCGCCCCGAACCCAGACCGTGGCCATGCCAAGACCGGATGCGGGCACCAGGTTTTGTGCGATATCCTCGACCATTACCGACCGGGCGGGATCGATGTCATGGCGCGCCACCATGGCGTCATAGGGGCGTTGGTTGGGCTTGGGCAGGTATTCGCCATCAACAATGTCGAAAGACGCTTCGAAATGATGCTCGATGCCCAAATGGCCAAGAATCCGGTCCGCATGCTTGGTTGTTGCGTTGGTATAGATCAGTTTGCGCCCCGGCAGCGCCTCCAGCGCCGGGCCCAGGCGGTCATCCACGGGGATGCCGGAGAGGTCCAGATCATGGACGTAATCGAGATAATCGCCGGGTTCGAGGCCGTGTTCCACCATCATGCCGCGCAGGGTGGTGCCATGGGCGTGAAAGTACCTCTTTTGCACGACCCGGGCCTGATCCAGGGGCAGATCCAGATACTGCGCCACGAACTCCCCCATGCGGCGGCCCAACTGGACACCAAGATCGCAGGCGGCGGGATAGAGGGTGTTGTCCAGATCAAAGATCCAGACCGCGACGTCTTGCGGATTTGGGCGGGGCGTTTCGGGCATGGCGCTACATTGCTTGCAAAGACCGGGAAAAACAATAGGGCCCCGGTATCACAGCCCGTGCGTGCCATTAACAGGGCCTTAAGGTGCGGCGGATAAACTTACCAGGCGATGCTGAAAAAGCTGTTGAAACGCAGGAATGCGCCGGCGACGGCGCTGGACCAACTGCCCGTGCCGGCGGCCAAATCCGTGCCCAAATCGACCCCGGGCACGGACGTGGTGCCCGTGGGCAGTACCAACTATGCTGCGCAAAAGGACATGCTGGCCGGCGCCGACCTGGAGGCGCGCCTGCAACTGGCCCGGGCCCACGATACCCGGCCCGAAATCCTTTATTACCTGGCCGGTGATGAATCTCCCCAGGTTCGCCAGGCCGTGGCGGCAAATCCGGCCACGCCGGTGCAGGCCGATGAACTGCTGGTGGATGATGCCGACGACGAAGTGCGCGGCGACCTGGCCCTGAAAATTGCCCGCCTGCTGCCCGATATGTCCAGTGACGAGCAGGAGAAGGTGCAGGAACTGACCTTCGAAATGCTGCGCCGTCTGGCCTCCGATCAACTGCCCCGCGTGCGTGCCCTGTTGGCGGAAGAACTGAAAAGCAGCCGTGATGTGCCAGTGCAGATCGTGCGGCAACTGGCCCTGGATGTGGCAGTGATCGTCTCCACGCCGGTGCTGGAATACTCGCCGCTGTTGAACGATGCGGATCTGCTGGAAGTGATCGCCGCCGGCTGCGCCCAGGAAGCGCTGTGCGCCATCGCCCGCCGCTCGACCGTATCGGAGGATGTTTCCGATGCCGTCGTGGCAAGTTTTGACGTGCCGGCGGTGGCGACCCTGCTGGCCAACAAGAAGGCTTCGGTGCGTGAGGCAACCCTGGACAAGATCGCGGAAAATGCCGCCGACGTGCAAAGTTGGCATGAACCCCTGGTCATGCGGCCGGAACTTTCCATCCGTGCGGTGCGCCGGGTCGCCGGCTTTGTTGCCTCGTCGTTGTTGGGGGTGCTGGCCGAGCGCAATGATCTGGACCAGGAAACCACGCGCTTTCTAACCAAACGCCTGAAGGCTCGTATCGCTGAAACCGAGGGAGACCTGCAGGCGGAAGAGCAGGACCAGGCCATGGTCCTGGATCAGCGCATGCTGCTTGATGACGAGGCCATGGATCAGGCAATCCAATCGGGGCGCAATGATTTTGTTCTCGAAGCCCTGTCCTTGCGCACGGAACTGGCGCCCGATCTGGTGCGCAAGGTTATAAAAACCAGTTCCCCCAGGACGATCACCGCCCTGGCCTGGAAAGCCAATTTATCCATGCGCACGGCCATTCAAATTCAAAGCCGCGTCGCCCGGATTCCGCCGAAAAAACTGTTGAATGCCCGTCACGGCACGGACTACCCCATGTCGCCGGAGGAAATGGCGGCGGAGCTTGCCAAGGCGGTCAATATGCTCGGTTAGAAGCCAGGGTCGCGTGCCAGGCAAATCGGGGATGGGTTAAGGCGGCGTTAAGGCGCCTGGGATAGGTTGGATGGCGGAGGAATAGGCAATGCAGAGCAAGGGCAGGCAACGTGGCTAATATTCCATTTCACCGCGCCATTTTGGGTGGTTCCGGTTCTGGCCGGTCCGCGCGCGAAACGGGCGGGGCGAACCCGTGGAGCATGCCGACCGACGAGTTGCTCGCCGCTCATGAGGGCCCGGCGGTGCTTTTCGATGGCGCCGGTACGGTGCTGGCCGCAAACCATCCGGCCGCACCGCTCGTCAGTGCCCTGCGCGGGCCCTTGGGTGGCGAGCTTCGCGCCATGCTGGACGACGTGCTGGTCAATGGCGGCGTGCCGTCGCAACGCATCAAGCTGCCCATCGCCACCGGTCAGGGTGTCTTCGATATTACCCTGTTGCCCGAGGATGACGCTGGACGGGACGATCCTGGCGGCACCGAAGGTGCGGGGCAGCGGCGGATATTGCTATTGGCGCGCGACAGCACCTTCGATGTGAATTTCAGCCACGCCCTGGTGGCGTCGAGGCAATTGTTCAAGGATCTGGTGAGCTGTTCGGCGGATTTCTCCTGGGAAACCGATGCCCAGGGTTGCTTCACCTTCATTTCCGGCCGGGGCCTGTTGGGCTACACACCGGATGAACTGGATGGCCGGCCGTCCCGGGATTTGCTGGCCGACCGGGACGCCGGTGACGAGGATTGGGCGGGGTTGAACCCGTTCGAAAGCAACAGCCAACTGGATGAAGTGGAATGCTGGCTGCTGGACCGGGACGGCGCCCGTGCCTGTGTGCGCGCGTCCTGCCTGCCGGTGCTGGACGAAACCGGCACCTTGCAAGGTGTGCGTGGCGTTTGCCGCGACATAACCCGGGACAAACTGCACCAGGCGGCCCTGGAACGGGCGCAGGAGAGGGAGCGGTTGAGCCGTTCCATCGTCGATTCCATCCGCGATGCCCTGACCCCGGAGGAGATGTTCGACGCCGCCGCCGCCGCCACGGCCGAGGCGATCGCCGCCAGCCATATCTGGATCCTGCGGGATGACAAACAAGGCGGTCTGAAAGCCGCCGCGGATCACATCGCCTCCGGCGGCGGAGAGCTTGATATCCTGGCCGAGGCCGAGGAAACCTTTGCCGGCGACCCTGACCGGGTGCACCAAACCACCGTGGATGGCCATCAATTGATGTTGGTGCCGTGCCATTTTCGCCATCATCCCAAGGGGGTTCTGGCGGTTGCCCTGGATGATGGCGGCGATCTGGATGAAGTGATGACGACGCTTCGGGATATTGCCTCGCAATTGGGTATCGCCATGGCCCAGGCGGAAATCCAGGAACGGCTGGAGGAACTTTCCATCGTTGACGAGTTGACCGGGCTGCTGAACCGCCGCGGCTTCTACGACAGCGTCGGCAAGCGCGTTGCCCAGCATCGCCGGCAGAAGCGTTTTGGTGCCTTGCTATTCATTTATCTGGATTATTTCAAGTCGGTCAACGATACCCACGGCCATCAGACCGGTGATGCTGCACTGGTGGCGGTAGCGGAGATACTGAACAGCGGCAAGGGCCGGAAAGGCGACATATCGGGGCGCTTCGGCGGTGATGAATTCGCCCTGTGGCTGGAGGAAACGGACCTGGAAGGCGCCCTTCACAAGTCCGAGGAGCTGTTGGCCCGCACGGAGGCCCTGCGGCAATTCTCGGGCGACGCGGCGCATCCGCTGTCATTTTCCATCGGCATCGCCATTGTCGAGCCGGATCTCGAGGAAGATCTCGAGGGCCTGATACACCGGGCCGATAGCGCCCTGTACCAGGCCAAGCGGGACGGCCGGGGCCGGGCCGTGGCGGCTGAACGGCCAACCGAAATGGTTGATGACGGCCAAGACGCGGAAGAGGAGGCTTCGTAATGTTGAAGGGACTGCTGGATCGGATGGCGAAGCCGAAAACCTATGAGGAACAGCGCGGCAGCCTGGAAAAGGATGAAACCAAGGAGCGTTTGCGCCTGGCCAGACGTGAAGATACCCGGCCGGAGATCCTCTACTATCTGGCCGAAGACAACATGCCCGAGGTGCGCCGGGCCATCGCTTCGAACCGCTCCACACCACGCCAGGCGGACGTCAAGCTGGCCCGGGACGGCGATGATGAAGTGCGCTATCAGATGGCCGACAAGATTGGCCGCCTGGTGCCCGAGCTGTCGGTGGATCAGCGGGAAAAGGCCGAGGAACTGACGCTTACCGTGCTGCGCGACCTGGCAGCCGACCAATTGCCCAGGATCAGGGCCATCGTCTCGGAGCATTTGAAGTCCGCCGACAATGTGCCCAAGGATATCGTTCTGCAACTGGCCCAGGATCTGGAGATCATCGTCGCCGCGCCGGTGCTGGAGTTTTCACCCCTGTTGAGCGATCAGGACCTGTTGGAGATTATAGACGCCAGCCGGGAATCGGGCGCTTTGAGCGCCATTGCCAGACGCCGTGCCCTGGGTGGTGATGTGGCCGATGCCGTGGCCCAGACCCTGGATCCCAAGGCGGTCGGCGTTCTGCTGGCCAATGACAGTGCGCAGATCCGCGAAGATACCCTTGATTGGATCATCGACAATGCTGCCCCGGTGGAACCATGGCACAAACCGTTGGTCAGTTGGCCCAGTCTTTCCGACGGCGCGGTCCGCCGCCTGGCCAGTTTCGTTGCCACCTCGCTGGTGGAAACCCTGTGTGACCGCAATGACATAGACGCCGGTACGGCGGTGGAATTGGCCAAGGCCGTGAAGAAGGATATCGGCCACGACAAAGAAGACGCCGATACCTTGGAGGCTGATTCCGACATGGCGCCCGAGGCTGAAGTGCCAGCGGAGGAACGCAGCGGCAAGGAATGGGCCGCTGCCTTGTTCAAGGACGGCGGCCTGGACGACGAAGCCCTGCAGGACGCTATGGCCAACGGTGACCGCGCCTTCGCTATCGAGGCGCTGACGCTGAAAAGCGGCCTGTCGGCGGAGGTCGTGACCAGAGTGATAAATACCGCGAACCCGCGCAAGGTCACGGCCCTGGCCTGGAAAGGGGATTTCTCCATGCGCACGGCAATGCAGCTGCAATTGCGCATTGCCCGCGTGCGCCCCCAGGATATCCTGAACGCCCGCAACGGCATCGACTTCCCCCTGTCCGAGGCCGAGATGAAAAAAGAAGCCGGCAAGTTCAAATAGCCGGTATCCCTTACCCGGGTCCGGCTACGACTCTATGGCTTGACTGCGACCAGGTCGATCAGGGCGGACATACCGTCGTGGCCCGTGCCCTCATGGATGACGCTGTCATGCTCCCGCAAATGCCGGATTTCCAGGTTGACGAAGGCGGCCGTCAGCAATTCCGTGGTGTATTTGTTTTCGATACTTTTCGACCCGCCGGTGCCGTATTGCAGCTGTTCGGGGCGATAGCCCTGCAAGATCAAGCGGCCGCCGGGCCGCAGGGCGCGTTCGACGCCGGCGAATATTCTGGCCCGCAGGGGCGGGGCGGCGAACTGGATGAAGATTCCGGCGATGATATCGAAGCTCTCGCCATCCCAATCCCAGGCCGCGATATCGGTTTGCCGGGTCTCGAGCCTGACGCCGCGTTCAGCGGCGAGTTTCTCGGCCTTGGCCAGGCCCACCGGTGAATGGTCGATGGACAGCACGTCTAGGCCCTGCTCGGCCAGCCAGACACCATTGCGGCCCTCGCCGTCGGCGATCGAGAGGGCGCGCTCGCCCGGGCGCAACAGCTTCGCCTGGCTGGCCAGAAATGCGTTCGGCGTGGTGCCGAAGACATAATCCTCGCCGCCGTAGCGTTTGTTCCATCTTTCCAGGACCGGATTGTCCGCCGCCATTTGGCTGCTTTCAGGCTATTTCAGGGCGTCCTGCAGATCGGCGATCAGATCCTCGGCGTTCTCGATGCCAATCGACAGCCGCACCACGTCCGGCCCGGCGCCCGCCGCGATGCCTTGCTCCTCCGACAGTTGCCGGTGCGTGGTCGAGGCGGGATGAATGATCAGGCTGCGGGTGTCGCCGATATTGGCCAGGTGGGAGAAGATTTCCACCCGCTCTACCAGCTTCAGGCCGGCCTGATAGCCGCCCTTGAGGCCGAAGGTAAACACCGCGCCGGCGCCGCCGGGCAAATATTTGCGCGCCAGGCGGCGGTATTTGTTCTTCGCCAAACCCGCATAGGAGACCCACGAGACTTTTTTGTGGCCCTCGAGAAACTTGGCGACTTTCAGGGCGTTGGCGCAATGGCGCTCCATCCTGATGCCCAGGGTTTCCATGCCGGTCAGGATTTGGAAGGCGTTGAAGGGCGACAGGGTCGGGCCCAGATCGCGCAGGCCGACGGCGCGGTTGTAGACCGTATAGGCCAGGTCGCCGAAGGTCTCGGAGAAGGTCAGTCCGTGATAAGCCTCCGAGGGCTGGGTCAGACTGGGGAACTTGTCGTTCTGGGCCCAATTGAAACGGCCTGAATCGACCACCACCCCGCCCAGGGAGTTGCCATGCCCATCCAGGAACTTGGTCGCGGAATGGACCACGATATCGGCACCCCATTCGATCGGCCGGCAGAGATACGGCGTGGCCATGGTGTTGTCCACGATCAACGGAATGCCCGCGTCATGCGCGATCGCCGCGACCTTCTCGATATCGACCACGATGCCGCCGGGATTGGCCAGGGCCTCCAGGAAAATGGCCTTGGTCTTCTCGGTAATGGCGCGCTTGAAGGCCTTGATGTCGGTGGGATCGACAAAATTGCAGTGCCAATCCATCTTCTTGAAACTGACGCCGAACTGCGTCACCGAGCCGCCATAGAGCTTGTTCGAGGCGATGAATTCGTCGCCTGGGTTCAGCAGGCCGAACATGGCGATCATCTGGGCCGCGTGGCCCGAACCCACGGCCAGGGCCGAGCGCCCGCCTTCCAGGGCGGCGATTTTTTCCTCCAGCACGGAGACGGTGGGGTTCGATATACGGCCGTAGATATTGCCGAATTCCTGCAAATTGAACAGCGAGGCGGCATGATCGGCGTCATCGAAGACATAGGCCGCCGTTTGATAGATCGGCGTGATTCTGGCCCCGGTAGTCGGGTCCGGCGCGGCGCCGGCGTGGACGGCAAGGGTATCGAAACCGTAAGGACTATTACGCATTTTGTTAGATCCTTGTCTTTCGTTTACTGGAAATGGAGCCGGTATTAACGCCCATGAAGGCGATGCTGCGCGACAGCCGACCGTGCTCGATTTTCGGGCAGCGGTCCATCACCACCTTCAGGCCGGCCTTCTCCGCCTTCCTGGCAGATTTGTCATCGCGCACGCCAAGCTGCATCCACAGATATTTGGCGCCGATCTTGATGGCTTCATCGGCGATGGGCGGAATATCGGCGGCGGCGCGGAAACAATCCACCATGTCGACCTTGCCGGGGATGTCCTTCAGCGAGGCGTAGCATTTTTCGCCAAGGATTTTCGTGCCCTTCTTGGCCTCGCGGGGATTGACCGGAATGACTTTAAAGCCGCGCTGCTGCAGATAACGCATGGCGAAATAGGACGGCCGGTTCCAGTTCGCGCTGGCCCCCACCATGGCAATGACCTTGGTGTCCTTCAGAATATCGAGGATGTAATCGTCATCGTAGGAATCGTGCTTCTTGGCCATCGCTCTTTGTTTCCTCTCACTCGCCGCCACCGTTCCAATGTGGTCCAGGTGGAGCGCCTGCGCCGTCCCCGTTTGGCCAAGCCGTCTCCGGGGCCCGAAATTATTTGGGACATGCTAGCGAATTGATCTGGCCATGACCACCTGCAAGGAAGTTGTCAGCCCTCGATCATCGTTCCCACGCCGGCGGCGGTGAAGGCTTCCAGCAGCAACACGTGCGGCAGGCGGCCATCGAGAATATGGGCCGCACCGACGCCCTCGGCCACGGCGCTAAGGCAGGTTTCCAGTTTGGGGATCATGCCGCCCCTGATGACGCCGTCCTTGGTCAGCTTGTCGGCCTGCTCCGGCGTCATCTTCGAGATCAATTCACCGTCACCATCCAGCACGCCGGCGATATCGGTCAGCATGACCAGCTTGGCCGCCTGCAGAGTGGCGGCGATCTTGCCGGCGGCGGTATCGGCGTTGATGTTATAGGTCTCGCCGTTCTCGCCCACGCCGATGGGCGCGATCACCGGGATCAGGTCCGACTGCGCGAAGGTCTGCAACAAGGTGGGGTTGATCCGCACCGGCTCGCCGACAAAGCCCAGGTCCAGCACTTTTTCGATGTTGGAATCCGGATCCCTGGTGGTCCGTTTCAACTGCCGCGCCTCGATCAGGCGGCCGTCCTTGCCCGACAGGCCCACCGCCACGCCGCCGGCGCCATTGATCGCCGTGACCACCGCCTTGTTGATGGAGCCTGACAGCACCATCTCGACAATATCCACGGTTTCGGCATCGGTGACACGAAGGCCGTCGACGAACGAGCTTTGAATTTTCAGGCGGTCCAGCATGGCGCCGATCTGCGGTCCGCCGCCGTGCACCACCACCGGGTTGATGCCGACCTGTTTCATCAACACCACATCGCGGGCGAACTGATCCGCCAGCTCGGCATCGCCCATGGCGTGGCCGCCATATTTGATGACGAAGGTCTGGCCGGTAAAACGGCGCATATAGGGCAACGCTTCCGCCAGGGTATGGGCGGTGTGCAGTTGCGCTTCGTGTTGCTGCTCGGCTGTTTGTTTGTCACTCATGATGGCGGTTTTACCTCACTCATCCTTCATCCGCCAGCGCGGCGATGGCGGCGCGGGCCTCCTCCAAGCCCAGGCGTTTGGCGGCGGAGGTGGCCAGAATTTCCGGATAGGCCGCGCCATGGCGGGCGATTTCCGCCGCCGCTGTCTGTTTTATCTTGGCCAGGGCACCGGCCTTTTCCTTGTCGACCTTGGTCAGCACCACGTGATAGACCACCGCCGCCTTGTCCAGCAGTTCCATCACCTTGCGGTCCGGCGCGCCGATGCCCCGCCGGGCATCGATCAACAGGCAGACCCGGCGCAGATTGGCCCGGCCGCGCAGATAATCCTCGATCAACTGGTTCCAGCGGGCGATTTCCTCCTTGCCGGCCTTGGCGTAGCCATAGCCGGGCAGGTCCACCAGCATCAACTCCCCGCCCAGGCGAAAAAAGTTGACCTCCCGCGTCCGCCCCGGCGTGTTCGAGGTGCGCGCCAGGGAATTGCGGTTGGTCAGGGCATTCAGCAGGGAGGATTTGCCCGAGTTGGAGCGGCCGGCGAAGGCCACCTCGGGCAACTCGGCCTTGGGCAGGTCGGCCTCTGTACGCACGCCCATGACAAAGTCGCATTCACGGGCAAACAGCAGGCGGCCCCGCTCGATCGCCGCCGCGGCTTTGGCCGCATCGTCAGCGCTGGCGGGGTCCTCGATCATCTGCCTTGGACCATCTAGGTGGGCTTAATGGCCACGCCCATGCGCTTCATGATGATCCATTGCTGGGTGACCGAAAGCAGATTGTTCCAGGTCCAATAGATCACCAGGCCGGCCGGGAAACTGCCGAGCAGGAAGGTAAAGAACAACGGCATGAACAGGAAGATCTTGGCCTGCACCGGATCGGCGGGCTGTGGGTTCAACAGTTGCTGGACGTACATGGAGGCGCCCATGAAAATGGGCCAGATGCCGATCATCAGAAACTGCGGCGGATCCCAGGGGATGGCGCCAAACAGGGTGACAAGATACATCGGGTCGGGCGCGGCGAGATCGTGGATCCAGCCAAAGAATGGCTGATGCCGCATCTCGATGGTTACGAACATGACCTTGTAGAGGGCGAAAAACACCGGGATCTGGACCATGATCGGCAGACAGCCCGAGGCGGGATTGACCTTTTCCCGCTTGTACATGGCCATCATTTCCTGGTTCATCTTGGTCCGGTCGTCGCCGTAGCGCTCGCGCAGCTTGGTCATCTCGGGCTGCAGGGCCTTCATCTTGGACATGGACTTGTAGGACTTGTTGGCCAGGGGGAAGAAGACTGCCTTGACGCAGACCGTCAGCAGCAGGATCGCCAGGCCGAAATTGCCCAGCAATTTGAAGAAATAGTCCAATACGAAGAATAACGGTTTGGTCAGGAAATAGAACCAGCCGAAATCCACCGCCAGGTCAAATTGGGCAATGCCCATCTGTTCCATATAGCGGTCGAGGAGATTGACCTCCTTGGCGCCGGCAAAAATATGGCTGACCAATTGCGCCGTCGCCCCCGGCGGAATGACCTGCGGCGCCTGGGTCAGAAAATCTGCCTGATAGGTCTTTTGCGTGCTGCTCTGGTTGTAGCGGAAGGTGCCGGTGTAGGGCACTTTTGGATTCGGGATCAGGGCCGCCAGCCAATACTTGTCGGTGATGCCGATCCAGCCGCCGGTACTCGTGTTGACATCGGCGGGGCCTTCTTCCAGGTCGTCGTAGTCGACTTCCTTCAGGACATCGTTGAAAACCCCCAGGGGGCCTTCGTGGAGGATGTAGAAGCCCAGGGTCTGCGGCGTATGGGTGCGCGCGACCCGGCCATAGGGGTGGGCGGAGACAACCGCCGTGGAATTGTTCTCCACCCGCTGGGTCACGGTCATCATGAAGTTGTCGTCGATTTCGATAACCTGGATGAAACGCACGCCCTGCCCGTTCTCCCAACTCAGGGTCAGGGGCCGTGCCGGCTGCAAGGAAGGATGATCGGCGACCCAGACCGTATCGCTATCGGGCACCTTCAGATCGCCAATGGGGACCCAGCCGAATTGGCTGAAATAAGGCCTCGGCGCGCCGTTCGGCGAAAACAAGGTAACGGCGGGGCTGCCGTCTTCGATCGTCTGCTTGTAGTCCAGCATGGTCAGATCGTCGATGCGGCCGCCTTTCAGCGCGATGGAGCCGCCCAGCCGGGGGCTGTTCACCGGCACGCGGGGCGACAGCTTCATGGCCGCCGCCCGACTGGCGCCGGGATTGGCGGGAAGCGCCGGCGCGCCCGGCATGGTGCCCGTTACCGATCCCGTGCCCGGTACCGGGCTGCCGGTTCCGGCCGTATTGGGTGCGGCGGGGATGAGCGAGCCGTCCGGCCCCTGGTTGGCCTGGGTTGCCTGCTCCGCGGCCTGTTGTTCCGCCAGTTTCTGCATACGCTCCTGCCGGGGCGCCTCGAAGAAGAATTGAAAGCCCAGCAGGATCGCCAAGGACAGGCCAATGGCGATGATTAGGTTACGTTGATCAGACATGTGGGGTCGCTTTATCGATTTCGTAGGATGACCGATGCCCGGTCAAGGAATTGTCGGCGGCTGGCGGTACGGGATCCAGACCATGACCGCCCCAGGGATGGCAGCGCAGCAAGCGCCGCAGGGTCAGCCAGCTACCCTGGATCGGGCCGTGAACCTGCAGGGCCTCAAGGCCGTAGTGGGAGCATGTGGGCAGATAGCGGCAGTGACCCGGGATCAAGGGCGCCAGCAAATAGCGGTAGGCCAGGACAAGGCCACGCAGAAACTGAACAGCCAGGCGGTTCATGCGGGCACCTTCGCCAGACTCCGGGTCCGCTGCAGCGCCTGCATCAGATCGGCCCGCAGATCGGCAAAGGGCCGGCGCAGGGTCGCCTGGCGCCCAATCAACACATAGTCATGGCCGGCCGCCGCATGCCGGGGCATGACTTCCGCCGCGACCGCGCGCAGACGCCGCTTGGCGCGGTTGCGCGCCACGGCGTTGCCAACTCTCTTACTGGCCGTGAAGCCAATACCCAACGTTGCCTCCACTCCTCCACCGATACCGCCGGCATTCGGGCCGGTCCGTCCGGCACTTTTCCGTTCCGCGACCTGCAGGACAAGCCCAGGCGCGGCGAACCGCCGGCCCGTCCTGGCGACGCGCAAAAAGTCCGCGCGCCTTTTCAGACGCACGAGCCCCAATTCATCGTGCCGCATTTCGCCGTGCCCCAGTTCGTCACGCGCAGGATCACCATGGCCAAGATTCCAACGGATTCAACTTCGCCGGAAATCCGGCCCGTTTCACCCTATGCCGAAAGCTGTTTGCGGCCCCGTGACCGACGTTTTGCCAGAAGACGACGACCGCCAACGGTAGACATACGGTGTCGAAAGCCATGCCGGCGTTTGCGGACCAGTCTGCTGGGTTGGAAGGTACGTTTCACCCCTCAACCTCCATCTAAATATCAGGCCCATCAGGGGCCAAAAACAAGACGCGCTGTATACGTTTTCGGCTCCCAGAAGTCAACGCCGCCCAAGGCCGGATTCGCCGCTGTTTCATCCAGGCACGGCGAGGCTCAGGTCAGGCGCCGCCCAGGCGTCATGGCGTTGACTTCACAATTTGCTCAAGACCCCTGCAAATTGCGCCATATGGCCCCTAGTTCAGGGTAAGGTTTGGGTTATAGTCGCGGGAAGGATTTCATTTGGGGTATTGCCATGGCAGGCGGTAATCGCGGGGACAAGGACGGTGATGCCGCCGGGGTTTCAACACGGCCGCCGCTGCTGTCCTTTCGGCGCCTGTGGCCGCTGCTGGTGCTGGCGGCGGGCCTGATCGGCTTTCTTGTCCTTGATGGCGGCCGCTATCTGACCCTGGACAGTTTGCGCCTGTATCGCGCCGATTTGTCCGACTATGTGGCCCATCATACGGTCCTGATGGCGTTTTGTTTTCTTGCCGCGTATGCGGTGATGGTGGCGTTTTCGCTGCCGGGCGCGTTGATCCTGACCGTGACCATCGGTTTTCTGTTCGGCAGTGTGGTCGCCACGGCACTGGTTGTTGTCGCCGCCACCATCGGCGCCACCGCCATTTTCCTGATCGCCAAGACGGCACTGGGCGATCCTTTGCGGGCCCGGGCCGGTCCTGCCCTGCGGAAGATGGAGGCAGGCTTTCAGGAAAACGCCTTCAACTATCTGCTGGTTCTGCGGTTGATCCCGCTGTTTCCTTTTTTTCTGGTCAATCTGGTGCCGGCATTCCTGGGCGTCAGCCTGCGGGACTATGTCTTGGCGACCTTCATTGGCATTATTCCCGGCACCTTTGTATTTGCCCAGGTCGGTACCGGCCTCGATAGTATTCTGGAAAGCGGCGAGGAATTGTCCGTAGCATCGATCATGAGCAACGATG
>JASLLM010000082.1 GCA_030747035.1 Alphaproteobacteria bacterium | reverse complement strand
GAGGTATTGCAGAGCATGGATTTCGAGGCCATGAGCGCCGAGGAAGCCGCCCAGGCCAAGGCCATTATCGCCCGCATACGCCTGCCCATCATGGCAGTGCCGACGCGTCGCCTCGCCCCCGACCCGCACGGCCGCCGGGTCGATATGCGGGCCAGCCTGCGGGCCGCGCTGCGCAGCGGCGGTAGTGTGCCCCTGCGGCACAGATCGCCCAAGCATCGCCATCCGCCGCTGGTGGTGCTGTGCGATATCTCCGGCTCCATGAGCCGCTACAGCCGCATGTTCCTGCATTTCATGCACACCATCACCAACGATAGGGACCGGGTGCATACCTTCGTCTTTGGCACCCGGTTGACCAATATCACCCGGCATCTGCGCCATCGGGATGTGGATGTGGCCCTGGAAAAAGTCGCCGAGGGCGTGGAGGATTGGTCCGGCGGCACGCGCATCGGCCATTGCCTGCACGATTTCAACACCGACTGGTCGCGCCGGGTCCTGGGTCAGGGGGCGGTGGTCTTGATGATTTCCGATGGCCTGGACCGGGATGCGGGGATGGGTATTGCGGGGGAGATCGAGCGCCTGCACAAATCCTGCCGGCGATTGATCTGGCTCAATCCCCTCTTGCGTTATGCCGGTTTTGAGCCCAAATCGAAGGGTATTCGGGCTTTATTGCCCCATGTTGACGATTTTCGCACGGTGCATAATCTTAACAGCCTGGGCGATCTGGCCGAAATATTGAGCCGGCCTCAGGCGGGCGGGCGGCAAAAATACATGACGGAGGCGGCTTGATGGCGAACGAGGCGGTGGAGCACGATAAGGTGCTGGAAAAGGCGGCGGAATGGAAAGCCGGCGGCAAGGGCGTGGCCCTGGCCACGGTGGTCGCCACCTGGGGCTCCTCGCCCCGCCCCGTTGGCAGCCAGTTGGTGGTCGAGGAAGGCGGTGATTTCGTCGGCTCCGTTTCGGGCGGCTGTATCGAAGGCGCCGTGGTGACGGAGGCGCGCCGGACCATTCAGGACGGCCAGACCCGCTTGATCGATTACGGCATCTCGGATGAGACCGCCTGGCAGGTGGGCCTGGCCTGCGGCGGCAAATGCGAAGTCTTTATCGAGCCACTGGAGTAGAAGGACATGAAAAGCGCCCTTCTTGAACAATTGTTGCAGGACCGCGCGGCCAAGCGCCAGGTCGTCCTGGTCACGGATCTGACTTCGGGCGAGGGCCAATTGCTCTATCCAGGGGAAAGCGAGGGCGACGATGAACTGCTGAGCGCGGCCCGCCGGGTCATGGTGGCGGACAAGAGCGGCATCGTGGAGCTGGGCGATGGCCGCAAGCTTTTCCTGCATGTGCATAATCCGCCTCTGCGCATGCTGATCGTGGGCGCGGTGCATATCGCCCAGCCGCTGTCGCAGATGGCGAGCCTGGCCGGCTATGACGTGGCCATTGTCGATCCCCGGCGGGAGTTCGCCTCGGCCGATCGCTTTCCCGGCATCACCCTGATCGATGCCTGGCCCGACGACGGTGTCGAGCAATTCGCCCCCGACCGGCGCAGCGCCATCGTTACCCTGACCCATGATCCCAAGCTGGATGATCCCGCCCTGATCAAGGTGCTGCGTTCGGATGTCTTCTATATCGGCTGTCTCGGTTCCAACCGCACCCATGGCAAGCGTCTGGAAAGACTCTCGGCCGAAGGCTTTGGTGAGGCGGACTTCGCCCGTATTCACGGCCCCGTCGGCCTGGATATCGGCGCCAAATCGCCAGCCGAGATCGCCGTCTCGATCATCGCCGAGGTGACGGAAGCCCTGCGCCGCCCGGCCCGGGCATCCGCGGCGGCGGCGGCGCAATGATCTTCGGGCCGACGCCCCTGGATCAGGCGGAGGGCGCCATTCTGGCCCATTCGGTCAATGCCGGCGGCCTGCGCATGAAAAAGGGCCGCACGCTGACGGCGGATGACACAGCGGCCCTGGCCAAGGCCGGCATCGTGGAAGTTGTCGCCGCCCGCCTGGAAGCCGACGACGTTGACGAGGATACCGCCGCCAACAGCATCGCTGCGGCCTGCCGGGGCGCGGGCGCACGCCTGCAGGAGGCGTTTACGGGGCGCTGCAACCTTTATGCCGATGAACCCGGCATCGTGGTGCTGGATGCGGCGCGGGTCGACCGGCTGAACCGCATTCACGAGGCCATCACCATCGCCACCCTGGCCCCGAACGAGGCGGTGCGGGCGGGGCAGATGCTGGCCACCATCAAGATCATACCTTTTGCCGCCCCCCGCGCGGCGGTGGATGAAGCCATCGCCATCGCCTCCGAAGGTGCGCCGCTGTTGCAAATCGCGCCCTATCGGGCGCGGCAGGCCGGCCTGATCATGACCACGCTGCCGGGCACCAAGGCCAAGGTGCTGGATAAGACCGCCGCCGTGCTGCGCGACCGCCTGGAACGCCTGGGCAGCGCCCTGGTGGCGGAGCAGCGCTGTGCCCATGCCGCCGACGCTGTCGCGGCGGCGGTGCAGTCGCAACTGGATCAGGGCCTGGACCCGATCCTGATCTTCGGTGCCTCCGCCATTACCGACCGCCGCGACGAGGTGCCCGCCGGCATTGTTGCCGCCGGTGGCGAGATTGAGCATTTCGGCATGCCGGTGGATCCGGGCAATCTGCTGCTGCTGGCCAACCAGGGCGGCAGGGCGGTGATCGGCCTGCCCGGCTGCGCCCGCTCACCCAAGCTGAACGGTTTTGATTGGGTGCTGCAACGGCTGCTGGCGGACCGGCCGGTGGGCCGGGACGAGATCACCGCCATGGGTGCGGGCGGTCTGTTGAAGGAAATTCCCTCCAGGCCGCAATTGCGCGCCGGCGATGCCGCCGAGGGCGCGCCGAAGGCGCCGCGCATTGCCGCCCTGATCCTGGCCGCCGGCCAGTCCCGGCGCATGGGCGCCGCCAACAAGCTGCTGGCGGAGATCGACGGCAAGGCCATGCTGGCCCGGGTGGTGGCGGCCGCCCAGGCCAGCCAGGTCGCCCGGATCCTGGCCGTCACCGGGCATCAGGCGGATGATGTCGCCGCCGCGCTGTCGGCCCTTGGTATCGACAGCGTGCACAATCCGGACTATGCCGATGGCCTCTCTACCTCGCTGCACGCCGGTGTCGCGGCCTTGGGCGATGATATCGACGGTGTCATAGTGCTCCTGGGCGACATGCCCCGTATCACGCCCAGCCATATCAACCGCCTGATCGCCGCCTTCAATCCGGTCGAGGGCCGGGCCATCTGTGTTCCCACCTATCAGGGCAAGCGTGGCAACCCGGTATTGTTTGCCGCTCGTTTCTTTGCCGAAATGACCACCGTGGGCGGTGACAGCGGCGCCAAGTATCTGATTGGCCAGCACGAAGATGATCTGGCCGAAGTGCCCATGGACGACGACGGTATTTTTCTAGATGTGGATACCCCCGATGCCCTGACCGCGATCCGCGCGGCCCCATTCGACTAATTTGCGTGGATTAATTGGGGTCTCGACATTTCAAGAAAGCTCCCTATATAGTCCCCCGATGAACACGACCCGCAAACATCTGCTCGTAGGGCAGCTCATTACGGGGCGGCTTAGCCGCCCGGCCATCACGCATGGCCGGGATGCAAGCCGCTTTTCAATGACGCGACCCACTCAGGAGTTTGCCAGCCATGTCTGTTCAATGCGAAGAAACTAACGATCAATCGTCCGATGCCGCGCCGCGAAACGCGGCGGAAATCCATTACTTTCAGATCCAGTCCGAACCGGAAGCCTCCGTCCTGTCCCGGGTGCTGGAACTGTTCGCCCTGCGCGACATGATCCCCGGGGAGGTCACCTGCAAGCACATGCACGACGGCGATGCTGGCCGGGGGGGCAGCCTGCATATTCATATCGCCATCGCGGACATGCCGCCGCACCAGGCCGCCAACATCGCCGCCCGCATGCGCAACATCATCCCCGTCACCCGCGTCGTGCTCGAACCGGCGGAGGTTTGACCATCTGAAGCCGGGATGAACTCTGGCCTGCCACGTCAGGCGTAGTAGTATGACCACGGTACAATTGGCGGCGGGCTGGTATGAGTGACGAGAAAATTCCCGAGGACTGGCGCAATCTGCTGGCTGAGTTCGAGCGGCGGCGGGCCTTTGGCCGGCGGATGGGCGGGACGGAAAAGCTTAAGAAGCGCGCCGATGGCGGGCGGCGCAATGCCCGGGAATTGATCGAACTGTTCATCGATCCCCATACGTTTGAGGAAATCGGCACCCTGGTGGGCGGGCAAAGCTACCACGGTCAGGATACCGTGCCGGCAGATGCCCTGATTGGCGGTCTGGGCAAGATCAATGGCGGCACGGTGGTGTTTTCGGTGGAGGATTTTACCACCTTGGGCGGCTCCATCGGCCATGGCAACAACGCCAAGCGCCTGCGCCTGGCCACCATCGCCCTGGAAAGCCGGCTGCCGTTCGTGATGCTGCTGGACGGCGCCGGCGCGCGCGCGGGCAACGCCCTGGAACGCTATCCCTACAGCCCCATCGATTTGCAGGTGCTGGCCCGGCTGTCGGGCACGGTGCCCTCCGTCGCGGTGGTGGTGGGTTCCTCCGCCGGCCACAGCTCGGTCGGCGGACTATTGCTGGATTTCGTGGTCATGCTGGAAGGCTCGGTCATGTTTGCCGCCGGCCCGCCGTTGGTGGAGGCGGCCATGGGCGAAGTCGTCTTGAAAGAAGACCTCGGCGGAGCCGAACTGCACACGAAGTTTTCCGGCGTGGCCCATAACGTGGCGGCGGGGGAGGAAAGCGCGGCCCAACTGGTCAGGGACTATCTGGCCTATTTCCAGAACCGGCATGTGGCTGGCGCCGAAGCGGGGGATCAGGTGGCGTTATTCGACTTAATTCCGGCCAACCTGCGTACCCCCTATGACATTGTCCCGGTTATCGAGCGGCTGTTGGACAGGGACAGCTTTCTACAGATCCAGCCCGACTATGGCCGTGCCATCGTCACCGGCCTGGCCCGCCTGAACGGCCATGCCGTGGCCGTTGTGGCCAATCAGCCGGCGGTCATGGCCGGTGCCATCGACGCGGTGGCGGCGGAGAAGGCGGCGGATTTCATCAACCGTTGCGATCCCCTGGGCCTGCCCGTGCTGTTTTTGGCGGATACCCCCGGCGTGATGTCCGGCGCGGCGGCGGAGCGGGCCGGCACCCTGCGTTCCACGGCCCGGATGTACATGGCGCAATCGAAAATGCGCTCGCCGAAACTGCATGTCACTTTGCGAAAATCCTTTGGTTTCGGCGGTTTCGTCATGGCCATGAACGCCTTTGACAAACAGACCGTGACCCTGGGCCTGCCAGGCGTCAGTCTGGGCCGCCTGCCGGCCCAGGGCGGGGCCCAGGCCGCCAGCATGACGACGGCGATGCCCGCGCCCTGGCGGAAATCCAGAACAGCGGCGCCTGGGCCGCTGGCGACGAGTTGGCCTATGACGAGATTGTTGATCCCAGGGAATTACGCCAACGCCTGATCAGTGCTATTGAAATAGCCAACAACCGTTAGAAAATCGATGCGTGGAGGAGTGAAACCATGAAAGTAGATGCCGTATTGACGTCCGATCTGGACAAGGCCGGCGCGGAAGCGGCCGAGTTGGAGGAAATGGGCTATGACGGCCTGAAGTCCATCGAGACTGCCCACGATCCCTTCCTGCCCCTGTTGCTGGCGGCGCAATCGACCAAGGATATCGATCTGACCACCGGCATCGCCGTCGCCTTCGCGCGCTCGCCCATGACCCTGGCGAATGTGGGCCATGACCTGAACGCCGCCTCGAAAGGCCGCTTCGCCCTTGGCCTGGGCTCGCAAATCCGGCCGCACATTACCAAGCGTTTCTCCATGCCCTGGTCCTCGCCGGCGGCGCGCATGCGCGAGCTGATCCTGGCCATGCGGGCGATCTGGGCCTGTTGGCACGAGGGCAAACCGCTGGAGTTCCTGGGCAAATTCTATACCCACACCCTGATGACGCCGTTCTTCACGCCGACCAATACGGAATACGGCCCGCCCAGGGTCTATCTGGCCGCCGTCGGCCCCCTGATGGCCGAGGTCGCGGGCGAGGTCGCCGACGGTCTGCTGGTGCACGGCTTCACGACGCAAGCCTATCTGGAAAACGTCACCCTGCCGGCCCTGGAGCGCGGCTTCGCCAAGGCCGGCAAAAGCCGCGCCGATTTCGAAATCGCCTATCCCGTATTCGCGGTCACGGGCCGGGATGAAAAGGAAATCGCGGCGGAGACCGTCAAGATGCGCCAGCAGATCGCCTTTTACGGCTCAACGCCGGCCTACAAACCGGTGCTTGATTCCATCGACATGGGCGAATTGCAGCCCGAACTGAACGCCATGTCGAAGCAGGGCCGCTGGGAGGCCATGGGCGAATTGATCGATGACAATGTGCTGCACGCCATCTCGGTCCAGGGCGATGCACGGGAAGTGGCGCGGCAGATCAAGTCCCGCTACGGCCACATCGCCGACCGCACGGCGGCCTCCTACTCCGCCATGACCCACGACGACAAGGCCGCCTTCATGGAGGAAATGCAGAAGGACTAGGGCAGGGGGCCCCTCACTCCGGCGGGTCGGGCAGGGTCAGGGTCAGCGCGATGGCCAGGGCAACCAGGGCGGTGGCGGCCAGATAGGCGGGGGTGAAGCTGCCGCTGTATTCCGCCATGGCGCCGGCCGCGATGGGGCCCAGCATCTGGCCGATGCCCTGGAAGATCGAGATCGTGCCGATCACCGCCGCGGCGCGGTCCGGGCTCAGGTAGTCGGCGGCGGCGGCGGTGATGATCAGGGGGACGCCGAACATCGACAGCCCGTACAGGATGACCGAGAGATAGACCGGCCAATCGCCGCCACCGCTGCCCTGGCTGATCAGCACGTAGGCGCAGCCTTGCAGGATAAAGGCCGTGGTGATGCCGGCGCGCCGGCCCAGGCGGTCCGACAGCGCGCCCAGCACGGGACCGCAGAACAGCGAGAAAAAGCCCGTCCAAATCCAGAATTGTCCGGCCTTGGCCTCCGCCATGCCATGTTCGCGCACCAGGGTGGTGACGATGAAGGTGCCATAAACAACGTAACTGGCGCCGAACAGGAAATAGATCGCGGCCAGGCGGACAACCAGAAAGCGCGCCGCCGCAACGCCCGGGGCGGCCGCCCGCCGTGGCGTCATTTGCGGCGCGCCCGTCGGTTCCGCCAATGTCGCGCCGCCGCCGTCTTCCGCGCCGGCCGCTTCGCCAAAGGGTCTCAGGCCCAGATCGCCGGGCCGGTTGCGCATGACGGCGTAACAGAAAATCGCGATCGGCAGACAGACCGCCGCCAGGCCGCCCCAGCCCAAACGCCAGCCGATCTCGCCTTGGCTGTCGTTGATCAGGGGGATGCACCAGCCCGACAGCATCATCGCCAAACCGGCGCCGGCGGACAGCAGTCCCGCCGCCAGGCCGCGCCATCTTGTGGTGAACCAATGGGGCAACAGGGCCACGACCGAGACAAAGGCCATTGCGGTGGACATCCCCGTGCCCGAATACAGGATCACCAGGGGCAGGAAACCATCCACCACCGAGACCCCCGCCATGGTGGCGACGATGGTCATCAGGGTGATGGCGATCAGGCGCCGTTCGCCAAGGCGGGGCAGCAGACGCCGCACCAATAGGGCGCCGAGCAGATAGCCGATGAAATTGCCGGTGCTGATCCAGCCCATCTGCACATAGCTGAGGTTCAGGGCCTCGCCCATGGCGGGCAACAGCATGCCCAGGGCAAAGCGCCCCACGCCCATGGAGACGAACACGCTGAGTATGGCCGACAGCACGATCCACCAGCCATAGTGCAGGCCGAAAAGCGGCGGCCGGGGCGGCGTATGCGCAGGTCCCGGCGCGGCGGCATGTTGCGCGGCAAAATCTTGGCTGGGGGTACTCATATGAAAACGGCTAACATCTCATCGGGCGGCGGCAGGTCGTTCAGTGATACGGCAACTGGGATGGAGGGGCAATATTGACAGGTGAATTTGGCGGCCGCGATGGCAACCAGACTTTGGATTACTGCCTCGGCGAACTGCGCCGGGCTGACCGCGACCGCTATCTGACCCTGCTGTTCGCGCCCCGGGCGGCCCGGCCTCTGTTGGCGGCGCTGTACGCCTTCAACCTGGAATGTGCCCGGGCCGTCGTGGCCGGCGGCGAGCAGCCTTTGTTGGGACAAATGCGCCTGCAATGGTGGCGCGACGCCCTGGAGGGCGCCGCCGCTGGCGGCGGCGCGGCGGGCCAGGCCCATCCGGTACTATCGTCGCTGCTAGCGAGGCCGGATCGGCTATCGGACATGCTGCCGGGTCTGCGCTGTATCCTGGCGGCGCGGGAAAGGGACCTGACCGATCCGCCCTTTGCCTCCCTGGCGGACGTCCTGGCCCAGGCCCGGGATACCGGCGGCGCCTTGGTTGCTCTGGCGGCCGGCATTTTGGCCGATGATGATACGGCGACGTCGGCGGCGCGGGCGGCGGGCACCGCCTATGCCCTGGCCGGCATGCTGCGGGCCATACGGTATCAGGCGCCGGGTGCCGGTTTTCAGGGCCGGCTTTGTCTGCCGCTGGATGTTCTGGCGCGCCATGGCGTTGCGGCGGATGTGATCTGGTCCGGGGATCAGCCCGCCGCGGTGGCGGCCTGCGTGGCGGAGGTCGCGGCGGCGGCGAATGAAGAGTTGGCGACGCTGGCAAATTACCGCCCCAAAGGCTCCACCATCGCGCCTCTGCTGCACGGCAGCCTGGCGCGGGCCTATTTGCGGCGCCTGGCCAGGGCGGGCCATGATCCTTTCGCGCCCGATCTTGGCCTCAACCCCCTGTCCCGCCCCCTGATGCTGTGCTGGCGGGCCCTGCTGCACCGGCCATAGCATTCGATCCTCTATTTCGGTGACAGTTTACTTAACTCGAGTGAGTTAAGTAAACTGTCACCGAAATAGGTCACCGAAATGGTTAGGCCAGCCAGGCGGTTAGGTCGGACAGGGCGCGGTCGGCGTAGGCGGCCTTGCGCTGTTTTTTCTTTACGGGGGGCTGCAGCAGGGGGAACAGGCCGAAATTGGCGTTCATGGGCTGAAAATCAGCCGTCTTGCCCTCTTTCAGATCCCGGTGCCGGGCGCTGCCCGTGACATGGCCCAGCAGGGTTCCCATGGATGTGGTGGGCGGCGGCGGGTTGGGCGCGCGGCCCAGACGTTCGGCGGCGGCGAAGCGGCCGGTCAGCAAACCCATGGCGGCACTTTCCACATAGCCCTCGACGCCGGTGATCTGGCCCGCGAAACGCAGGCGCGGCTGGGCGGTGAGGCGGCAGCTGCCGTCAAGCAGCGCGGGGCTGTTCAGGAAGGTATTGCGGTGGATGCCGCCCATGCGGGCAAAGCGGGCCTGCTCCAGCCCCGGAATGGTGCGCAGGATTTGCATCTGTGCGCCGTGCTTCAGCTTGGTCTGGAACCCGACCAGATTATACAACGTCGCTTGGGCATTATCCTGACGCAGTTGCACCACGGCATATGGTTTGACGCCGGGGGCATGGGCGTTGGTCAGGCCGACCGGCTTCATCGGCCCATAGCGCAATGTTTCGGGGCCCCGCTCCGCCATCACCTCAATGGGCAGGCAACCATCGAAGTAGGGCGTGTCCTTTTCCCAATCGTGAAACTCGGTCACATCACCCTGCAACAGCGCGGCGATGAAGGCCTCGTATTGCGCCTGGCTCAGGGGGCAATTCAGGTAATCCTTGCCCGTGCCCCCCGGTCCCGGCTTGTCGTAGCGGGATTGGAACCAGGCCGTCTCCATATTCACCGAATCCGCATGGACAATGGGCGCGATGGCATCGAAAAAGGCCAGATGCTCCGCCCCGGTCAGGCTGGCGATGGCGGCCGTCAGATCGGGAGAGGTGAGGGGACCCGTGGCGATAATGACATTGTCCCAGTCCTCGGGCGGCAGGCCCGCGACCTCGCCCCGCGCCAGCTCGACCAGCGGCTCGGCGGCCAACGCCGCGCTGACATGGTCGGAAAACGCCACCCGGTCCATGGCCAGGGCGCCCCCCGCCGGTACCTTGTTGGCGTCCGCCGCGGCCATGATCAGACTGCCGCAGCGCCGCATCTCTTCATGCAGCAGGCCCACCGCGCTGGCCCGGGCATCGTCGGAGCGGAAGGAGTTGGAGCAGACCAATTCGGCCAGACCCTCGGTCTGGTGTGCTTCCGTCATGCGCTGGGGCCGCATTTCGTGCAGCATGGCCCGTACGCCGGCGCGGGCGATCTGCCAGGCCGCTTCCGATCCAGCCAGGCCGCCGCCGATTACATGGATGGGTTTGATCTCGCTCATGGCCGGTTAGATAAGGCGGCAGGGGCGCGGGCGCAACAGTCTTCCGTCCGGCTCAGGCAGCAAGAGTGGTGGCACCCAACCGGCTTAGCGCCAAAGCACGAAGGGGTTCTTGAGCCGCGCGGAATGCACCAACAGCGCATCGACGGTTTTTTCGTTTCGGCTGATCGGCAGGACGACGCGCAGATACTCGTACTCACCGGCGTCAACCCGTGCCTTGATGTGCCAGCGTCTGGCCACACCGTCCGCCGCGACCTCGGCATAATGCCGTGTGACCACCTCGCCGAAAGCCTTGTCCTCGTAGTCGCCAGTGGTCAGGCCGGTCATGTCCCGCTGGTCGGGATTGGTGGCATGGGTGCCGTACAGCCTGAAGCGAAATACATTCTGCGCTTCGATGTCGACCAGACGAATATTTCCAAGCAGCCCGGGAATGTCCGCCGGGTCGATATCACGGCGGAGTGCGAATGGGCGCCCGCCTTTCTTGCGCTCCCAATAGGATACCAACGCAGTCAAACCGGCGTCGGGAATCCGGTCAATTGGGACCAGATGCTCCTCTATAACTTGAAAATCCGTCATTGCGATGGCCCATAAGGCATACTGTTATGTATCTTAAGGCATAGAGAAGTAATACGCGAGCCGCCAAACACCAGAATATCGATTGCCACATGGAACAATCAGTCTCTTCGGCCTAGGCAATGTCCCGGCTTGAATCGGCGCCGTGTTCCAGCTTACCATAAGCCCAATTGGGGCAGTCTGAACTAATTGGGGAATGGGGAAACCATATGACATTGAGCAATATTCGCGTGAAACCGGTGACGGCATCCATTGGCGCCGATGTGGAAGGTGTCGACCTGGCGGAGCCTTTGAGCGATGCCACGTTCGATATGCTGCATGACGCGTTGATGGATCATCAGGTGCTGTTTTTCCGGGATCAGGAAATGAGCCTGGAGCAGCACAAGGATCTGGGCCGCCGTTTTGGCGATCTGCATGTCCATCCCGCCGCGCCGGCGCCGAAGGATCATCCGGAGATCCTGGTCATTCATGCGGATGAGAAATCCAAGTATGTGGCGGGCGGCGGCTGGCATTCGGACGTCAGTTGCGATGTGGAACCGCCCATGGGTTCGATCCTGCACATCCACACGGCGCCCGAGATCGGCGGCGATACGCTGTTTTCAAGCATGTATGGGGCTTATGAGTCCCTGTCGGACAAAATGCAGAATTTCCTCGACGGCCTGACCGCCCTGCACCGTTCTGAGCATGTGCACAAGGGCCGCTATGGCCTGAAGGAAAATCTGCGCGATGATGGCTATCCGGAGGCGGTTCACCCCGTCGTCCGCACGCATCCCGTGACCGGCCGCAAGGGGCTGTTCGTCAATGCTTCCTTCACCACCAGGATTCTGGAACTGAGCCATCACGAAAGCAACGACATGCTGCAGATGCTGTTCAATCATGTGGCCAGGGGCGTGCATTTCCAGTGCCGCTACCGCTGGGAAAACAATTCCGTGGCGTTCTGGGATAACCGCTGCACCCAGCATCATGCCGCCTGGGACTACTATCCCAACGTGCGCCACGGCTACCGCGTCACGATCCAGGGCGACAGGCCGGCCTAATTCGGCGCCCTATTTCGGTGACAGTTTACTTAATAGGTCTGCCTCGGGTGAATCTTCCTGGCGCGGGGCCTATTAAGTAAACTGTCACCGAAATAGGTGGTGGCGCCGCGTCAACGGTGGCGTTTCTTCAGCTCGCGGTAATCGTTGATGGCGGGGTTTTCGCAGGGGTCCTCGTCGGGTTTGAAGATCTGCGCCTTCTGGATCTTTTGCGTGCCGGTGGTCGGCAGGCTGTCAACGAACAGCAGCCAGCCCGGCGCCTTGTAGTAGGCCTGGCGTTCGAAGCACCAATCGAACAACCTGCGCGCTTGGGCCGCGTCCGTCGCCGCCTCGGGCATGGGAACGATGCAGGCCAGGACTTCCTCGTCGCGGATTTCATCTTCCACCGGCAGCACCGCGACCTGCGCCACATCGTCATGGGCCTGCAGGCAGGCCTCAATCTCGGCGGCGGCGATGTTCTCACCGGAGCGGCGGATGATGTTTTTCTTGCGGTCTACGAAATACAACATGCCGTCCGCGCCCTGGCGCACCGTATCGCCGGTATGGAACCAGCCGCCGCGCCAGGATTTCTCGGTCTCCTCCTCGTTCTTCAGATAGCCGGAAAAGAAATGTTTGCGCGGTGTCTCTGCGTTATAGCGCACCAACAATTCGCCTTCCGTCTCCGGTGCGACGTCATTGTCGTCATCGTCGACGACGCGGGCTTCCAGGTTCTCCAGGGGCTTGCCGAAGGCGCGGGTGTCAATGCGGCGGGGCTCGTGGCAGTCGGCGAAGACGCGGCCGGTCTCGGTCATGCCCCAGACCTCTACCAGGGGAAAGCCGAAGCGTTCCTCGAACGGGCCATGCAGTTCCGGCTCCAACCCGGCACCGGTGCCGAAGCGCAGTTTGTGCTGTTTCTCTTCCAGTACTTCGGGCTGGTTCATCAACAGGGGCGGCACCACGCCCAGGTAATGCATGGCGGTGGCCTTGGTGGCGACCACATCCCGCCACCAGGTCGATGGGTGAAAGCGGTCCGGCGCGATCAGGCAGCCGCCCGAGAGGAACAGCGCGGTGGCGCAGACCGCCTGGGCGTTGACGTGAAAGAACGGCAGGGGGTTGATGATCCGCTCTGGCGCCTCGAACTGCAATTTGCCGCCCATGGAGAGATACCACAGGCCGGCCTGAATATAGAATTCGTTGCTCAGAATGCAGCCCTTGGGCCGGCCCGTGGTGCCGGACGTGTAAAGCAGGCTGATCTCGCTGCCCGGTCCTGGCGGCGCATCGAACGGCGCCGGGCCAAGGGGCGTCAGATCGTCGTCAAAAGCCTCGAAGCGGACGACGGGCAGGGGCCTCTCCCGCTCCGCCGCAACCTTGCCCAGGTCCTCCGCCCGGGCCTCCAGGGTGATCACCACATCGGCCTCGGAATGGTCCATCTGATAGAGCATTTCGTCGTGCCGGTAGTCCGGGTTGATGGGGACGATGCCGCAGCCCAGGCCGTTCAGGGCCAGATAGTGGAAGAAGAATTCCGGCCGCTGTTCCAGCAGCAGGCCGACCCGGTGGCCATGGCCGAAGCCGGCCTCGGCATATTGCGCCCGCAAGGCCTCGATCCGGGACCAGCTTTCGGCATAGGTGAATTCCTTGCCATCGGGATAATAGTCCCGGCCCGGCATCGGCGTGGCGCAGAGCGCCCCTTGGCCGGGCCATTGTTCGGCCGCGTGGCCGAAAACCCCATGGACGGTTTCGAACTCGGATACACTCATGTCGAACTAACCAAACTTGTGATTCTTCGGAAATCCCTTCGGTGCCAGCCGGCCGGCCTGACCGCGCTTACCCAGCCACATGGTCAGCTCTGTTTCGGTGCGGGTGCGGCCGCCGGCCTGGCGCCAGGTCAGGCCTTCCGATGGCGTCAAGGTCTTGGCATCCGACAGGCCGCCGTCGCGGTAGCGTTGCAGGACAACACCCCGGCCCCGGTTCATTTCCGGCAGTTCGGATAGGGGGAAGATCACCATCTTGTGGTTTTCGCCCACCGCCGCCACATGATCGCCTTGCACAGGCGCGCAGACCGCCGCCTCCACATCGCCGGAGACATTCAGGACCTGGCGGCCGCCACGGGTCTGCGCCACGGTTGATTTCTCCTCCACGACAAAGCCTCGGCCGTCGGAGGAGGCGACCAGCAATTTGCGCTCCGGATCGTGCACCATCAGGTTGACGATCTCCTGATCATTGGCCAGGTCCAGCAGCAGGCGTACCGGCTCGCCATTGCCCCTGCCCCCCGGCAGCTTGTCACAGGCCAGGGTGTAAAAGCGGCCATTTGTGGCGAACAGCACCAGCTTGTCGGTGCTCTGGGCATGCAGCCAGAAGCGGCCCTTGTCGCCGTCCTTGTAGCGCACGTCGTGGCCTTCCTCCACATGCCCGCGCAGGGCGCGCAGCCAGCCCTTGTCGGAGCAGACGACGGTAATGGGTTCCTTTTCCACCATCGCCTCGATGGGCATCAATTCGCCCGTCGGCGCCTCGGCGAAGGCACTGCGGCGCGGGCCCAGGGCCGGATCGTCGCCAAAGGTCTTGCGCATCTCGCGGATTTCTCCGGCGATCGCGGCCCAGCGTTTGTCTTCCGAGGCCAGCAGGGTCTTCAGTTCCTTGCGCTCGCCCTTCA
This sequence comes from Alphaproteobacteria bacterium, assembly GCA_030747035.1. Taxonomy (GTDB): domain Bacteria; phylum Pseudomonadota; class Alphaproteobacteria. The sequence goes on along the minus strand of JASLLM010000082.1, from coordinate 2,857 downwards.
ACGCCTTGTCCTCGGCCCGGATCTCCATCTCCTCCAAGCGGCGCAGGGCGCGCAGGCGCATGTTCAAAATCGCCTCGGCCTGGTTTTCGCTGAGTTTAAAGGCCTGCATCAGGGCCGGCTTGGCCTCGTCCTCCTCCCGGATGATGCGGATCACCTCGTCAAGGTTCAGATAACAGATCAGATAAGCGCCCAAGACTTCCAGGCGCCGTTCGATCTGCGCCAGGCGGTGCTTGGTGCGCCACACCAGGACCACATGCCGGTGATCGAGAAAGGCCTGCAAGGCCTCCCGCAGGTTCATCACCTTTGGCGTCTGGTCCGCATCCAGGACATTAAGGTTCAGGCCGATGCGGGTCTCCAGATCGGAGAGGCGGAACAGGTGCTCCATCAGCATTTCCGGCTCCACGCGGCCCGACTTCGGCTCCAGCACCAGGCGGATATCCTCGGCCGATTCATCGCGGATATCGGCCAGCAGCGGCAGCTTGCGCTGGTGCAGCAGCTCGGCGATTTTTTCGATGATCCGGCCCTTGGGCACCTGGTAGGGGATCTCGGTCACTACGATGTTGTAGGTGCCGCGCTTGCCCTTCTCGACCGCCCACTTGGCGCGCAGACGAAAGCCGCCACGCCCGGTCTTGTAGGCCTCCAGGATCGAGGCATGGTCCTCGACAATAATCCCGCCGGTGGGAAAATCCGGGCCCGGTATCAACTGCACCAGCTTGTCCAGCCCCGCATTAGGGAACTTGATCAGATGCAGCAGCGCGGCGCAGAGCTCGCGTATGTTATGGGGCGGGATCGAGGTCGCCATGCCCACGGCGATGCCCGTGGCGCCGTTGGCCAACAGGTTCGGGAAGGCCGCCGGCAGGACCATGGGCTCTTCATCTTCGCCATCATAGGTGCCGCGAAAATCCACCGTGTCCAGATCGATGCCCTGCAGCAACGCCTGGGCCACGACGGTCATGCGGGCCTCGGTATAACGCATGGCGGCGGCGTTATCGCCGTCCACGTTGCCGAAATTGCCCTGCCCGTCCACCAGGGGATAACGCTGGGCGAACTCCTGCGCCAGGCGCACCAGGGCATCGTAGATCGCCTGATCGCCATGGGGGTGAAACTTGCCCATGACATCGCCGACGATGCGGGCGCATTTCTTGAAACCCGTATCCGGGTTCAGCTTGAGCTGCCGCATGGCGTACAAAATGCGCCGGTGCACCGGCTTCATGCCGTCGCGCACATCGGGCAGGGAGCGCGACATGATGGTGGAAAGGGCATAGGAGAGGTAGCGTTCGCCAAGGGCCTCGCCCAGGGGGGTATCGCGGATGTCACCGCCTTCGAGAATCTCTGTCATGGCCTATTGTACCACTGATTATTTGCCCATTCATGTTTCGTGGCGCGAAATGCGTTCCACCAACCGCTCGCGCGCGCCCGGCAGCGGCCTGTTGTGGGGCGCGAAGACCGCCGTTTCAAGAAAATGACCGGTCAGTCTCAAGCCATCCAGGACGTCCTGGCGCGAGGGCTCGTCCACGCTGCCGTTCAACAGGAAAGGCGGCAGGGGCAGCAACTTATCCTTATAGGGCGCCGCTGCCTCACGGCTGACGGCACGGGCGCTGCGGGGTGAGACGTAGGTCAGATCCTCCGTGTTGCCCGTGGCGGCGCAGTGGCTCAGATCCAGCCCGAAACCCAGCTCGGCCAGCAGGCCAAGCTCGAACCGCACATAGACCGCCGGCCAGGCCCGCGTGCCGGCCAGGGCCTCCAGCAGCACCGCGAAACCGTCGTGGATCGTCTCATGCGGCTCCCGCTCCGGCAGGGCGGCCTCGGTCACGGCGGCGGCGGCGGTCAGACCGGCCAGGCGGTCGCCGTCCGACAGCAGGCCGGCCGCATGATCCCGCAGCGCTTCCACCGTGTAGGTGCCTAGATGTTCGGCCAAGCGCCCGCGCCACTCCGCCGCCACCCGGTTGCCTGGCTGCAATACCCCGCGTAGGCGCCGCCCCATGCCGCCACGCACCAGGCCGGCATGGCGGCCATGCGCCCGGGTCAACAGATTGACGATCGCCGCCGCCTCCCCATGGCGGCGGACGGACAGCACATACCCTTCGTCCGACCAGTTCATGGCGGCAATGTAGCAGGAGATTGCGCGATGTTCGCCAATAGACGACAATTCGCAGATAGAGGAGCTGCGGTATGAGCGAAAATGACAAGCTAGGCTACAAGATCAAGGGGCGGGAGCGGATCGCCGTGGCCGAGGATCTGCGCGTCTCCATCCTGACCCTGGACGCGGGCGAGGAAGTGCCCTGGCACAGTCACGATATCATCGATGATGATTTCTTTTGCATGGAAGGGCCGATGCAGGTGGAAACCCGCCGCCCCGATGCGGTGCAGGTGCTAAACCCCGGCGAAACCTTCAAGGCCCCGGCGGGCCAGCCGCACCGGGTCACCGGCGTGGACGACGGCCCCTGCAAGTTCATGATCGTACAGGGCGTGGGCAAATATAATTTCGTGCCGGAGTAGGTATTTTGGGCACCCGGTATGGCTGGGAGCCAAGTCTCCCGCTGCTACGGCTTTACATGGTAGGCGACGCAGTCGATGCCGTTGCCTTTCAGCGTCTTGCAGGCGCCGTTGGCGGCGTTGAAGTTGGCGTATTCGTTGATGATGATCAGCGTCAATCTCTTGCCGCTCTTTAGAGGTTTCGAGGGAACATAGTTCACCTTGGCATCGGAGAGTTCGACGGCCATGGGGTTGGCCTGAAATTTGGCCCATTCGTCTTCCGCCCCGGCCTGGGTCTTGTAAGCGCCTAGAGCGTTTCCGGATTATTTTGGAGCATAGCCATCCTCGGCGAAGAAGTTCCAGCATTCCTCTGGTTTGAAGA
>JASLLM010000081.1 GCA_030747035.1 Alphaproteobacteria bacterium | reverse complement strand
GGGTGAATTCAGGCGCGAAGTGCAACATTTGATCTGAACGACAGTTTGACGTCAATTCCGAGTTCTTTCAAGATTGCCTGAATGGGCGTTTTGTATCCGAGGCACTTTCTCGGGGTTAGGTTGTGGCTCAGCAAGATGTCCTGTAGTTCTTCATCGTTCATTTTATCGATGTCTCGTTTTCGCGGCAGATCGCGGCGCAGCCGGCCATTCATGTTCTCGACCGCGCCTTTCTGCCACGAGGCATAGGCATCGCAGAACCAGGTTGCCATATTGAAGGCATCTCGGATCAAGCCATGTCCGGCGAATTCACCGCCGTTGTCGAAGGTGATTGATTTGCGGATATCGGGGTCCAATCGCCGGAACACATCTATGATCGCCCCGGCGGTTTCGGCGGCGGTTTTGCCGCTTAGTTTGGCGGCGATAACAAAACGACTTTTCCTCTCCTTGAGCACCAACACCGGCCGGGTCCGCTTGCAAATCATCAGATCGCCTTCCCAATGGCCCACTGTTTCACGGCTTTCCACATCATCAGGGCGGTCATGGATGGAACGACGGTCCGCAATGGTATTGCGCGCTTTCCGCCTCTTACGCCGGCCCCGTCTGGCTCGCTTCTTCGGCAACAGTTTCCACAGCTTTTCAGATTTTTGCGTCGGGCCGTAGATCCAGTCGTAAATACTCTCGAAACTGATGAATGGCAGATTTTCATTGCCCGCCGCAAGCCAGCCGGAGACCTGTTCCGGTGTCCAGCCCTCGTGTAACCGTTCGACAACGAAGCCGGCAAGCTCCGGGTTGGCGTCAAGAACGCGGAGCCGTTGACGGCGGGCAAGATAACGGCCTTCCGACGAAACCGGCCGGTAGCCGCCATCACCATTACAATTGCGCTTCAATTCCCGGCTCACCGTACATGCAGGCCGACCTATCTCGCGGGCAATCGCCGCCTGATTGGACCCTGTCGAGCGCAGAAGGGCTATGCGATCTCTTTCTTCATACGTCAGATGACCGTAGGCTTTCATGGCAACACCTCCTTGGATTGGACTCCAGGCGCTACGTTAGCGCCGGGAGGTGTTGCACTTCACCCCTGAATTCACCCCGTGCCCGATTGGCCGTCGACGGCGATGCCGCGAATGCGGTCCAGGGCGACAAGAGACGCCAACTCGTCCAGAATCCGGGCGATCCCGGCGCGCCAGACTTTGGGCAGGCGGGCCTGCTGTTCATCATCGAAGCTGGTTTTTGCCGCCGCAACGATTTCGCCGCCCTGATCGACACAGACGCCGCGCATGCCGGAGGTTCCGGCATCCAAGCCAAGAAACAGTGCTTCGTCGCCGGAACTCATCCGCCTAATTCCTTGCTGTCAGCATACACCGCGCATAGCTTTGATCACCCGGTTGTTGCCGTTGCTTCGCTACCTTCAATGAGTTTGACCAGTTCATCAACGGCCCGGCCAACAAACGCGGGGTCTTCCGCGCCCGCCTCGACCTCGATCAACGGAACATGCTTCGGCAACATCTCGCGCACGGCGGCGAAAAACGCGGCATCGCTTTCGCCGTCGTACAGCACGCCGCCGGCTACGGAATAGCTGCTGACACCCTTGGTAGGCAACATGAACACTGTGTTGGCCTTCGAATGGGAAAGGCGGTCGCGGATTTCCTCCATCATGCGGACTAGTTCGGGCCCCGTTGTGCGCGGCACCAGGATGACCGGGTTATGATAACTGTAGAGGCGGTCCTTATAGGCATCGGGCACCGTATTGGGTTCGTCCAGCAGAATGCCAATATGATCAACACCTCCCGGAACGACGACCTGGGGAATGCCCAGTTGCCCCGCCACGGTCAGCCGGTCTTCATCCGCCGCGCGAATGCCACCGAACAGGGCATCGGTAATATCGCCCAGCGCATAGTCGAACACGGCGGTAATGAAGCCGTCGCGCATCAGTTGCTCCATGGCTCGCCCTCCGGCGCCGACCGCATGAAAAACGATGGTTTCATAGCCACGTTCCGCCAGCAGTTCCATGGCCCGCATGGTGCCCTGGGTCAAAACGCCAAGATTGGTTATGCCGATCACGGGTTTCGCCGCATCGAACTCGATCTCGATCGCGGCGTCGGCCATGCCGACAACGGCGCCGGCAGCGTTGGAAAGGATGCGGCGGAAAAACGGGTTGAGGCCCAGAATATCGCTAACCGAGAACATCATGGTGATGTCCTTGATCCCGACATAGCCGGAGGTATCGCCCGAGGCCATGGTCGACAGCATCACCTTGGGAAAACCATAGGGCAGCGCCTGCATCACGCGGCAACAGTTATTGGTGCCCTGGGTGCCGCCCAGACTGATGATGCCATCAACTTTCTTGGCGGTGATAAGGTCCAGCAAGGCCGCCGTGGCGCCAAGGATCATGACCTCGGAGGCGGTTTCCCTGGATGGATTATCCCGCAACGCGGCAAGTCCGGTCCCGCCCTTGGCGGCAATTTCGGCACTGGCAATGTCCACGTCGATATTCGCATCACCCACGACCCCGATATCAATCAACAGCGCCCGCGCACCCAGCCGGGTGATCTCGTCACGCAGGTAGGCGCATTCGGCGCCCTTGGTATCCATGGTGGCCAGAACGGCAATTGTCTTGGTCATGATATCGCCCTCCTAGTTCGAAAATTTCAACGCCGTGAACGCGTTGGCCGCTTCGCTAACCGCGCGCTCAATCGGCAACCGTTCGGTGGAAGAACCGGTCCAGAACCCATGGCCGGAAGTATGGTCAAGCATGTATTGCGCATCTTCCGGCGTCTCCATCGCGGCGCCGTGACCAACCAGGATCACATCCGGGTCAATGGCGCGGACGGCTTCGTATACATCCTCCGTCTCGGCCGCCGTGTCGGCGATGGTGCTACCGTTGTCATATCCGCTCAGCCCGCCCTTGGTGGTGCCGGCGTGATAGCAAAAGACATGCGGTCGCGCGCCCTTGACGATCTCGATCGAGTCTTCCTTGGTGAAGGCCAGCCCAATCGCCACCATGTCCATCTCCTCGCGGGCCAGGCGCAGCATGTCGATCTCGTTTTGCAGGGTGACACCGGTAGAGGTGATGACCCGATAGATTTCACTGTCCTTGTCCACATAACTGATCGAGGGACCGATGTTGGAGACCGAGTTCACGCCCATGCGCTTGCAGTCCTCCAGCACCATGCGCATGTCCTTCAACGGATCATTGGCGTTCAGACAGGCACAGACGAAGGCTTCTCCCTGCAGCGCCGGCATGATGTCCTCCCGGGTGTAGTCCATGGTCTGCTTGTTGGAATCCAGGATCGGCCACATCATCGGCATGGTGCCCATGCCATTGGAACGCAGCCGCGCGCCCGAGAAGGTATTGATGCAGTCCGACCCAGCCTGCTCCAACAGCTTTGCCACAAGGCCGCTGCCGGCGCTGGAAATCATGGTCGGCTCGTGCCGGGCGACCTTGCCGTTCAGCTTGGCCAGAATCTGTTCGGTTGAAATGCGTTTGGTGATCATGGTTTTCGCTCTCCTAACGGTTGAAGCTGTTCCTGCAGAAATTGTTCGATGGCCTTGATGACGGCGGCCTTGTGTTCCCGGGCCGCGAGATATTTCGGCGGCGCATGGAAATACCGCGCATCGGCCAGGGCACCCGATAGCTCACGTGCGATCATCGGTGGATGCAGCGGATCCGCGTTGTTGCCGATCACCAGCGCCGGCGTCGTGCATTTAACCAACGAGCTGATCCTGTCGAACGGCTGATCGGCAACCAGGGCGCCGAGGACAGCGGCGGCCTTGATCGCCTGGGGACGCTCTACCGCCCCCATAATCGAGGCGGCACATGCCGGGTTCTCCGCCAGGGCCGCCTCATAGACCGGATGCACCTTCAAACGCGCGGCGGTGTATTCGGCGCCCGCCTCCGACAGCCAACTGCCGATATCTTCAATAATGCTCAGATGCGGACGGCCGGGCCGGTCGAGCCAGGCCGGGCGTACCAACAACAGCGCCCGCACCAGATGCGGCGATGACAGGGCAAGATGCAGCGCGATACCCGCCCCCATGGAAATACCGCCCGCGATGATCTTCCGGACGCCAAGATGGGCCAGTAAGGCGGTTGCAACCTCGCCATAGGCCTTGAAACTCGCCTGTCCGCTCGCGGCGCGTCCGTCCGGCATTTTACTGTCGCCATGGCCGGGCATGTCCACGGTGATCAGGCGATAGCCGGGCAAATCGTCAAGCGCCTGCGCGCCCTGCTGGCGATCGGCGGCAAGACCGTGCATGAACAGCAGATCATCTCCGCTGCCGCGGATGTCGAAGTGTACCTCGCCACCCTGATGCTCAAAGCACGGCATATCCGTCCCGTAGTGCTGCTGGCGTTCCTTGGTTCATGGTTGAACCTAGCAAGGGAGCACCGCGAGGGCTTTTGCGCGTCGCGCCTATTTTATAACTATTCGCTTGTCTGTAGAAATTCGGACAGCAGCCGGAGAAGGCAAACCTACTTTTGGCCCCAGGTTGCGCGGTAGCGCCGGGGCGATTGCTCAAAAAACTTGCTGAACTGTTTGGTGAAATAGCTTTGATCGCTGAAGCCGCTGCTGAGCGCCACTGTCACGATGGGCTTATCCGTCGAGATGAGCATTTTCGAGGCCGCCTGCAGCCTCGTGCGCAGGATAAATTCCTGCGGCGAGAGGCGAAATTGCATGCGGAAGCGTTTTCTGAATTGACTGTCGGATAGGCAACTGATCCGGGCCAGGGCCTTGATATCGATTTTCTCGCTAACATTGGCCTGAATATGGTCGATCACCTCGCGAAACTGCTGAAATTCGTCAGGCAGCTCGTCCGAGCGGGTCAACACCCGCGTGGTTCCCATCAGACCGGCGATGCTGCCGTCGCGGGCCGCAAGGGGAAGCTTGTTGGTCGATACCCAGATCAAATGTCCGGTCTCATCGACGATCAACTCGGTGCGGTTGATGATGCGGCGGTTGTTGTCGATCACATCGCGGTCATCGAGGTAGATCATTTCGGCAATCTTGGGCGGAAAGAAATCCCGCTCTGTCGCGCCGTAAATTTCCTCTTGATTGCGGTAGTTCAAAAGCCGCAGGCAGGCCTGGTTGCACAAGACCCAGCGGCAGTTCCGGTCCTTGATGTAGAAATAGATGTCGGGCAGGATATCGAACATCGCTTCCATGGCGCCGCGATCACGCAGTTCAGAGAGGAATTTGGCAACATACTTCTCCAAGGACAGTCCCCGCTAGATGCTCCGCCACGCCGCCTGTGCCGCTGACTTGGCGTCTGCGATAGCATGTGCGACCTGCCCGCCATGGCCTGCCCGGGCGGCACCGATGGCATAAAGGCCATCCTGATCCGTCTGCATGCCCAGATCAACGACCAAGCCGCCGTGGTTGTCCCGCTTGGCCTGCTCTGGCGCCAGGGCGGTCCGGGGCGCAAGTCCGATGAATGGAAATATGGCGGAGATTGACAAAATTTCCTCTTCTCCCCCGTCCTGGCCCTTCAGACGCACCGCATCGACGCCATCGTCACCCATGATCTCCTGTACATCCGTGTTCCAGCGAAAGTGCATGTTACCCAAATCCGCCGCCTGTCTGACAAAGGTAGGGCGGGCGCGCGACTTGCGCCCGCGCAGGATCATGGTGACATTCGCGCAAAGTTCGGCCAGATGCAGCGCCTCCTGAAATGCGGCGTCGCCGCCGCCCACCACGGCCACATCCCTGCCCTTGTACAGACCGCCGTCGCAAAAGGCGCATTGGGAGACGCCCCGGCCCGTCAGTTGTTCTTCCCCCGGAACATCCAGGGTGCGCAATTCCGCGCCCGTGGCGAGGATGACACGCAATGCCGTTGCGCCGTTCGCGGGCAGGCTCCAATGGCTACCCAGGGATGTCAGTTCGCTGACCGCGCCGGGCTGATAATCAACGCCGGCCTCTAAAACCTCACCCAGCATGGCGTTGACCAGATCGGCACCGGTGGCGCCCTCCTGCCCCGGATGGCCGTGCACCGCACCCACATTGGTGATCAGGCCGCCCAGCAGGCCGTCATCGAAAAGGGCTGTCTTCAGGCCGCAGCGGGCGGCTTCCGTCGCTGCCGCCAGGCCGGCGATACCGGCACCGATGACAACGATCTGATGCGTGGTGCGGGGTGCTCTGGCCATTTAGGTCTCCGGCTGTGGCGACCAGCCTTGAGGCAGGTCGACTTTCTTGGCGATACGGCAGCTCGGAAAACCCCAGGTGGGCATATAGGCACATTGCGGTATGGGGATATCACCGCCGGCGACGATGACCGTTATGTCTTCAGGCTTCTCCACCGCCGGCACGGCGCCATCCGCCAGGGCCTGCTTGACCCAGCGCGGCGCCTTGGTCTGACCGGCCAAACGGGATGGTATCCAGGATTTTTCGAACTCCGCCGCCGGCAAGTGGCTGTGTTCATGCAAATAGGCCTTCACATCCCGCTTGGATTTGCCTTCCTCCGCCAGCATCTTCGCCACATAGGGCGCCAGGACGACCGCAACTTGCCCCCCATGCAGGCGGGAAAAGGCGGACGTGGCCGAGGCCATGGCGGAAGCCAGATCATCCAGGCCACCGGTCACGTTGACCACGCTTTCGGCCCGCTGCACCACCAGTACGTTATCGTCCGCCGCGAAGCCGAGCTCTTCCCGCAGACTTTCCCAGGGGTTGAATTCCTCGTCCTCAGCCAGGCACAGGGTATAGCGGCCCGGCTGGCCCAGGCCGGCAAAGGCCACCGCCGATGGCCAGCCGCCGCCCAGATTGTGCATAATCAAACGCACCGCCCGGCCGATGGCGGCATTGGCCCGCCAGCCCGGTCCCAGGGCGCCGAAGCGGCTGTTCATATGCATGGCCCTGGCGCTGGGCCCCGACAACAGCAGCAATGGCGTGACGTTTTCATCCGTGGTCTGTACGCCGCGCAGATTGAATTCCGGCTCCAACAAAGCCTGCGCGGCGGCCAGAACGAACGGTAGGTGGCAATTCTCGCAGCCGGCCATGACGGCATTGATGGCGACTTTTTCCACCGTCACCTGGCCCTTCAGGGGCTCGGCCTCCCCCAACAGCAGGTTTCGCGGCTGGCCGCCGTGACGCAGCATGGCATCCACCCGCGCCATAGTCGGCGGCACGATGGGCAGGCCGTCGGTCCAGCCGCGGCGGTAGAACATCTCGTTGACCTGGCCATCCGCATCGGGATCACGCACCACCTCGACCCGTTGCCGGGGAAAGGCGGCGACCTGGGTCAGCCTTTCCAGCAGGCCCTGTTCGCTGGCCCGGCTGTGCAGGGTGTCGTCAATCCACTCGCCCGAGGCCCGTTGCCCGGTGGGCAGCAGGACCCACAGGCTATTGCCGTTGCTCACTCCGCGCCTGCCAGCTTGTTTTTCCAGTCATTCGGCAAACGGATTGCCCGTGCCGTGGGGAAGCCCAGTATGCCGTTGTGGGAAAACACCTGGGCATTGGTCCGCCCCGGATCACCGCTGATGACGATCTGGATGTCCATTGGATCGCAAACGATGGGGACCAGCCGTTCGGGGTCTTCTGACTCGCCATAGACCTCGTTTGCCTTGTCCAGTTGCGCCAGTTCGAACAGGGAGCGGCCACCGGAATAGAAGTTGGTGTAATCGACGATGTACTTTTCGAACTTCCAGGCGGGAATGCGGGAGTTCTCGAACAGCCATTGCCGCACATCCTCCTTGGACCAGCCGGCCTTGGCCATGGTCTCGGCCAGGATGGGAGAAAGCACCAGCATCGGGTTATAGGCGCCATCCGCCATGCCGACCGCGAAGATCAGCTGCCAGCCGGTCTGGCTGACCAGGGCGTCCGCCAGATAGGGCAGCATTTCCTCCGGTTTTTGCCCGAATACCGAAGCGATGACATCGCCCCCCGTCATGCGGGTGATGGTCACCACGTTGTCGCCGCGGGCATGACCAAAGTCGGCGGCATGGGGCGGCCAGTCGATCCTGGCCAGGGCGTCCTCGTTCTCGGCCAGGATCACGCGCCAGGTATTGCCGAAGGTACCCTTGTCGGTCTGGTGCGGCAGAAAACCCGCCACGTTGCGCAGATACAGCCGCCACCAACGGCCCACGGAAGTATTGGCCTGGAAGCCATCGCGCAGGGCACCCTGTTCGTAGTTGAACTCCAGATCCTTGATGATGGGACCGTTGATGGTGATCAGGGTTTCCGCGCCGGGCGTGTTGCCGGAATGCTCCACGCCATAGCCAGGATCGGCCATGGCCTCGGCCAGGGCGACCAGGACCGGCATGTATTGCGGCTTGCAGCCGGCCATGACGCCGTTGACGGCGACATTCCAGACCGTGGCCTGGCGGTTGTCGGGCGGCAGCTTGCCGATCACATGATCGGCCGGCAGATCGGTGAAGCCGAGGAAGTGCTCTATCTTCTCCCGCGTGGGCGGCACGATGGGCAGGCCGTCGGACCAGCCGTTTTCATAGAAGAATCTGTTGATCTCCTCGAAACTGCCTTCCATGACCACGTCCTGGGGACCCGGCTCCGGTATCATCACGGCGGAAGGTTGCGCCGCCGTCAGGTTCTCGATCACCGCCTTAACGGTGACGCCGGTCAGATTGTCACGCAGTTCATTGTCGGTTTGCGTGTCCACATGCCCCGGCACCTTGGCCATGGGCAGGTTCGGCAGGCCCAGGCCCACCGCGGTGGTCGCGCCCTGGCCCAGAAAGCCGTCACAGACCAGGGAGGATGATGGTACGCCGGCGGCTTCGGCGGCAGCTGAGGCCCGCAACACGGCGGGGGTACAGCTGCCTCAACAGCCCATGCCGGAGATTATGGCATCAACCTTGTGTTCGGCCAGGGTGTCGGGCAGATCGGCGATAATCTGGCCCTCCTTGGAACCGTGGGTGGAGCCAAATGTGGTGTAGCCAACGAATTTCATGTCCGGATAGGCGGCCGACAGCTCAGCCTCCAGAATGGGAAAAATTTCGTCGCCCCGGAACAGATAATCCCACATGAAGGCGACGGTCTTACCTTCAAGGGTGTCCAGGCGCGGCGCCAAAGGCGCGATTTCCACGGTTTTCTCACCTCGTGGCCACAATGCTGAAAATTGAGCCGAATAGGTTTCCTCGCTCATCCTCACCTCCAATTTGTGAATTGATGCTAGTCTAGCGCAAATCAGCGTCGGCCCGAAAGACGACGCGGTAAATTTTCCGGTGCTAATGTTATCGCCGCGCCAAAGGCGCGCGTCATCGGTTTCTGGGGGACATTTCCCATGCGGAGCTACGTTGCAGCCCTTGTCACGAGTCTTATCCTGGTCATCGCAAGGCCCGTACCTGGCGCCGAGCTTCACCAAAGCGAGCATTACAGACTGCGTGTGGTGACAGTGGCCGCGGGTCTGCGCTCTCCCTGGGGCCTGGCCTTTCTCCCCAATGGCGGGATGCTGGTCAGCGAGCGCGATGGCGCGCTTCGGCTGACAAGTCAGGACGGCCGCGTGGCCCCACCTATCAAGGGCGCGCCCAAGGTTCGGGCATCGGGTCAGGGCGGAATGCTTGATATCACCCTTGATCCACAATTCAGCCAAAACAAACTCGTCTATGTGTCCTACGCCGAGCCGGGAGAGGGCGGCGCGGGAACCGCCGTGGCGCGGGCGCGGCTGGACATTGCCGGCAATCGTCTGACCGACCTAAAAGTCATATTCCGCCAGATCCCCAAAAGCGGCGGCGGACGGCATTTCGGCTCCCGGCTGGTGTTCTCCCGCGACGGAAATCTGTTTATCACCATCGGTGAGCGGGGCGAACGGGAACGGGCCCAGGATTTCACCATCAACCGGGGACAGGTTGTCCGCATCAGACCCGATGGCACAATTCCGCCCGGGAACCCGTTCACGGGCCGTGCCGGGTACCGGCCCGAGGTCTGGTCCTACGGGCACCGCAATCCCCAAGGCGCTGCATTGCATCCCAAGACAGACCGGCTATGGATTCACGAACATGGCGCGCGCGGCGGTGATGAAATCAACATCCCCAGGCCCGGCAGAAACTACGGCTGGCCGGTCATCGCCTACGGCCGCCACTATTCCGGTGGCAAGATCGGCGTCGGCACCCATAGGGAGGGTATGGAGCAGCCCATCTATTACTGGGATCCCTCCATCGCGCCATCCGGCATGGCGTTCTACACCGGCGACCGCTTTCCGAAATGGCGCGGCAATCTGTTCATCGGCGCCCTTAAATTCAGGCTACTTGTCCGCCTGGTATTAGACGGCGAGTCAGTGGTCAAGGAGGAGCGCATTCTGGACGATCTGGAAGAACGCATTCGCGATGTCCGCCAGGGCCCGGACGGATATCTCTACCTGTTGACGGATTCCAGCAATGGCAGGATTCTACGCATCGAGCCCGCCGTCCCACCCTAGAACAAATGGTCAGGCGGTAAAGCCCTTCTCGATCAACGGTTTGTCATCGATGACCCTTTGGTATGACATGCGTGACAGATCTATGGTCTGATAACCGCCGTCCAGGAGCAATTCGGTCATCGCCCGGCCGATTGCGGGGCCTTTTTGCAGACCGGCGCCTGTGAATCCCGTAGCGACATAGAAATTATCCAGGCCGCCGATCCATTTGCCGATGATGGTATTGCCGTCCATGCGGTTGAAGGCATAGTGGCCGGCCCAGCCGCGCTTGACCTGCAGGGCCTCGAACGCGGTCACCCGATTGGCCAGTACGGGCCAGAATTTATTATCGAACATGTCGTGCTTGACCTCCCAATCGAAACCGAACGCCACGCCGGTATCGGTCTGTCCCGCCGTGAAGCCGGCGCCTTCCTGGCGGAAGGTAACGCCGTCCGGATCCTTGGTCAGCGGCATGGTTTCGATCTTGCCACGGATGTCGAAATAGAAGGTATTACGGCTCAACGGCTCCACCGGCACGGTCATGCCGACCATGGCGGAGATTTTGGGTCCCCAGGCGCCGGCCACATTGACGATGATATCGCCTGCGATGCGTTCGCCGGATTCCAGTACGACTTTTCTGGCCAGGCCGCCGCTGACCTCGAAATCGACAACCTTGTCCTGAACATATTTGACGCCGAGGCTAATCGCCTTGCGCCGAAATCCCAGCACGGCGGCATGGGGGTCGATAAAGCCATCCTGCGGGCCGTGGATCGCCGCATCGATATCAGCCACTTTCATAGAGGGAAAACGAGCGCCTAGCTCGTCCCGGTCTAGCAAATCGTTGGGCACGCCCTGTTCGGTCTGCACACGCCAGCTTTCCTCCGCCGCCGCGACCTGCTCGGGCCCCTTAACAAGGTAGAGATAGCCGTTTTCGAGAAAATCGAAACTGCCCGGCTGGCCGTCCACATCCATCAGGCGGGCAAAATCCTTGTAGACTTCCCGTCCATAGCGCGACATTTCGATATTCTCGGGCAGACCATGCATCAGCCGCACACCGCCCGAAGAACGCGGCGCCGCCGCCCATTCATAGCTCGGGTCGGGCTCGATCACGCAAACCTCGCCGGCGCGGCCAGTCATGGCCAGGTGGTAGGCGATGCTCGAACCCATGATGCTGCCACCGATGATGATGATGTCCGCCATGGCTGTTCCTCCCGATTTTTCTGCTATCGAAGTGTAGCCAACTAAATTCACTTAATCCATGTGGCCCTGAAAGCAGAATTGCATGGTGTGCGCATTTCACCGGCGCTAAACTTCGGGGAAACATTCCAATTGGGGATTGCCGTCCGGCAAAATCCCGTCTCTGGCTATTGCCCGCAGGAGGAACCATGGGTCTGCACGCGCGAGTCCTGATCGCCAATCGTGGCGAAATCGCCATCCGTATCGCCAAGGCCGCAAAGGCGCTGGGCATCGAATCCGTCGCCGTTTACGCGCCGGTGGACGCACTGTCACTTCATACCCGCATGACCACGCATGCACAGGTGATTGGTCACGACGGCCAGCAAGATCCTGTTTCGGCCTACCTGGACGGCGCCGCGCTGATCAAGATTGCCAAGGACATGCAATGCGACTGCGTTCATCCCGGCTATGGTTTCCTGTCCGAGAATGCCAATTTCGCTACCATGTGCGCGGCCGAGGGGATTACCTTCATCGGGCCATCGGCATCCTCGCTGCAGTTGTTCGGCGACAAGGTTACGGCGCGCGCGTTGGCGCAATCCTGCGGCATCCCCGTCGTATCGGGCAGCACCGCCGCGCTTGCCTCCGGCGATGAAGCACGCGAAATCGCCCATGGCATCGGCTATCCCGTGATGCTGAAAGCCGCCGCCGGCGGCGGTGGCCGGGGCATGCGCGCGGTGTCATCGGATGATGAGTTGGGGGAAGCCTTCGAGCGCTGCCAAAGCGAGGCGGCGGCTGCTTTTGGCGACGGCTCCATCTTTGTCGAGAAGCTTGTCGAACGGCCGCGGCACATTGAGGTGCAGGTGCTGGCGGACAGCAAGGGACAGACGGTTCATCTGTACGAGCGCGATTGTTCGGTGCAAATTCGCAATCAAAAGGTCATTGAAATCGCCCCCGCCGCCGGCCTTGATGCGGCACTCAGGCAAAACATGCTTGATGATGCGATCAAACTGGCCAAGGCGGCGGACTACGTTAATGCCGGTACCGTTGAGTTCCTGGTTTCGCCTGAGAGCGGCGACTACTATTTCATCGAATGCAACCCTCGCATCCAGGTCGAACACACCGTCACGGAACAGGTGACGGGCATCGACCTTGTCGAGGCGCAGTTCCACATCGTCGGCGGCGCCTCGCTGGAGTCCATCGGCCTTGGCGACCAGTCCGCCATTGGCAGCGCCAGGGGCTATGCCATTCAGGCCCGCGTCGTCGCCCAGGGTGCCGGCACGATCAGCGGCTATAAGGAGCCGTCCGGGCCGGGAGTACGTGTCGATGCCTGCGGTTATCTTGGCTATGCCCCTCCCGCTCAGTTCGATCCGTTGCTGGCCAAGCTGATTTGTTCGTCCAATTCCGCCGGCACGCTATCATCCGCCGTGGACCGGACCTTGGCCGCCTTGGATGAATTCCACATCGGCGGTTTGCCGAGCAACTTGCTGCAACTTCGCGCTATCTTGGAAAATCCTAGCGTTCGCGATGGCGATGCCAGAACCTCCCTGATGGCCGAAAATCCAGAGCTGTCGGGTGGTGATTTGCCGCAGGCGGGTGCCGAGGCGGTCAGTTTCCTGGAACAGCAGGCCGCCGCCCTGATCGCGCCGGGCGCCGGGCAAAAAGGCGCGCAGTTCGAATCCAGGCTGCCACCACTGGAAATTGCCGACAATGCCACCGGCCTGGAATGTCCCATGGCCGGCAGTATCCTGGAACTGTCGTTCATCGAAGGCAGCCGTGTCAACGCGGGCGATACGCTGCTTGTGATCAGTGCCATGAAGATGGAGGCGGCGGTCGCCGCGCCCTGTTCAGGCATCATTACGGCCGTGCAATCGGTGCGCGAGGGCGACAGCGTCGTGGCGGGTCAGGTGGTGGCCGAAATCACGCCGGATGCGGGCGATGCCGAGCGCGATCTTGCCGAGCGGGATGTTAACGAGACCTGGACGCCGGTTTTGGAGGAGGTCGAAGCATTGCAGCGGCTGGCCGCGGCCCGCCTGGCGCCCGGTTCGGAAGATCCGGGTGTGGTGCGGCAACGCTCCCGCAATAAACTGACCTGCCGGGAACGCATTACCATGCTTTTGGACGCGGACTCGTTTCGCGAAGTGGGCAGCATCGCCGGCTTCGCCACCTATGACGCGGACGGCAATGTCGCCGACTTTACGCCCGCCAATCATGTGGGCGGCTGGGGCAAGATCGCCGGACGAACGGCGATTGTCTGCGCCGACGACTTCACCTCGCGCGGCGGCCACGCCGATGGCGCCATCGGCTCCAAGAGCCGTCATCTGGACAAACTGTCGCTGGAACTGCAAGCCCCATCGATCCGGCTGCTTGACGGCTCGTCGGGCGGCGGCAGCGTCGCGACCATGGTGCCGCAGCAGCAGAAATCGGGCGACAGCGAGGCAGAGGAAAGTGCCGGTGCGATCACGGCCGGCCGGCCGCGGGTCACCGGCGGCGGCGGCTCGTTCCTGCCAGGAGAACTGGGCAGCGAGCTCTACACCGAGCAGCTATCCACCGTCCCCGTGGTCAACATGTTGCTGGGCAGCGTCGTCGGTATCGGCGCCGCAAAAGCAGTGCTTGGTCATTTTTCCGTCATGGTGCGCGATATCTCGCAATTGTTCGTCGCCGGACCGCCTGTTGTCAGCCACGCCATGGGCTACGACATCACCAAGGAAGAGCTTGGTGATTGGCGCATCCACTGCACCAACGGCTCCGTCGATAACCTGGCGGAAAGCGAGGAGGACGCCGCCGCGCAAACCCGGCGCTTTCTCTCCTACCTGCCCTCGAGCGCCTATGAGACGCCGCCGGTGTTGCCGCCGAACCCGGATGACCCGGCGGACCGCCGCGAGGAAGAACTGTTCACGCTCATTCCGCGCGGCCGCAACTCGACCTTCGACATGCGCAAGGCCATCCGTTTGTTGGCGGACAGGGATACATTCTTTGAAATCGGGCCCCTTTGGGGCACGGACCAGATTACCGGCTTTGTCCGTTTCAATGGCCATCCGCTGGGCGTCATCGCCTCGGACAGCCGGCACGTCAACGGCGGCGCCCTGACGGCGGATGGTTGCGACAAACTGAAACGCCATATCGACCTGTGTGATGTCTTTCATATCCCAATTCTGAATCTGGTCGATAATCCCGGCTTCGCGGTAGGCCTGGAACATGAAATCGCCGGCACCATCCGCAAGGGCGGCGAATGGATGGTGGCATTCGCGCAGATCAAGGTGCCCATGTTCACGGTGATCGCCAGGCGCAGCTTCGGCGTTGCCGGCAACAACTACGCCACGCCCTTGGCGCGGCCTTCGGTTCGGGTCGCCTGGCCGGCGGCGGACACGGGTGGTATTCCTCCCGAGGGCGGTATCGAAGCGGCCTACAAACGGCAACTGGCGGAGGCCGAGGACCCGGTGGCCCTGCGGGCGGAAATCGAGGCCCGCATCGAAAGCGCGCGCGGCCCGGTCGGCCCCCTCAATAAATTCCAGATAGAGGAAATGGTGGACCCGCGCGATACCCGTCGGCTGATTTGCGATTGGGTCGAAACGGCCTTCCAAATCGTCGCGCAACCGGGCCGGTTGGGGCCGCGCGCGCTGCAATTCAGGCCCTGAATTTCAGCTCTGTTCGATAGCCCTGCGAGAAATCCCAATAGGCCTGTGTACTCGGGCCGCCTGAACCCCCAGCTTCCAATGGCAGGTGAATTGACATAGTGTCTTGCTAGGGAGACAGGCATCTTAAGAAACAATCATGCCTGTTTGGCGTGGATGACTGTGCCCGACAACAAGTCTGAGTTTGCCGCCGAGGTAGGCGCCGAGCGCCACAGTTATGTGCGACGGTGCCGTCGATGCAAAGCCATATGGGAAGTGCGCCCAACCTGTTGAGCGGCATGACGAACAGTCGTCGCCATGGTCGGGAATAGGGGAGACAGCAATGACGGTCGCAATTTCAGGACAAGAAGATTCCCTCACTAGCAAAATCATAAAACGACCTTCGCTCTTCACATTGGGTTTGGTCGTTGTGGCAATCGCCGTGGTCGGTCTTGTCGTGCGAGAGGGGGGACAATACAAGGTAATCGATTTCGTGCCCGTCACCTACAACGCGGCGGTGGACGTATTCATGCCCATATTGTTCGTTTCATTGTTGGTTGAACGGACATTGGAAGTGTTTGTTGCCACGGGGCGCAAACTGCACAGGGTGCCGTTCGAACGGGCGGTGCTGAAGGCCGAGGAGAGATACGCTCAGTTGAAGGAGCGCATTTCCGTGTTTCAGGCACAGATCGACGCACCTGGATCCCGTGACTTGAGCGAGGCGCAAATGCAACCAACACTCCAACGGCTGGACGCGGCGAACAAGCTACTGGCCCAAATTCAGAATATTGTTCGCGAAGCGCATGCGGCAATGGAAAAATACAAGAGCGAAACCCAGCGCCTGACCTTCGTCATCGGGTCATTGATTGGATTGCTCAT
Source organism: Alphaproteobacteria bacterium (assembly GCA_030747035.1). Classification (GTDB taxonomy): domain Bacteria; phylum Pseudomonadota; class Alphaproteobacteria. Next base: position 1,539 of record JASLLM010000081.1, on the reverse strand, counting down.
AGGACTTGCGGGCATGAGGATTCTGGCGCCGTTGGTCGACTTTCAGCTCACCGACTGGAGCAACTTCCAGCTGTTCGCCTTTCACAGCATCGATGTGGTCCTAACGGCCGCGCTGCTCGCCGGCGGCGCCAGCGGCATCCATGAAGTCATCGCACTATTCAGTGACTATACGGCGAAGACACGCCGTAGCGCGCATGGGTAAAGGACCGCGTCTAGCGGGAAATCCTAAACGCCGTGATATTATGGGAGGTTAGTTTGAAACCGCGCCGCCTTCGGTAGCCTGAAGATCGAAGGCGGCGGCCATCAGGGCCTTGGTGTAGTCGGTTTGCGGGTCGTCGAAGATCTGCGCCGCCTGGCCCTGTTCCATCACCTTGCCGTCGCGCAGTACGATGACTTCGTCCGCCAGGGCACGGACCACTTTCAGATCGTGGGAAATAAACAAATAGGCCAGGCGGTGACGCTGTTGCAGATCCCGCAACAAATCAACGATCTGGGCCTGTACCGAGACATCCAGGGCCGATGTGGGCTCATCCAGCACCACGAAACGGGGTTGCAGCACCATGGCCCGGGCGATGGCGACGCGCTGGCGCTGGCCGCCGGAGAATTCATGGGGGAAACGGTCCATGGCGCCGGGCTCCAACCCTACCTCGACCAGGGTCTGGGCGATCAGGGCGCGGCGTTCGTCATAGCCGCCGCCCTCGCCATGCACCAACAGGCCCTCCTCAATGATCTGGGCGATGGACATGCGCGGGCTGAGGGAGGAAAACGGGTCCTGGAAGACCACCTGCATTTGCCGGCGCAGGGGGCGGAGGACCTTGCCGCTCAATCCATCGATGCTTTGGCCTTCGAAGTTGATGGCGCCCTGGCTGGAGATCAGGCGCAACAGAGCCAGACCAAGGGTGGTCTTGCCGGAGCCGCTCTCGCCCACAACGCCTACCGTATGGCCTTCGCGGACTTCCAGGCTGATTTCATCCACCGCGCGCACATGATCCACCGTACGGCGGAAGACGCCGGCCTTGATCGGGAACCAGACGCGCAGGTTTTCCGCCGTCATGACGGTCGCCGCATCCGCCGGCGCCGGCGCCGGATGACCCTTTGGTTGAGCGCCGAGCAGATGCTTGGTGTAGTCATGCTGCGGCCGGTTGAATATCTCCTCGACCGCTGCCTGCTCGACGATCTCCCCCTGGGTCATTACGGCCACCCGGTCGGCCATGTGGCGGACCACGCCCAGATCATGGGTGATCAGGATCATCGCCATGCCAAGCTTGGCCTGCAGGTCCTGCAACAGAGCCAGGATCTGCGCCTGGATGGTGACATCCAGGGCCGTGGTGGGTTCATCGGCGATCAGGATTTCCGGCTCGTTGGCCAGCGCCATGGCGATCATGACGCGCTGGCGCTGGCCGCCGGAGAATTCATGGGGATAGCGCTCGCCCATGACCTCGCCGAGGCCGACCATGTCGAGCAGCTCGCTGACCTTTTTGCGATATGCCGCACGCCCCTCGGCAAGGCCGTGGGCGACCAGCGGCTCACCGATAATGT
>JASLLM010000080.1 GCA_030747035.1 Alphaproteobacteria bacterium | reverse complement strand
GAGGCCCAGGCCACGACCATGGTTTCCGATGCCATCGCCAAGGGTGATGTGCAGGCGGTGAACTATTTCGTGGCACAGAAATACATCGACGCCCTCGGACAGATCGCCTCCTCGCGCAATCAAAAAGTCCTGATGCTGCCGCTGGAGGCCAGTTCGGTCATCGGCTCGGTCGCTGGCATTGCCGAAATCGCCCGGGAAAGCTTCGGCAATCGCGATGACAACGATGGCGGCGGCGGTAGCGGCGGCTCACCAATCCCGCGCAGTGGAGGGTCGTGACGGTGCAGGTCCTGCTATATCTGGAAACGCTGGCCTACTGGGACTGGTTCATCGCAGCGTTGGCGCTGATCATCCTGGAAATCGTTGCCCCTGGGGCGGTGTTCATGTGGTTGGGGATCGCCGCCGGAGTGGTCGGGGCAGCGGTCTTTATTGCCCCTGAATTGGATTGGAAATGGCAGTTCGCCATGTTCGCGGTGCTGTCGGTGGTTTCCATCGTCGTCTCCCGCCGCTATCTAAAGCGCCGCCCCCTGGCCACCGACCATCCCGATCTGAACCGGCGCGGGGCGCAATATGTGGGCCGCGATTTTATCCTCGATAGCGCCGTCGTGGGCGGCCGGGGACGAATGCGGGTTGACGACAGCACCTGGCGCGTCGAGGGTCCGGACCTGCCCGCCGGCACGACGGTGCGCGTCACGGAGGTCGCGGGCGCCACCCTGAAGATCGAGCCGCAACCTGAAAAATAGGGCTGGGTCTTGACCGGGCGGCAGCAAGGTGGTGTTGTCCCGCCGCCAGTTTCTTGCCCCAGTATCTTGCCAAGGAGTAAGTATCCATGTCAGGCGTTTTAGTGGTCACCGGATCGAGCCGGGGCATCGGCGCGGCCTGCGCCAAATTGGGCGCGGCCCAAGGCTACAAGGTCTGCGTCAACTATAGTAGCAGCCCCGACCGGGCCGAAGCGGTGTTGCAGGAAATCAAGGCGGCGGGTGGCGAGGCCATCGCCGTCGGCGGCGACATGGGCCGTGAGGCGGACATCGTCCGGTTGTTCGAGACGGTGGACGACGCCCTGGGCCCGGTCACGGCCTTGATCAACAACGCCGGAATAGCGGGCAGCATCGGCCGGCTGGAAGACATCCCCGAGGCCGAGATGGCGGAAGTCTTCCGCCTGAACCTGATCGGGCCGATGCTTTGTTCCCGCGAGGCGGTCAAGCGGATGTCAACCAATCGTGGCGGCAAGGGCGGCGCGATCGTTAATATTTCCTCGGCCGCGTCCAGGCTGGGCGGCGCCAATCACTATCTGCATTATGCCGCCTCGAAAGGCGGGCTTGATACCTTCTCCGTCGGGCTGGGCCTGGAAGTGGCGGAGGACGGCATCCGCGTGGTTGGCCTGCGGCCCGGCGTCATCGACACCGAGATTCATGCCCGCCTGGGCCTGCCGGACCGCATCGCGGACCTGGCCCCGACCGTTCCCCTAAAACGCGCGGGCAGCGTGGAGGAAATAGCCAAGGCGGCCTTGTGGCTGCTCAGTGATGATGCCTCCTACATTACCGCCACGAATATCGATGTCGCGGGCGGGCGCTAGCCAGGGTCGCAACGAAACGAACCGCGTGGGGGATTGGAGCGGCCTGGGTAATTCTTGATCAAGGAGTAAGAGTAGCATGTCAGGCGTTTTGGTGGTCACCGGGTCGAGCCGGGGCATCGGCGCGGCCTGTGCCAAATTGGGCGCGGCCCGAGGCTACAAGGTCTGTGTCAACTACAATAGCAGCCCAGACCGGGCCGAAGCGGTGGTTGCCGAGATCGCCGCGGCGGGAGGGCATGCCATCGCGATCGGCGGCGACATGGGCCGGGAAGCCGACATTACCGCGCTGTTTCAAGCGGTCGACGAACATCTGGGCCCGGTCACGGCCTTGATCAACAATGCCGGCATGGCCGGCAGCGTCGGCCGGCTGGAAAACATGGCCGAGGCGGAGTTGGCGGAAATCTTCCGTTTGAACCTGATCGGGCCATTTCTATGCTCCCGCGAGGCGGTCAAGCGCATGTCGAGCAAACGCGGCGGCGCGGGCGGCGTGATCGTCAATATGTCCTCGACCGCAGCCAGGCTGGGCGCCGCCAACTACCTGTTGCACTATGCCGCCTCGAAGGGCGGGCTCGACACCTTCTCCGTCGGACTGGGCCTGGAAGTGGCGGAGGAAGGCATCCGCGTGGTCGGCTTGCGGCCCGGTGTCATCGACACGGAATTTCACGCCGGCGTGGGTGCGCCGAACCGCGCGGCTGACCAGGCCGCCGTCATTCCCCTGCGGCGGGCCGGCAGGGCAGAAGAAATAGCCAAGGCGGCTTTGTGGTTGCTCAGCGATGAGGCAAGCTACATTACCGCCACGAGCATCGACGTGGGAGGAGGACGCTAACCATGAGCGACAACGATACAGATCTGGCGGTGGCGATCGAGGCCATCGCCGTGCGGGCCGGCGCGGCCATCATGGAAATCTATGCGCGGGATTTCGCCGTAGAAACCAAGGCGGATCAATCGCCCGTGACCGAGGCCGATCAGGCGGCGGAGGTGATTATTGTCGCCGCCCTGCGCGAACTGACACCCGATATTCCCGTTGTCGCCGAGGAAGAGGTGGCGGCGGGGCATCAACCAAACGTGGGGGCTGGTCCGTTCTGGCTGGTCGACCCCCTGGATGGCACCCGCGAATTTATTTCCCGCAATGGCGACTTCACCGTCAACATCGCCTTGATACGCAATGGCGAACCCGTACTGGGCACGGTCCATGTACCGGCCAAGGACGAAACCTACACCGCCGCCGGGCCCGGACAGGTTACCCGCAAACGGGCAGGCGGCGCGGCGGAGGCGATCAAGGCGCGGATTCCGGCCGGCGACGGCCTGGTCGCCATGGTCAGCCGTTCGCACGCATCGCCCGAGACCGACGATTTTCTGGCGGATTTCAACATCAAGGAGCGGGTGGATGCGGGCAGCAGCCTGAAATTCTGCCGCGTGGCGGAAGGCGCGGCCGATCTGTACCCGCGGCTGGGCCGAACCATGGAATGGGATACGGCGGCCGGCCACTCCGTCCTGGCCTGTGCCGGCGGCAGTGTTTCCCGTCTCGATCATAGCCCGCTCCGCTATGGCAAGGACGGCTTTGAGAACCCGCATTTCGTCGCCCGCGGCCAAAAAAAATTGTAACAACAATTAGCGAATTCAGGGCCCTTGTTCATAATCCATTAGGATTATTGCCGCTAATATAACCGCCTGTGTAATAAGCAGAATTTTGCGTGAAATGTTCGCGCCGCCGTAATTACCGCGGCCGCGGATAGTCGGATCGCAACAATCGAAGCCAAGGAAACGGTTAGCGAGTAAGAGGGCATGCAACGTCGGGCTGAAAATACGCCTCTCGACCCATTGGACTGGGATGGTGAACGCTCGGATTCGGACGCTGGCACCGCGCATTCCGACGGCGGGCGCGTGCTGGAAATTGATGCCTCCCTGCCGGGTTCTTGGGAAGGCGAGGCCGGAATCGGCAGCAACGAAATTTTGTTGCGCGAAATTCTCGAGAATCTGTCGCAAGGGGTTGCCGTCTATGATGCAGACGGCTGCCTATTCGCCTGGAACCAGTCCATGCAGGACTTGTTCGATCTGCCTGATAGTTTGATGAAAGCGGGCACAAACTGGCATGCAATCGCGGCATTTCTGGCCAACCGGGGTGATTATGGCGACGGCGATCCGGAACGATTGACCGAAGCCCGCCTGGCGGTACTTACACGGGATCATTCGGAACCCGTTGAATTGCAGCTTCGTAACGACCTGCACTATGAAGTGATTTCCCGTCCTCTGCATGGCGGCGCGCGCCTTATTACTTTCTACGACATTACCGAACAAAAACGCGCCGAGGCCAAGATGAAGGCCCAACGGGACGAATTGGCGCGCTCCAACCTGATGAAGGACAAGTTGTTCTCCATCGTCGCGCACGATTTGCGCAGTCCATTCAATACGCTGCTGGGATTTGCCCAACTGATCGCAGACCATGCGGAAAGGGCAACCCGGCAAGAGCTTGGCGACTATGCCCGTGAAATCAATCGTAGCGGCAGCCGCCTGTTGCAATTGGTTGACAATCTGCTGCGTTGGTCTTGCAGCCAAATGGGCGATACCAAATTCCAGGCTTCCGACCAGATGCTTAGCCCGATCGTCCATGGCGTGACAGAGCTGCAGCGCAAGATAGCGGAAGAAAAGGGCATCACGCTACATACCGATCTAACGGACGATTTCGTCTCTATTGACCGTGACATGATTGAATCGCTGCTGCGCAACCTTGTCAGCAACGCCATCAAATTCACCAAACCGGGTGGCGAGGTCACGATCCAGGTCAAACCACTCGGCGAAGACGGCGAAGACCGCATAGAAATCTTGGTCAAGGACTCTGGCGTTGGCATCGGCGCCGAACAACTTGACAGTCTGTTCGAATTTACCGACCGGCAATCAACGACGGGCACTTTGGGCGAGCCGGGCACCGGCCTGGGCCTGCAAATCTGTAGCGAATTCGCCGCCGCCCACGGCAGCAAGATCCACGTGGAAAGCGAGTTGGACGCCGGTTCAACTTTCAGCTTTACAGTTCCTAAAGCTGTATGACGCCGTCGTCTGGAGCCTCGACATAAAGCCGCGCCACCTCTCCCACACGGTTTTCCAATACGGCCCGCTGGTTGATATAGCCTTTATCGGTGATCTCGTTGGCGTCGATGGCCGGCGGCGCGGCCATCAGCAATAGCCGGTTGATGCGCGTGGAGGAGCCGGGATTCGAGCCATTGTAGGCGCCCAGCCCATCGCGGATATGGCCGGCCACCGTATCGGATGACGCTGCCCCTTCAACATCCATGTCACCGTCGCCACTCACCGACCGGCAACCGGCAAGGTTGGGCCAGGCCAGCAATGTGACAAAGTCGCGATCATGGCCCGCCACCACCACATCCTGCAGAACCGGGGCCGCGGCGGTCAACGCGGCGAGGCGCAATCCCCCGCTATTGACCCAAGTGCCCGTGGTCAGTTTGAAATCCTCGGCCACGCGGCCATCGAACACCAGACCCTTGACCGGATCGTCCGGGTCGGCGAACTTGCCCGCATCGCCGATGCGGTAGAAGCCTTCCTCGTCAAAGGCTTCGGCGGTCAGATCGGGCTGTTTCAAATAGCCCGGCGTGACATTGGGGCCGCGCACGCGCAGTTCCATCTTGCCGCCGTTCGGCACCATTTTGATTTCGGTACCCGGCACCGGCAAGCCGATTACGCCAGCCCGGTCGATGGCCCAATGCACCGACGTCGCCATGGGCGCGGTTTCCGTCGAACCCCAGGCCGAGACCATGGGCACCGCCCGACCCAGGGATTGGATGGAAACGGCTTCCAGACGCCGCCAAAGGTCCTGCGGCAGGGCGGCACCGGCATAAAAGATCAAACCCAGGTCGCGGAAAAAGTTATCGCGAAGTCCGGCATCCGCCTCCAGGAATGGCAGCAGGGCCGCGAAGCCGGCGGGTACGTTGTAATACAGGCTGGGCGAGGCCCGGCGCAGGTTGTCGGCGGTAATATCAATCAGTCCCGGCGCCGGCTTGCCGCCATCAATGTACAACGTACCGCCATTGGACAGGGCGTTGTTGATCACGATGTTACCGCCGAAAGTATGGTTCCAGGGCAGCCAATCGACCAGCACCGGGGGCCGTTCCATTAGGAAGGGCCATACCTGCTGCAACTGCTGCATATTCGCGCACAGCATGCCCTGGGTATTGATCACCCCCTTCGGCAGTCCGGTGGAACCGGAGGTGAAGAGATATTTGGCGACTGTATCTGGGCCTACTTTGTCGAAGGCCGCTTCCACGGCGGGGCCAGGCTGGCTGGCTAGCAATGCCTCGAAAGCCGCGCCGGCTTCCAGCAATTCGACACCGTCCAGATCCAGGCTGGCCAGGGCATCGGCAAAAGGTGCCGCGCTCTCCACATAAATCATCGCCGGGCGAACCAGGTCAAAGATATGGCGCAGCTTGGCGAAATCCTGGCTCATCAGGGAATAGGCCGGCGAGACCGGCGCCACGGGAATGCCCACCTGCATGGCACCGAAGGTCAACAACGCATGCTTCAGCGAGTTGCCCGAAAGAATCATCAGCGGCCGCTCCGGGCCAAGACCGCGATCCAGCAGCGCCTGGGAAATCGCGTCAGCCTGGCTCCGGGCCGCGCCAAAGGACAGCTCATGCCAATCGCCGTCCTCTGGTTTGCTGTGCCGCTCCGCCAGAAAGGTTTGATCCGGCGTCGCCTGGGCCCAATGGCGCATATAGAGCCCCAGTTGAACGACCCCCTGGCCCAGGGGATGGGGTGATGACAGCACAAGGCTGCCGTCATCGCGGCGGTCCACATCCACCTTCGGTTCCAAATAATGTAGCGCCGGACCTGGGTTTCCCGACATTGGCCTCTCCTGAAGACGTGCTCGCGTTTGTTTGATTTCCCGTTGATCGGGAATCTCTTCATTCTCCGCCGATGAGAATAATCCTGCTGTTCGTCCTAAGCCACCTGATTGTTTTTCCGGCCCTGGCCGAAACCCTGTCAGGCCCGGTCAAGGTAATCGACGCGGCGACCCTGCATGTTGGCAAACATACCGTACGATTACATGGCATTGTCACGCCTCGGCCCAGGGACCACTGCAAGCTGGCGAACAAGACCATACCTTGTGGCCGTGTCGCCGCCACCGCATTGATGGACCTGACCGCCGGCGCCATTGCCCGGTGCGAAGTTCATGGCAAACCGGACGCCGACGGCATCGTCACGGCTACCTGCAGCGGCGCCGGATATGACCTGTCCGAAGGTATGATCTACACCGGTTGGGCCCGTCCAAACAGCGCGGCGACGGCCCGCTACCGCCAGGTGGAAATCGCCGCGCGCAAGCGCAAACGCGGTCTTTGGCGCGGTGAATTTCCGGCGGATGTGAACAGAGTGGCGGTCAGCCGCTAACCTGCACCACCACCTTGCCCATGGCCTGGCCGGATTCCATGCGGGCATGGGCCTTTGCCACATCTTCCAATGCGTAGGGTTCGCCATCCAATAACGGGCGCATCTGCCCGGCTTCCGCCAGCGCGGTAATTTCCCGCATGATCCGGCCATGGGCCGCCCCGCCCCGGCCATGCAGCAACGGGATCAGCATCAGGACACCGATATGCTGCAAACCCTTCAGGTGCAGCGGCGTCAGATCCTGGGTCGAATTCGTCTGGCAGCTGATCACGGTACCGCGCAATTTGGCGGCCTGCCATGATTTGGGAATATTTTCGCCCCCCACCGTGTCATAGACGATGTCAAAACCGTCGCCCTTGGTATGGGCGGCGACATAATCCTCGACACTGTTTTCCCGATAGTTGATGGCAATGGCACCGAGCCCCTTGACCAGCTCCGCCTTTTCCGGCCCCGATACGGTGGCGTAGACCTTGGCGCCGCGGGCGATGGCGATCTGTATGGCGACATGGCCGACACCGCCCACCCCCGCATGCACCAGAACCGTCTGGCCCCAGCCCACGTTGGCACCCTCGACCAGGCCTTCCCAGGCGGTCAGGCAGACCAGGGGCAGCGCGGCCGCCTCCACCATGGACAGATTGGTCGGCTTTGGCGCCAGAAAGGCCGGATCGCAGACCATGAATTCGGCCAGGGCGCCGCCAGTGCCCTTGACGCCGCCAGCACAGCCATAGACTTCCTCGCCCACTGCGAAGGCGTCGACCTCCGCCCCCACCGCCTCGACCACGCCGGCAACATCGCCTTGCAGCACGGCGGGCATTTCAGGCCCCAATGGCAGGCCAAGCTTGCGGATCTTCCAGTCCACCGGATTAACCGATGTCGCGGCGACCCGCACCAGAACCTGACCGGGCCTGATCTCCGGCACCGGAATGTCCGCTGCTTCAAACACCGATGGTTCGCCGCTTTCGCGGATGATCATTGCTTTCATAACGTCCTGTCCCAGTTGCCGGCACCAAAGGAACATGTAATCCAATTGCGTTCCAGGTACCACCATCAACGACGGGATTGGCTGTCATGCGCGTCGCCTTCGCAAGATTCCACAGGAAAAGATACCGACCCAGGTGGCGGGGCTACATCCCCAATTGCGCCTTGGCGATGATACCGTGCTGGATTTCGTTGGAGCCGGAATAGATCGAAACCTTGCGGAAATGCAGATAGCTGGGCATGCAGCCGTTGGCGTATTCGGCACCCACGGCAGGCTCGTTCCAGCCATGTTTCAAGGCCGCGATCTGGTAGGGCATGGCGTAATAGTTGATTGCCTCCACCTTCAACTCGGTCAAGCGCTGCTGGATCTCCGTGCTGCGGATCTTGAAGATATTGGCCTCCGCACCCAGGGCCTTGCCGCCCAGTTCGCCATCGCGGGAGAATTTGTCGATGGCGCGCATGTTGAAGGCTTCGAGAGTACGCAGCTCCATCTCGATCTCGGCGATACGGCGGGCAAAGGTGGGATCCTTATCCAGAGGTTGGCCGCCGCACCGCTCATCCTCCGCCGCCATCTGTTTCAACTGCCGCAGCAATGACTTCTGCTGCCCCAGTGAGCCGCCGGACATGCGCTCGTGGGCAAGAAGATACTTGCCGATGGACCAGCCCTTGTGAATCTCGCCGACGGTATTTTCCACCGGCACCCGGACGTCGGTGTAATAGACCATGTTGGTCTCGTGCAGGCCGTCCAGCAGATAGATCGGCCGGGTCTCTATCCCCGGGGTCTTCATATCGACCAGAATGAAGCTGATGCCTTCCTGCTTCTTACCACCGGTCTGGGTGCGCGCCAGCACGAAACACCAATCGGCCCAGTGCGCCTTGGTGGTCCATGTCTTCACACCGTTGATCACCCACTCATCGCCATCGCGCACCGCCATTGTGCGCAGCGAGGCAAGGTCGGAGCCCGCCTCCGGCTCGGAATAGCCCTGGCACCAGATATGCTCGCCCGACAGCATGGGCGGGAGGAAACGTTCCTGCTGTTCCTTGGTGCCGAAACCCATCAGCACCGGACCACACATATTGATGCCGAAGACAACTATGCGCGGCGCACCGGCCAGGGCCAGTTCCTCGTCGAAAATGTACTTCTGTGTCAGGCTCCATCCCGGCCCGCCGTGCTCCTTCGGCCAGTTCGGCGCCACCCAGCCTTTTTCATACAAGATCTTGTGCCAGCCGACCACGTCGTCGCGCTGCATCTCGATACCGTTGTCGACCTTGTATTTCAGATCCGCCGGCATCGCTTCGGCCAAATAGTTCCGAACCTCGGTCCGGAACGCCGCATCTTCCGCGCTGAAGCATAAATCCATGGCAGGCACCCAATCTCAAGCAAGGACAAAGACGGGTAAGCCTAAAACAACTTTGCTGATTACTGAAGGGTTACGGCAATGGGGCCGAAGCACGGGCCGGGTATTCAGGCTGCGTCGGCCTGCTCACGGCTGGCCCTGGGTGCGCCAAATAGAAAGCCCTGACCAAAATCGAAACCGTATTCCAGAACCTCGATAACATCGGTTTCCTGTTCGATCCGTTCCACCACCAGGGAAATCTCCGAGATCGTCGATTTGGCTTTCAAATTGCGCGGATGGACCCAGTTCGCGCCGTCTTCCGGCAAGGTCAGCAGCAACTGTATGGGCACCTTGATGAAGCTGAAATTGGCCTGCGCCAGGGCCTGAAAATCAATCTCCAGATCCTCGACCTGATCCATCGAGAAACGGAAGCCCAGTTCGCCTAGGGCCCGCAATTGCTGCAACACGGAATCCGACAACGCCAATACATCCCGCTGCGCGATCTCGAAAACAAGCCGCGATGCGAGGGCGGGATTACTGGCCATGAAGCCAATGAACTGGTCAAGGAACTCCGTATCGTTCAGGGTATGGTCAGAGATATTGACGAAGAAGCTGACGTCGCTCTGGCGCTTTTCGGTCCGGCGGAGCAATTGCACGCAACGCATCAGCAACAGGTTGTCGATAGTGCCGATCAGGCCCTGTTTTTTCGCCACATCCAGGTATTGCTGGGCTGCGACCATGCGGCCGTCGCTCGTTCGAATCCGGGAAAAGGCCTCGTAATGCCGGGTTCGCCGCTGCGGCAGGCTGACAATGGGCTGGAGGGAGAGATCGACCCGGTTGGACTCCAGGGCCTCGGTGATGTAGCCCAGAATTTCCTGCTCATCAACCGGCTCCACAACGCTGGGACGTCCGGCCCGCTTCGCCGTATCTCCAGCCTCGCCGCCGTCGTTCCCATCCTGTTGGTTGGCCGCCTGACGTTCCTTCAGGGCCCTGCTGCTTGATTTGCGACGGCTTGGACGTGCGGCCTTTGGCTCTTTCGCGGCCTCAAGCTGACCCAACTGGGACTGCAATACCTTCATTTCCTTGGCCAATGTCTGATTGGCCCCGGCGGCGGCATTTTCGACCACATCGCAAAGGACGTTGATTTCCTCGCGGGCACGAACCAGATCCGCGGCCAGGCCCTCATTTGTCTCGCGCAATTCGTCCAGTTCGTCGAACGCCTCGTCCAACTGGCTTGCCACATCGCGTTGCTCAATCCGGCGGGAAAATATTTCGTGCAGCAGAGCGGTGGCCAGGAAACCGGCGCCCGCGATCAGATAGCAGGTCGTCGGCGCAAGCTCCGGCATCGCCCGCAACAGGATAAAACCCGCCGCGGCCGAAGCCGCCCCGTAAGAGGCAAGGATAATCAGATGCAAAATCACCGAGATGCAATCCTAAAATTATTCAGGCTGCAGTCTGAGGGTAGTCGGTTTCAATATGGTTAACGACATCTTGCAGTTTTGCCTCGGCATTTACCTTGGAAAGCACGGCCTGGCTCAGGTCAATGCCCGCGTTTCCAGATAAATGCGGCGAACTTCCGGAAAATTCTCCCGCAATTTGATTTCCAATTCGCCAGTGGCCGCTTCAACCTGTTCCGAGGTCAGGCCATCGGCGAAATCCAAATCCGCCGCCAGCAGGATTTCCTGCGGTCCCAGATGCATGGTGCGCACGTCCGCAACCCGCACCACCCGCCGGTCGCCGTTCAACAAGGCCCGGCATCCTTCCACGACTTCAGGCTCCGCCGCCTCGCCGATCAACAAGGCCTTGCACTCATAGGCAAGGAACAGCGCAACGCCCGCCAGCACCAGGCCAATGGCGACGGCGGCGGCGCCATCCATCCAGGGCAGGCCCAACTGATCGCCCAGAAAAATACCCCCCATGGCGATCATCAGTCCCAGAATCGCCGCGCTGTCCTCGAACAACACCGTAAATAACGCCGGATCCTTGCCCCGGCGCACCGCCTCGAAGAAGCCCATCTCGCCCTTTTGCCGCAGAAACTGCCGCAGAGCCAGGAAACTGGCGAAGCCCTCGAACACCAGTGACAACCCAAGCACCACGTAGCTGATCATCACATTCTCCACCGGGGTCGGCTGCATGATGCCGTGCACCCCTTCATAGATGGAGAAACCAGCGCCCAGGCCAAAAATCAGAATGGCGACCACAAAGCTCCAAAAATACAGCTCCTTGCCGTAGCCGAAGGGATGCCGCGCATCCGCCGGCAAGCCGGCCCGGTACATCCCGTACAGCAACAGCGCCTGATTGCCCGTGTCGACCAGGCTATGGATCGCTTCCGAAAGCATGGCGGACGAGCCGGTGAACGCCGCCGCGCTGAATTTCGTGACGGCAATCGCCAGATTTCCCACCAAAGCGGCATAAACCGCTAATTTCGAAGAGCCACTTGCCATGGCGTCATGCTATACCAGCGGACCTGAAGTTGGGGAAGCATATGAACGAAAATATAAGCAACAATCTGGCAAGCGGCCCGGCCGGGGCGCGGGAGACGGTGGAAAGCCTGGGCAATTCGTTGATCCGGGAAGTGGCAAACGCGGGCATGGGACTGGATGACGTGGTTGCGCTTTGGTACGGCGAGCCCGATCTGCCGACGCCCGATTTTATCTGCCAGGCCGCCAACGCCTCCCTGGCACAGGGAAATACCTTCTATACCGAGAATTTTGGCATTCCCGAACTGCGCCAAGCCTTGGGCGAGTATATGACGGCCCTGTACCAACGGCCGATCGACAGCGCCCGGGTCGCCGTTACCGCGTCGGGCATGAGCGCCACCAATCTGATGCAACAGGTGTTGACCAACCCCGGCGACAATGTGGTTGTAAGCGCCCCGGTCTGGCCGAACCTGATCGAAACCATCCGGGTGATGGGGGGCGAGCCGCGCTTTGCCTGGCTGCAGTTCGGCAATCAGGGCTGGGGTCTGGATCTTGAGCAGATGTTCGACATGGTCGACAGCCGCACCCGTGCCATTCTGATCAATTCCCCCTCCAACCCCACCGGCTGGGTCATGAGCCGGGCGGATATGAAAGCGGTCTTGGATTTTTGCCGGGAACGAGGCATCTGGGTGCTCTCGGACGAGGTCTACGCCCGCATGTACTTCAACGGACCGGCCGCGCCGAGCTTCCTGGAACTGGCCGAGCCGGACGACCGCTTGGTGGTGGTCAACAGTTTCTCCAAGTCCTGGTGCATGACGGGCTGGCGCCTGGGCTGGCTGACCGCACCGCCGGCGCTGATGCCCACATTGGAGAAGATGATCGAATTTCATTATTCCTGCCCGGCGCATTTCTCTCAGGTCGCCGGCATCACCGCCGTGCGCGAGGGCGAGGACTTCGTCACCGAGACCGTGGCCCGTTACAAGCAGGCCCGTGATCTGGTGATCGACCGGCTGCAAGGCATGCCGAAAGTGCGGGTGCATCGCCCGGACGGCGCCTTCTATGCCTTTTTTGCCGTCGATGGGATGACCGACTCTTTACGAACGTGTAAGGATATTCTGCGCCAAACCCATGTTGGCTTGGCGCCCGGCGCCGCCTTCGGGCCAAAGGGCGAAGGCTTTATCCGGCTCTGTTTCGCCTCCACCCTGGACCGGCTTGACGATGCCATGGACCGCCTGGAACCACATTTGGGCTAGATACGGAGACCTACGGGATGAAAGTTGTAATCACCGGCGGCGGCGGCTTTATCGGCCGTAAGCTGGCCCACCGAATCCTGGCATTGGGCGCACTGACGGGAGCGTCCGGAACGGCGGATGCAGTGACTGAGTTGGTCCTGTTCGACGCCGTGGCGCCGCCCGATGGAGAGTTCAACGATGACCGCGTGCGCGTGGTGGTGGGCGATATCACCGATGGCGATCTGGTTGCGGAGGTGATCGACAAGGACACGGGCAGCGTCTTTCACTTGGCCGCCGTGGTAAGCGCCGGCGCGGAAGCCGATTTCGACCTGGGCTATCAGGTCAACCTGGAAGGTACCCGGAACGTCCTGGAAGCGGCCCGCGCCGTCGATGGCACCCCGCGTCTGGTCTTCGCCTCTTCCCTTGCGGTCTATGGCGGCGATGTCCCCGATACCGTTGGCGATCTGACCCCCATCACGCCAGAAACCTCATATGGCGCACAAAAAGTGATGGGCGAATATCTGATTACCGATTACAGCCGCAAGGGCTATATCGATGGCCGCGCCATGCGCCTACCCACCATCGTGGTCCGGCCGGGCAAGCCAAACAAGGCGGCGTCCGGCTTTGCCTCCGGTATTATTCGGGAGCCCCTGAATGGCGTCGACATGGTCTGTCCGGTGACGCCGGAATCGCGCATGGCCATCATGTCGCCGCGCACCGTGGTCGAATGCTTCGTGCATATGCACGAACTGGATGCCTCGAAACTGGGAGCCAGCCGGGCCATCTTGCTCTCGGGCTTCAGCGTTTCCATGGGCGATACGGCGGTGGCGGTGAACAACCTGGACACCAACCGGACCCGGGGCAAGATCACCTTCGAGGTCGATCCGGCGACCCAGGCCATTGTGGATGGCTGGCCGAAGACGACATTTTCGGACAAGGCGGGCGCCCTGGGTTTCCCTAGTGACGACAATATCGCCGACGTGATCGCGGCCTATATCGAGGACGAACTGGACTAGAGGATCAGGACATGAGTGGACGTCTGGCCGGGAAACGGGCCTTCATAACCGCCGCGGCCCAAGGCATTGGCCGGGCCACCGCCGAAACCTTTCTGCGCGAAGGGGCCCAGGTGATCGCCACGGACATCAACATGGATATTCTGGGCCAACTGAACGGGCATGAGAATGTAATTACCGAACAGTTGGATGCCCGCGACGGCGCCGAAATCATCGCGGCGGCGGAGCGCCATGGCGCCGTGGACATCCTGTTCAACTGCGCCGGCTTCGTACATGGTGGCAATCTGCTGGAGGCCACGGAAGACGAATGGGATTTCGCCTTCGATCTGAACGTGAAATCCATGTTTCGCGTCTGCCGGGCCTTCCTGCCGGCGATGTTGGAAAATGGCGGCGGCAGCATCGTCAATACATCCTCCGTCGCCTCCGCCATGAAGGGCATTGTCAGCCGTTGCGTCTACGGCGCCTCGAAGGCAGCCGTCACCGGCCTGACCAAATCCATCGCCGCCGACTTTGTCAGCCAGGGCATCCGCTGCAACGCCATCGCGCCGGGGACTGTCGATACGCCATCCCTGGGCGACCGTATCAACGCGGCTGAGGATCCCGTGCAGCAGCGCAAGGATTTCATCGCCCGCCAGCCCATGGGCCGTCTGGGCACGGCGCAGGAGGTCGCCAACCTAGTGCTGTTCCTGGCCTCGGACGAAAGCGCCTTTTGCACCGGACAGGTCTACACCGTCGATGGCGGCGTGGTGATGTAGCCGCGCCCGGGCCCGACCCGGCCTACCTAAGCCGAAAGGCTTTCCAGCACGGCGCCGTCCGGCGCGAAGCAGGTTGCCTGCAGGGGCCCGGCAGGGCTGCTGGCGGCATCGGCGTTGATGCCGTGGGGGCCGGTCGAAAAGCCTTTGTGATCAGCATCGAAGCCCCGGATGACAAAGGCGAAATCCTCGAACGGCGCGGCCATGCCCTCGAACCCGGCGGCGTTCCACCAGAACGCGTCGTTCTGCTTCTCCAGCGGCTTGTTCGGATCGATCCCGGCATTGACGAACAGCAGTTTGCCATTCGACGTCGGCGCGGCGGAGGCCAGGCTGTGGAGGAATTCGTAATGGCCGGGATGGCCTTGAAAATTTTCCCGCAGCTCCGTGGTCCAGCGGGTAGTCACCACAACGCCCGAGCGAAATTTTGCCGGCGCCTCCGCCGGATCGCCGCCATAGTCCCGCAGGGTGGCCTCGACCCCATGCTGCATCATCCATTGAAAGGTCTCGATCGGCCGCATCGCCCATTGGATTTCCAGCAGCTTGACCCACATTTCCTCCTGCGCGCCACGCAGATGGACCACCTGCACACCGCTTCCCGCTCCCAGATCACTTCGAAAGCCTAATAATTCGTCCATGGTTTCGGCAACGGCGGGGCCATGGCCCATATAGTTGCCCAGGTAAACCAGGCAATCGCCGGGGCGCAGACGCTCCCGCAGCCGGCCGTGCAGGGCGCGGAGGGCTTCCGCCTGTCCCAGAACAGAGGGAACGGCCCAGATGCGGTCTGTGACATTCAAGGTGATCAGCATGGCAATGGTCTATCCGCGAAGTTGATCCATAGCTTATATGGCCTCGCTACGAGATATCCAGCCCATCGGCGCACACAATGGTATAAAATCGACTGAAAAACGGGGAGGATGACAAATGACGGATTTACAATTGGGCGTGGTCGGCTGCGCCGGCCGCATGGGCATCAATCTACTGCGCCAGATCGCGGCCACGCAGGGTTGCGCCATCGCCGGCGGCTCGGAGCGGCCCGGGCATGATGATCTGGGGCGCGACCTGGGTGAACTGGCCGGCCTTGGCGAACTTGGCCTGGCGGTGGAGGACGATCCCAGGCCGATGTTCGAACGGGCCGCCGTGGTGCTGGATTTCACTGCGCCCGCCGCCACCGTGGCCCATGCCGCCCTGGCGGTGGAGAGCAAGACCAACCTTGTGATCGGCACCACGGGCATGACCGCCGAAGATGACGCGGTAATCGAAAAAGCAGCGCAAAGCATCGCCATCATGCGGGAAGGCAATATGAGCCTGGGCGTCAATGTCCTGGCCCTGGTGGCCAGGCAGGTGGCCAGCCTGCTGGACGAAGATTTCGATATCGAAGTGGTGGAGATGCATCACCGCTACAAGGTCGATGCGCCCTCGGGCACGGCGCTGCTATTGGGTAAGGCGGCGGCGGCGGGCCGGGGCGTGGACCATGATGCGGTCGCCACCGGCGGCCGCCACGGCATCACCGGAGAGCGGAACCGGGGCGCGATTGGATACGCCGCCCTGCGGGGGGGCAATGTAGCCGGAGAGCATTCGGTGATCTTCGCCGCCGATGACGAACGGGTGGAGTTGAGCCACAAGGCGACGGACCGGGCCATCTTCGCCCGTGGCGGCGTGCGCGCGGCCCGCTGGCTGGCGGACAAGGAAAGCGGCCTGTACGGCATGGCCGATGTCCTGGGATTGTAGCCTAGTGCAAAGCCAAACGGCTGAGGGCGAGGTTGAGCGCGTCCGCGAAGGAGCGCCGCTCGCCCGGGGCGAGGAAACGGCCCAGACGGACGCGTTGGCCGTGGGAGCTGACGACGACACTGCCCTGCCCTTCCATGACAGTGGGATCATCGGCGATATCGACAGCCTCGGCGTCATCGATTTCCAGCCGCACCTTGGCCCAATAGGGTTGAAACGACCAATGGCGCCGCCGGCCATTGGGCTGAAAGCGGTCGATGGACAGTTCCGCCTGGGACAATCTCACCGTCTCCCGCAAGCGGCCCGAACGGTAACTAAGGCGGAAAGCCAGGTAAATCGCGGCCACGTCCAGGCCCAAGAATCCGATCACCGGCCAGGCACCGGCAAGGAAGAACGCCAGCCCCAGGCCGAAGCAAACAACACCGACAGCCGCCATCAGGATGCGGAAGCCCCTTGGGCTCAAGCTTCGGTTTGGCCGCAGTTCGGCATTGAACAGCAGCGTCTGCTCCCCATGCAGTCTCTCAGTCCCCATAGCCAACAGTGTAGCCCATGAAAAAGGCGGATATCGAGACCTTCTTTGCCCGCCTGCAGGCCGCCGATCCGGAGCCCAAGGGTGAACTGAACTATCGCAATACCTACACCCTGCTGGTCGCCGTGGTGCTGTCGGCCCAGGCCACCGACGTCGGCGTCAACAAGGCCACCAAACCGCTGTTTGAAAAGGTCGATAGCCCAGCCGCCATGGTCGCCCTGGGCGAAGCCAAATTGAAGCAGTACATCCGCACCATCGGGCTGTTCAATACCAAGGCCAAGAATGTCATCGCCCTGAGCCGGCGCCTGTTGGACGATTTCGACGGCAAGGTGCCCGAAAGCCGCGAAGAGCTGGAAAGCCTGCCCGGTGTCGGGCGGAAGACCGCCAACGTGGTTTGCAACATTGCCTTTGGCCAGCCCACCATCGCCGTGGACACCCATCTGTTCCGCCTGGGCAACCGCACCGGCCTGGCGCCGGGCAAAACCCCGTTGGAGGTGGAGCGCAAGTTGGAAAAGCGGGTGCCGGAAGCCTACCTGCAACACGCCCACCATCGGCTGATCCTGCATGGCCGCTATATCTGCAAGGCACGCAAACCCGACTGCCCCGCCTGCATTGTCAGAGACGTCTGCGGCTACAAGGCCAAGACCACGGTGTAGAGCAATTTTCAATTAATTGGATTCGCCATCGCGATCCAATTAATTGGTTCAATTGCCCTTCATTTAAGAATCCGAGCATGTTTAGAAGAAACATGCTCTAG
>JASLLM010000007.1 GCA_030747035.1 Alphaproteobacteria bacterium | reverse complement strand
GTTGTTCAAGGCATCGACATAGCGAATAGGTTCCATCGGCCGGCCTCCTCCAATTTGTTGTTACATACTAGGCGGCATCCTACAGCGCCGCCATGAGGTCTGCAAAGTGCCTCGGCGGCGGCCGGCGCCAAGTCCGGCCAATCGGATGACGACGATCTCCTGAAAAAGGATGACGACGACGATGATGACAAGGACTCGCTGCTGAGCAAGGACGACGATGACGACGACGACGACAAAGACTCGCTGCTGAGCAAGGACGATGATGACGACGACGAGGAAGATAAGAAAGACGAGATAAGGGAAGTCGATCAAAAGGCAGCGGCGGCCCACGATGCCCTATTCGCCGAGACCCGGTATCCATCGGCGGGGACATGCGGCACCTGTCACCCCAAGCAATATCGTGAATGGTCCGTCTCCCAGCATGCCTACTCTCAGCTCAGCCCCGTCTACCTGTCTCTCAACAATAAGATTAACGAGCTGGCGAACGGTTCGAACGGCGACTTCTGCCTGCGTTGTCACAACCAGGTCGGCGCCAACCTGGGCGAAAACTCCTTCATTTCCAATCTGGACCGCCACCCAACCTCGCGCGAGGGCATTACCTGCGTGGTCTGTCACCGTATCGACCGCGACTACAACAAGGCCAGCGGCCGTCTTGCCTTGGTCGAAGGTGGCCTGACGGAGGCCGTGTACGGCCCGGCGGGCAATGCCGAGTTGGCGCGGGTGCTGGAGAACACCCATGAATACCGGGTGGTCACCGACCCGAAAGAGCCGGGCCGAAAAATTCACAAGGAAATCAAGCAGTTCACTAATATCTCACAGCCGGTATTTTGTGGCACCTGCCACGATGTAACCCTTTTCAACGGGTTCCGGCTGGAAGAGGCGTATAGCGAATACCGGCTTTCACCGGCCGCCGCACGAGGCGAGACCTGCCAGGATTGTCATATGGGCAAGGTTCAGGGCGTGGTCTCGGGTTATGAAACCGGGCCGGCCGCCGTGGTTGGCGGGGTGCCGTCCGCACCGCGAAAACTGACCAACCACTTTTTCGCGGGCCCCGATTATTCCGTCATCCATCCGGGCATTTTTCCCCACAACGCCGAGGCGCAGCAAATGGCCACCCTTGCCGAATGGCTGCAGTTCGACGTCGCCGCCGGCTGGGGCACGGATAAGTTCGAGGACAATGTTCCCGAGGGTCATGAGTTTCCCGAACGCTGGCGCTCGATCGACGACCGCTATGACGCGCGCGAGATCCTGAATACGCAGTTTGAGCGCCTGGAATGGGCCCGGCAGCAGCGTCTCGAGGTCCTGCGCAACGGCTACGTGATGGGAAAAATTGTTACCAAGCGCGCCGATCGAAGTGGCATCGAGTTTCAGGTTCAGGTGAAGAACGGCACCGACGGGCACAATGTGCCGACCGGCTTTTCGGGCGAACGATTGGTCTGGCTTGACGTGACGGTCACTGACCGGGAAGGCACCGTCGTCTTCAGGTCCGGCGACCGGGATCCGAACGGTGATCTGCGTGACGGCCACTCGGCCTATGTCCATGCCGGCGAGATCGAACTCGACCCCTATCTGTTCAGTTTGCAGTCGATCTTCGTCACCCAAAATGGACGCGGCGGCGAGATCGAGCATGTTATCCCAATTCCCTATCCGGTGACCGCGCTGCCCCGGGTGTTGCCCTCGGCGGTGTCCCTGGTATTCACCGGCGAGCCGCCGACCGAGCGCAACCACAAGATGGGGATCGAACCCAATGGCCAACGTTGGGCGCCATACGAAATTGCCGGCGATGCCTTGACCGGCAAGGGGCCGTACCGGGCGGACATCAAGCTGATTTCGCAGCCGGCTCCGGTCAACCTTCTGGTCGCCATGCAAAGCGTCGGTTTCGACTATGGAATTACGCCGCGGCAGGCCGGCGACGCCCTGGTCGCGGGCGCCCAGGTGTTGTGGCAGCGCGAGGTCGTCTTCGATGTCAAATAGGAAGCAATTGATGATGGCAATACGGCATGAAACGCTCGGCCGGATCCCGATACTGGCCGCCGCCGTCTTTTTCAGTCTGGCATTGGCAGGATCAGCGGGCGCGGCGGATAATAAAGATAAATGGTACAGCTCGTTCTGGCCCCTTGGCGAACGGGTCCATGCCGAGGCCCTGAAGGAGGAATACGTTCCATTCAAGACGGTCGGCGATATCCCCTATCGGCCCGGACTGTTGCTGGAGTTGGGCGACCCTTTCCTTGACACCGGCAAGCTCGATGCGGGTTTCGAGGTGCCGGTGATCGGCGCTGTTTGGCAACCGCGCCTGTGGTCATATCTGATATGGCGTTCGGCGCTGCAGAGCTTCGACAACGAACAGCCTGGCCGGCAGCGGGAATCGGAATGGGCCAACCGGCTGGACCTTTATGCCAACCTGCAACTCACCGGCACGGAAAAAATCCTACTCGGCCTTCGCCCGGTGGATAACAACGTCCCCAGCCGGTTCTCGCGATATACCTTCGAAGGCTCCGACGAGGGCTTCGAGAACGAGTTGAATGTCGATGTCGAGACCCTGTTTTTCGAAGGCGACTTCGGCAGTCTGGTGCCCAATCTGGACCGTGCCGGCATCAAGCCGATCGACTACGGCTTCACTGTCGGGCGCCAGCCGATCACCTTTCAGGAGGGCATTCTGATCAATGACACGGTCGATGCCTTCGGCCTGGTGCGCAACAACATTCCCTTCACGGGCACTTCGAATCTCAGAATCTCCGGGATGTGGGCCTGGGACCGCCTGGACCGCAACGACCAGTCACGCGGTGCCGACGAGAATATGTACGCGCTGTTCACTGCCGTCGACGCGCCGGTCAGCACCTACAATCTTGACCTTATCTATGTCGATGACAACAGCAACAATGGCGATGGCTTCTACGCTGGCGTTTCGGCGATCCAGCGGATCAGGGCGCTGGGCGGTATCAGCACGGCCTTTCGGGTCAACAGTTCCGCCGCGCTCGAGGACGAGATTTCGGGCAACGTGGTCGGCGACGGCGCATTGATCACGGCGGAAATATCGGCCACGCCGAAGGGGTCTGACGACATCGTCTATTTCAACCCATTCGTCAGCGTCGGCAATTATACCCAGGCCGGGCGTGAGCGCATCGCCGGCGGACCTCTCGCCAACACGGGAATTCTGTTCGCCTCGCCAAACCCGGGTCTGCATGGCTCGGAGCTTCGCAATTTCGTCGATGACACCGCCGGCTTCGCGCTTGGCTATCAGGCCTTCTGGGACAACAAAAGACGCAACCTGATCCTCGAGTTGGCCGGACGCGAGGACTACGGCGGGGCAGGCGAAGGCATCGATTCGCTCGGCGTCGGGTTCCAGCTTCAACAGGCGGTGGGCCAGCACATTCAACTGCAATTGGAAGCCTTTTATGCCGTCAATGACGGCCTTCCCGATGGCAGCGGCGGCCGCTTCGAGGTCCAACTGGTGTACTAGCGGAGCCGAAATATCTTCAGGCCGAAGCCACGACAAGGCCGTGCGCCATATTGACCTTGGAGGGCATATCGTTGCTAACCAATAGGGGCTGCAGTCCATAGCCCGGCAGTTCGTTCAGGCGGCAGGCGAAATAGTCCTGGGCGACGATATAGTTGCGCCGCATGCCCCAGCGGTTCCAATCGCGAAATGCCTCGACCATGGCCACGTGGCCTTTCGCGACCCGTTTCAACTGCCGCATCACATCCACGCGGATCGCCTCCATTTGCTCCAGGGCCGAAATGGAATAGATCAGATCGAAGCCATTGTCATCGTATGGCAACGCCGCGGCGCTGCCCTGGCGCACCTCAATGCGGCGATGGGCGCCGGGGTCCCGGCTGGGTTCGGGGCAGTAGTCCAACAAGTATTGCGGCAGGTTCTCATGTTCCGCCATTGCCCGGATGGCCTCGATACCGCTGGCGGTCAGATCGATGCCGTGAAACCTGATCTCGGGGAAGCGGGCCGCCAGTACGAACAGATTGACACCCATGCCGCAGCCGACCTCCAGCACCGATTTGGGGCGCAGGACATCGATTAGCCGTGTCAGATGCAGCAAATGAACCCGCTTCAGACCCGGCGCGGCGGCCATCATGCGCCGATGCCCCCAGACGCAGGGCACGGCGCGGGCATCAGTGTCCACCAACCGTGCCAGCGTGGTTTCCTGCCAGGTCCTGCCGTAGACATCTTGCACAACGTCCGGGCCCCGTCCGCCGCCTGTCATCCAGCCCATGAACTGCCGGTGCAGCCGCCGCTTGAGGATTTTCCGGCCCCGGCTGGCCAGGACGGCCCGCCATTCCTCCTCGTCCCCGGGGCCGATTTCGCGGGCAACGAAGGGCGCCAGGGTTTCGGCTATTCGAGTGCGGGAAAGAGCCAGATCCAGGCCGGCCGCGGGGGCGTCCAAGTTGAGGTTCATGCAGGTTTCCCGGCGCTGATGCTGCTGCGGCGCAAACTAACAATGGCTCAGCGCCCTGTCCACAAACTGGCTGGGCGAAAAATGCGGCATAACAGTGCTATATTGCGCAGGCATTGCTTGCATCAAGACCGCTGACGGCCTAAATCAGCCGCGACGGTCAATCGGGAACAGACTCCCGGCCGGTAAATTTGAAATGAGTCCGACCAAATGAGCGCGCCGCAAAAGGAGCAAAAGAACACGCCCGCCATCGCCCTGACGCCGGACGACGTGATCCCGCACGGGCGCTGTCCGGTTTGCGATGGCGATGATCTTGTTGCCTATACCGAACTGACCTTTCACGAGATCATCATTCCCTATCAGCGTTGCCGCCGTTGCGACCTGGTTTTCATGAACCCGGTGCCCAATCAGGAATGGTATGACCGCCTGTACGGCCAGGCCTTTTGGGAGACCAAATCGGCGAAAGCAGCAGCGGAAAAAACCCAGGCGCGGCAAAAACAGCTGATCAAGGAACTACAGCGCACGGACAAGCTGTGCGCCGCGCTTGATGCCGCGGGCTGTTCGCCGGCACCGGGCGCCCGGCTGTTGGAAATCGGCTGCGCCTTTGGCTTGATTATTAGCTCCATCGCGGAACATTATCAGGCCACGCCGTTTGGCGTGGAGCCGTCGGAAATGGCGGCGGGTTTTGCCAAGACCCTTGGCGACGTGGAAATAATAGCCCCGACCATTGATCAGTTGAGCGAGACCGCGCCCGGGCCGGGCGGGGAGATGGACGTGATCCTGTTCTCGCATGTCATGGAAAATGTGGTCGACCTGAACAGGGTCTTCGCCGCCATAGACCGCTGGCTGGCGCCCAACGGCGTGGTGCTGATGGAGACGCCCAATTCTACGGTGCAGAATTCCACCCACATTTATCATCCCTATTGCTTCTCCCAGGATTCATTGCGTCAGTTGTTTGGCGGCCATGGCTTCGAAATTGTATCTCTGCGCGCCTCCGGACGGCCCAGCTCCGCCTTGATCCCGCGCTATTTGACCCTGGTGGCGAAACGGCGCGCGGCGGAGAAACAGCCAGCAGCGAATGGTCCGCACAGCGGTCTCGACCGGCGTTTTGGCCATGGCTGGCGCCAGACGGTGAAACGGACGCCGCTGAAATTTGTCGACCGCATTCTGACCGGCATATTGTATGCCCCGGACGCGGCGGCGAAACAGCGGGCCGGCGACCTGGCCAAGGCCCATTTGGCCGAGGCCACCGGGTCCGGCGAAGACAACGGATAATGCATTAGCGATGGCGGAAACGGCCGCATTTTCCAAAAGCGCATCCTCCACCATTGGCAAGGTCGGGAAGTTGCTAAGCCTGATCGCCGGGCGGCGGCGCTTTGCCCTGTTCTTGCTGTTCGCTCTCTTTGTTGGCGCCCTGGCGGAAAGCCTGGGCCTGTCCCTGGTCCTGCCGTTGCTGAACAGCCTGATGGGAGTTGGCCAGGGCGCCCAGGGCCAGTTTGCCGATCTCGTCACCGGGGTTTTGGATTTGTTGCCCAAGGGCGCGCAGATCGAAGGCTTGTTGGTATTGTTTGCCATTGCGTTTCTCATCAAGGGCATCCTGCTGGTGGTAAACCGTGGCCTGACGGCCTTGTTCGCCCACCGCCTGCGCCAGGATTGGGCCACCAAGCTGTTGCGGCACTACCTGCATGCCGACTATGCCTACCTGGACCAGATGCCCCAAGGCGCCCTGATCCAGAATGTGCTGAACGAGACCCAGATCGGCGGCAAAGTGATGACCAACATGGTGGATTTCATCAACAAGCTGATCCTCTCGGTGCTGCTATTCGGGGTTCTGCTGGCGGTGCATTGGCAGGCAACCTTGATTATTGGTGCCGTGACCTTTGCGGTCCTGGCCTTGATCCGCCGTGGCCTGAACGGATATTCCCTGCGTTTCGGCAAGATTCGCATCAGGCTGTCGCGGCAAATAGCCGAGGTCGCCACGGAATCCCTGCATAGCATGCGCCAGATCAAACTGTTCGATGCCTACGCGCAGCGCCACGAAGTCTTTCATGATCGTCTGCGCCGTTTTGCCGAAGCCGCCGCGATTTTTCAGGCGGTCAGCGAAATTCCGAAACAGATGACGGAATTATCGGTGATCATCATGGTCGCCGGCGCGCTGATCTGGGTGCAACAGGTGGCCGGCGGCGATGTGCAAAGTGTCGCCGTTCTGCTGGGTTTCTTTATTCTGGTGGCACAACGGCTGGTATCAAACGTCACCTATTTGACCTCGCGGCGCATGGTCATCGGTTCCGCCCTGCCGTCCTTGCACTTGATCTACCAGTTGCTCAAGGACGCGCCGAACCGGGAAAATCTGGACGAGGGCCTGACCTTCGATGGCTTGGAGACCGACCTGGTTTGCCAGGATGTTACCTTTTCCTATGCCGATGGCCGGGAGGTGTTTGACGGCTTCGACCTGACCATCGAAAAGGGCAGGACCACGGCCCTGATTGGGCCATCAGGTGCCGGCAAGTCCACCCTGGTGGATATTCTGACCGGCTTCCGGCGGCCGCAAAGGGGCAGCATTACCTTGAACGGCCACCAGATTGGCGACTACAGCCTGGCATCGCTGCGTGGGCGGATCGGCTATTTGACCCAGGAGCCCGAGATCTTCGACGACACGGCGATGGAGAATATCCGTCTGGGTCAACCGGGGGCCACTGACGAAGACTGCATGGCGGCGGCCCGGCTGGCCCATGCCGACGAATTCATCAGCCAATTGCCGCAAGGCTACCTCACACAGGTCGGCGATCGGGGCAAGGCGCTATCGGTCGGTCAGCGTCAGCGCCTGGCCCTGGCCCGGGTCATCGTGCGCAAGCCGGATATCTTTATTTTTGACGAACCCACATCGGCCCTGGATCATGAATCGGAGCGCCTGGTGCAGGATTCCGTGCGGGCACTGGTGGGCGAGGCGACGGTGATTATGATCGCGCACCGGCTATCCACCATCGAGCATGCGGACGCCATCTACCGGGTCGGGCGCAAAGTGGAAAAAATTGCGCTGGCGGATGTCGATGATCAGTGAAGCGGCGTGTGGTCTATTTGCGGTCGTGGCAGACGTAGAGAATCTTGCGCGCCCCGCCCAGCAGGCGCAAGGGCGGCAGCAGAAACATCAATCCGGCCAGCAGGGGCGAGAGATAGGTCTCGTTGGCGGAAAACGCCCCGTAGGGCCGCTTTTTCACCTTGGTAAACTGTTGCGCCAGCAATGCATCGATCTCGCCCTCGAACGGCATGTTGCGCTCCCCGAGGTTGAAGATCAGCATGCCGCCGGGGCGCAGCATCTCGCACATGGCCAAAACCGTGGCCACGGTACGCTCGGTCGCGAAAAAGCGGTTGTGCATAACCTGAACACAGAGCACCACGTCGCCGACAAGGTCCGCCGCCTCCCCGGCCTGTTCAATTTCCGCGCAAACCGTCCGCACACCGGGAAACCGCGCCTTGTTGGCCGCCAGCCGCTCCGCATCCACATCGATGCCCACATAGTCCCTGGTTTCGAACAGCGTGCGGTTCTGCATCAGGCCGCAACCGGCATCGATGCCAAGCGCGCGGCCACGGCTGGCCCGCATCTCCCGCCACAGCCACAGCCAAAGCAGCTGCTTCGATGGCTTGAGCGAAAGTCTCAGCTTGCTCGGGACCAGGGTCATTCTATGATTTGTCGATTCGGTTGGTGTTTCCTTACGGGACGCCGGACGATTACGGGAATAACCTTTGACGGTCAATCCTTTGACCGCGTGGCTAGGCAGGCATGAAACACTTTCTCGTCCACATCGCGGGCAGAGGCGCGGTGGAGCGCCTTTTGCGTTTGCTGGCCGGCCTGCATCTGCATCTCCTGGTCGCGGTCCTGTTCCGCGTCCTGACCCGGCGCATGCCCAGCGCGACCGACAGGGGCGGGCGCAAGCGCTACAACGTGCTGATGATCGACAAGGACACCTTTTACGAGGACGTCCTTGCCTCCCTGGGCACGGCGCCCGATGTCCGGGTCTATGTGGCCAACCGTGTGGTGGTGAAATCAATCGCCGCCGCTTTTCTGCCGCCCGAACTGGACGACAATTTTTATGTCAGCGACGACCCGAAGACGGTGCAGGCGAAACGGGACTATGGCGCTTTTCTAACGGCCATGTGGCCTTACCTGAGGCGTCTGCTGCCCATCGATGCCGTGGTTTCGGCCAATTTCGGTTACTACGCGGAGCGGGAATTCGCCGGCGCGCTGGAAGCCCTGGGCGTGCCGTTTCTGGCCCTGCACAAGGAAAACCTGAAAAGCCCAGGCCGCATGGATTTCTTCGCCGATCTGTACCGTTCCCGGCGCGGGCCTTTCACCGGCCGGCGCATTTTGGTCTACAACGAGATCGAGCGCATCGTGCAAACCAAGGCCGAAGTCATCACGCCGGACCGGGTTACCATCTGCGGCATGCCGCGCCTGGACCGGGTGCATCATTGGCGCCGGAACGAAGCCGGTGGCGCGGCCAATGATAGCGGCCGCAAACAGGTTCTGTTCTTTTCTTTCACGGTTAAGACCGGCCTGCCGCAAATCCGCCGCAAGAGCCGTTCCGGCTTTGCCAATCTGGCCGAACCCATGGAAGATGCCGTTGGGCAGCTATCCTGGGACAAACTGTTCCGCGACAGCCATCAGGCGATCTACCGCCTGGCCCAGGAACAGCCTGACATTGACGTGGTGATCAAGACCAAGCCGCGGCCCCGGGACTATGATCCGGTGATCGAATTGCTGGGTGAGCCGTCCACCTGGCCGCAAAACCTGAAACTCGTCAGCAAGGGCGATCCATTCAAATTGATGGTGGCGGCCCATACGGTATGCGGCTTCAACACCACCGGTTTGTTCGAGGCCATTACCGCGGGCAAGGCCGTGGTGGTGCCCTATTTCGCCGAGGCGCTGGATCCGGCCTATGCGCCTTTTATTGTCGATTACGAAGCGGTGGTCAGCTATGCCGCATCGGGCGATGATCTGGTGGCCAAGTTGCGGGCCAGCCTGGAACAACCGGTCCAGGGTTTTGAATTGTCCCAGGAGACCAGGGCGCTGTTGCAGAAGTGGACCGGCAATCCCGACGGCAAGGCCTCCGAAAGGGTGAGAGAGGCCGTGTTGTCGGAGATCGATGCCTCCAGAAGCCATGACAGCGGTGGCGGTTAGAGCGGTGAATGACCAGGCGCCATGGCTGCTGCTGCCCGTGGAAACCAAGGCGCGGGAATTTCACGCCAAGCTGTTGCTCGCCGCCTTGGCGGTGGAGCGCGGCTACGAGGTGGTGTTGGGAGAGCAGAATGCCATGGTGCGGCAGATAGCCCGTCTGCCCCGCGGCCTTTATGTGGATAAATCCATTGCCACGACCAAGACCCGGCATTTTCAACGCTTGCGCCGGCAAGGCAACAAGGTTGCTGCATGGTGCGAGGAGGGGCTGGTCTATCGCGACCGGGATGCCTATTTGCGGCAGCGGATCTCTCTCGAGTCCCTGGCCGAGGCGGAATGCTTCTTCTGCTGGGGCGAGGTGCAGCGGGCGGATATGGCGGGCAAGGCCAAGGGCGCGGAAGACAAGCTGGTGGCGACGGGCAATCCACGCTTCGATCTGTTGCGTCCGGGCTATCGCAATCTGTTCGCGGACGAGGCGGCGGCACTACGCCAACGCCACGGTGATTTCATTCTGATCAATACCAACTTCGCCCGCTATAACCATTTTTATGGCGAGGACTATCTATTGCAGGCGAACCGCCAGCGGGGCACGGTCCAGGGGGCGGAGGAGGAGGCTTTCTTACTGGCCTGGCGCGACTTCCTGGGCGAGATGTACCACGGCTTTGCCGCCATGCTGGAACCTCTTGCCAGGGCTTTTCCTGGGCACCGGATCATCCTGCGGCCGCATCCTTCGGAAAATCATCAGCGCTGGATGGGAGAGTGCGCGGAACTGGAAAATGTTTCGGTGGAATTCAGTGGCAACGTGGTGCCCTGGTTGATGGCTGCCCGCGTATTGATCCACAATTCCTGCACCACCGGTCTGGAAGCCTTTTTGCTGGACCGGCCGGTCATCTCCTACCATCCGGTACGGTCGGAGATCTATGATTCCCATCTGCCCAATGTGGTCAGCCGGCAGGTGAGCGAGATGGCACCGTTAATCGATGCGGTGCGTGACGCCCTGGCCGGCGAGCCTATCAATGGCGGCTGCGAGGGACGGGCGGAGGCGGCGCGCTACTATTCGGCGCTGGACGGGGCGGCGGCGGCGGAACGGGTGCTGGATGTGGTTGATCGACTGGATCTGTCTTTGCCGCAACCTAGCGGGCCCGTTAATCAGTTGCAGCGCTGGTCGGGCCATCTGACATTGCCGGCCCGTGATCTGGCCCGCCGGGTCCTTCGCCCCCAGGTCGCCGATTATGCAGGGCAAAAATTCCCCGGCCTTGGCTTGGGCGAGATGCGTCGCGAATTGGCATGCCTGGCCGCCGCCTCGGGCCGCTTCACCGGCATTCGTGTGGCGCCCCTGGCCCATCAATGCTATGGCCTCGCGGCATGAGCCGTTCGACCAGCCAGCGCCTGGAACGGGGTTTGAAGACCACCTCGCGCCGGATCCTGCGCATGAACCTGCGCCTGAAGAAGCTGTTTGGCCGGCGCGGCAAAACGATCTTTATCTCGGCCTTGCCCAAGTCCGGCTCCACCTTTCTGGTCAATGCGCTGGCCCGGGTCACAGGCTATCAGACATTCTTTCTGGGCTATCACCAACTAAACGAGCAGGATCTATATTTGCCCAATTTGATCGATGCCTGGTCCATGAACGTGATCAGCCATCAACATACCCGGCCCAGCGCGCCAAACCTGGATTTGCTGGCTCGGTTCGCCATCCGTCCGGTGATCCTGACCCGCAATATCTACGATGCCACGGTCAGCCTGACGGACCATCTGGAGCGGGAGTCGGCGGATACGCCGTTGTTGAATGTGCCCGCGGATTTCATGGACCGGGACCGGGCCGCGCGCCTGGACATGGTGATCGATCT
The DNA here is from genome assembly GCA_030747035.1 of Alphaproteobacteria bacterium. Lineage (GTDB taxonomy): Bacteria > Pseudomonadota > Alphaproteobacteria. The sequence continues at coordinate 33,155 of JASLLM010000007.1, read as the reverse complement.
GGCGCTGCCCTGGTACATCCGTTTTGTCGCCGACTGGAGCAGTGCGGATCATGATTGCCTTTGGCTGCGCTATGAAGACCTAACCGCAGAGGGCGTTGATACGGTCGGGCGAATTTTGACCTACCACAATTTGCCGGCGGACAAGGCCGCCATCGATCAGGCCCTGAGCCAGGCAAGGGGGGAGGGCAGCCGCCTCAACAAAGGTGTCCTCGGTCGCGGGGAAGAGCAACTGAGCGCGGCTCAAATGACCCGTATCAATAGCCTGACCCGACATTATCCCGGCGTCGATTTCGACTGCCTTGGGCTGTCGGAGGGTGGCTAAATGTGCGGCCTGACCGGATCGCTGGAGTTCGAACCCGCCACCCCGGCGGAAACCCTGGGCCGTCAGGTTCGGGCGATGGCGGATACCCTGCGCCATCGCGGCCCGGATTCGGACGGTCAATGGATCGATGCCAAGGCCGGCATCGCCTTTGGCTTTCGCCGCCTGGCGATCTTCGATCTTTCTGAAACCGGCGCCCAGCCCATGACCTCCCACGATGACCGCTACGTCATGGTCTATAACGGCGCGGTCTATAACTTCCCGGAAATGCGGGCGGAATTGACGGAGAAGGGCCATAAATTCAAAGGTCGTTCCGATACCGAAGTGATTTTGGCGGCGATCGTCGAATGGGGTCTTGAGGCGGCGGTGGCCCGTTTCGTGGGCATGTTTGCCATCGCCCTATGGGACCGGCGGGAGCGGACCCTATCCCTGGTCCGGGACAGACTGGGGATCAAGCCGCTGTATTACGCCCAGTTCGGCCGGCATTTGATTTTTGCCTCGGAACTGCGGGCTCTGCGCCGCCATCCCGCCTTTCAGGGTGACGTCGACCGGGATGCCCTGACGCTGTATCTGAAACGCAATTGCGTGCCCGCGCCGAAGACCATATTTCAGGGCGTCCATAAGCTGGCGGCGGGCACCATCCTGCGCTGTGGCCCAAAGGGCGAAGTTGAACTGACGCCCTATTGGTCACTGCGCCAGGTCGCGGAAAGCGGTCAGGGCAACCGGTTTCGAGGCAGCGAACAGGATGCGGCGGCGGAGTTGGAACAGCTATTGGCCGAGGCGGTGCGATGCCGCATGATCGCGGACGTTCCCCTCGGCGTATTTCTCTCCGGCGGTATCGATTCATCGACGGTCGCCGCCCTGATGCAGCGTCAGTCCGACCGCCCGGTTCAGACCTTTTCCATCGGTTTCAGCGATGCTGCCTATGACGAGGCGAAGGACGCCAAGGCCGTTGCCGGGCATCTGGGCACTGATCATCACGAATTGTATTTGTCCGAGGCCGATGCCTTGGATGTGGTGCCGCGCCTGGGCGGGATGTATGACGAACCGTTCGCGGATTCATCGCAAATTCCTACTTATCTTGTTTCGAAGATGGCCCGGGAAAAGGTCACCGTGGTGTTGTCGGGCGATGGCGGCGACGAGATGTTCGGCGGTTATAACCGCTACCTCTGGGTCGAGCGTATGATCTACACGGTCGGCTGGCTGCCTTGGCCCATCAAGGCGGCCATGGCGGCTTTCTTGACTGCTTTGCCGCCGCAGCAGTGGGACCGCCTGGCGGGGTTCCTGCGGCAACGCAATCCCGGCGACAAACTGCACAAGCTGGCCGGCGTCCTGCATGCCCGCGATGCGGCGCAAATGTACGAGGGACTGACCAGCCATTGGCCCGGCGCCGAGGCCATGGTGCTGGACCGGGCCGGCGATCTGCCCCGCGATTTGGGCGCGGACGTGCATGATGTGGCCCACGCCATGATGTATCTCGACGCCATGAACTATCTGCCCGACGATATTCTGACCAAGGTCGACCGTGCCGCCATGGCGGTCTCGTTGGAGGCGCGAGTGCCCCTGCTGGATCATCGGGTGGTGGATTTCGCCTGGTCCCTGCCGCTCTCCATGAAACTGGGCGGCGGTGTCTCCAAGCGGCTGTTGCGCCAGGTGCTGTACCGCCACGTACCGCGGGAAATGATCGAGCGGCCGAAAATGGGTTTCGCCGTACCGATCCATGACTGGCTGCGCGGCCCCTTGCGGGACTGGGCCGAGGATCTTTTGGCGCCGGAGCGCTTGGCGGGCGATGGCTTTTTTGATCCCGAACCCATCCGCCGCACCTGGGCCGAGCATCTTTCGGGCCGGCGCAATTGGCAGCATCAGCTTTGGGATATTCTGATGTTTCAGGCCTGGCGGGACGGTCAAGCCCAATGAGCGGGCCGCGGCTACTGTTCCTGATGAATGAAGCGCTGTTCTTCACGACGCACCGCATGCCCGTGGCCCTGGCAGCGCAGGCGGCCGGCTTCGAGGTGCACGTGGCCGCGCCGTTCGCGGCGGACCCGGTTGAGGTTATTCGCGGCTGTGGTTTCCACTACCATGTCATGCCGCTGAAACGGGGCGGGCGCAGTCTGTGGGGCGAGGCGCGGCTGTTGGCCCGTTGTTTTCGCCTGATCCGCCTGATCAAGCCCGATCTGGTGCATCACGTCGCCATGAAGCCGGTGATCTTCGGCGGTCTGGCCTCTCGCCTGATGGGGGTCGGGGCGGTGGTGCACGCGGTTACCGGCCTGGGATTCCTGTTCATTCGCGACGATTGGCTGGCCCGTATCATCCGCGCCCTGATCATGCCGCTGTACCGCTTTGCCCTGGGACACCCCAATGCCCGGGTGATCTTTCAAAACCCCGATGATCTGAAGATGTTTCTCGACCGCGGCCTGGTACGTGAAGAAACGACCGTGATGATCAAGGGCTGCGGCGTGGATATGACCATCTTTGCCCCCGGTGAAACGCCTGGCGAACCAATCGTGGTGATGTTTCCCGCCCGCATCCTGGGCGACAAGGGCGTGCACGAGTTCGTGCAGGCCGCCAGGGCCCTGAAAGATGCCGGCAGCGAGGCGCGGTTCGTCCTGGTCGGACGCCGCGATCCGTCCAATCCCACGGACGTGGCGGAAGCGACCATCAGGGCATGGGAGGCGGAGGACCTGGTGGAATGGTGGGGCTTTCACAGCGACATGCCGGATGTTCTGCGCCAGGCCCATATTGTCTGCATGCCCAGCTACCGCGAAGGCCTGCCCCGCGGCCTGATCGAGGCGGCGGCCTGCGGTCTGCCCATCGTTACGGCGGATGTGCCCGGCTGCCGCGAGGTCGTGCGCCAGGGCGAAAGCGGCCTTCTGGTGCCGGTGCGCGACGGCCCGGCGACGGCGGAGGCCATAGGGAAATTACTGGCCGATTCCGGCTTGCGCCGTAGCATGGGCCGGGCGGCGCGGCAGCTGGCCCTGGATGAATTCACGGTCGAGGCTTTCGTCGCCGATACCATGGCCACCTACGAGGCGGTCCTGCCGCGCCGGGAGCGGCCCTGATGCCTCTACTTCCGACCCTGGGTGCCCGGCCGTTCCTGCTCTTGGTATGCCTTTACGCCCCCGTGGGCGTTATCGCGCCGAAGGCGTTGGCGCCGTTGCTGTTTGTCGCGGCGCTTTGGCTGTTGTTCAGGCGCGCGCGCCTGGGACAGCTTCGGCGGCCATTCCAGGGGCGGACGGCAGTGCTGGCCGGGGCGATCGCCCTTTGGTCCCTGCTGTCGGTTCTATGGGCGCTTGATCCGTCAGCCGGGCTGATGACCTTCGCGAAACTGGCGGGCGTGCTGCTTTCGGCATTGATCTTGCTGGACGGTCTGCAAGATGTTGCCGCGGATGACCATGCGCCCCTGGGCAACGCGCTTTTACTGACCTTCGGCCTTTCGGCGGTGCTGCTGGCTCTGGAAAGTCTGTCCGGTGCCGCCGCGCATCAATGGTTTTATGACCTGCAAGGCCGGCGTAAAGAGTTTGACGAGACCGTCCTGAATCGGGCCGAGGCGCTGTTGCTGCTGGCGGTTTGGCCCACCGCGCTTGCCTTGTGGCGGCGCGGGCGCCCTCTGTGGTCGTTCTTTGCCGTCCTGGTGGCGGGTGCGATCGTCGTCATTGGTGTCTCCAATTCCAACCATATCGCCACGGTGGCGGCGTTGGCGGTCGCGGTAATCGCCTTGTGTCTGGGTCCGTGGCTGCAACGGCTTCTGGCGCTGTTGATCGTGGCCGGTGTTCTGGCGGCGCCCCTGCTGCCGTCGACCCTGCTGGCTCCGGACAAATGGGCGGGATATATCGGCGAGGGTCATTATTCCGCCCTGCACCGCCTGCATATCTGGCAGTTCGCGGCACAAGAAATCGGCCAGGCGCCGGTCTTGGGCTGGGGCATGGACGCGGCCCGGCGAATTCCTGGCGGCGATACAAAGCTACCCGGCGGCGGCAATGTCATGAGTGTTCATCCGCACAACGCCAGCTTGCAAATTTGGCTGGAATTGGGCGCTGTTGGTGCGATTCTGACGGCTGCATTTCTGGCGCTGCTTTGGTACCAATGCGGAAAATTGGCGACGAACCACGATAGGGCCGCGGCAACGGGGCTTTTGCTGGTGGGATTGGTTGTCGCGCACCTGAGTTTTGGTGTCTGGCAAACCTGGTGGATGGCAGCCCTTGCATTGAGCGGCACGATTTTTGTCCTCGTCCAACGGCAAATGCCCCGAATTGAAAAGTAAATGAACGATTAAACATATAAAGATTTTTTTATGCTTGCATATGAGCCTGTGGTTTGCTACATAGCCCTTAGACACCAGCAATAACGATTTTCAACTATCAAATGGGCCTGCATGCGGGGCGCCTTAACCGCCCGGCGCATTGAGCCTGACGAAGATTGGGAGACCATTCATGAGCACGTTCACCGACTACAAGGTTGCCGACATTTCTCTGGCTGATTGGGGCCGCAAGGAAACCACCATCGCCGAGACCGAGATGCCGGGCCTGATGGCGTTGCGGGACGAATTTGGCGACTCCAAGCCCCTGAAAGGTGCCCGAATTGCCGGTTGTCTGCATATGACGATCCAAACAGCGGTGCTGATGGAGACCCTGATCGCCCTGGGCGCCGAAGTGCGCTGGTCTTCCTGCAATATCTTTTCCACCCAGGATCAGGCGGCCGCGGCCATGGCCGAGGCGGGTATCCCCACTTTTGCCTGGAAGGGCGAGACGGAGGAGGAATTCTGGTGGTGCATCGAGCAGACCATCATCGGGCCTGACGGCTGGCGCCCGAACATGATCCTGGACGACGGTGGCGACCTAACCGGGTTGATGCACGAGAAATACCCCGAATTGATGAAGGATGTGCGCGGCCTGTCCGAGGAAACCACCACCGGTGTGCATCGTTTGTACGAAATGGAGAAGGACGGCTCCCTCGCGGTGCCAGCCATCAACGTCAACGATTCCGTCACCAAGTCGAAGTTTGACAACCTGTATGGCTGCCGGGAAAGCCTGGTTGACGGCATCAAGCGCGCCACGGATGTGATGATGGCCGGTAAGATCGGCGTCGTCTGCGGCTTTGGCGACGTGGGCAAGGGCTCGGCGGCGTCCCTGCGCAGCCAGGGCGCCCGGGTCATGGTCACGGAAATCGATCCCATCTGTGCCCTGCAGGCCGCCATGGAAGGCTATCAGGTCGTGACCATGGAAGAGGCCGCGCCCATGGGCGATATTTTCGTCACCTGCACCGGCAACAAGGATGTCATCACCATCGACCATCTGCGGGCCATGAAGGACCGGGCCATCGTCTGCAACATCGGCCATTTCGATAGCGAGATTCAGATCGATGCCCTGCGCAATCATCCCTGGCACAACGTCAAGCCCCAGGTCGACGAGGTCGAAATGCCCGACGGCCGCCGCCTGATCGTTCTGGCCGAGGGGCGCCTGGTCAATCTGGGCTGCGCCACCGGCCATCCCAGCTTCGTGATGAGTGCCTCGTTCACCAACCAGGTGCTGGCGCAGATCGAATTGTGGGAAAAATATGCCGATTACGAGCGCAAGGTCTACACCTTGCCCAAGGTTCTCGACGAGAAAGTCGCGGCCCTGCATCTGGAAAAGCTGGGCGTGCACCTGACCACCTTGAGCAACGAACAGGCTGAATATATCGGCGTGGGCGAGCAAGGCCCGTTCAAGCCGGAGCATTACCGCTACTAGGGGGTCAAATCCAGGCGCCGCCTTGCTTGTCTTGCCGGTAAGGGGCGCTTAAGCTGCCGGAGCGGACGAATCGCTTGAGGGGCACTAGCAAGGGTAATGGTCGGCTTGACCACTTTGTTTGCCGTGGCTGCGGGGTTGGGAATTGCCCTGGCCCTTGTGACATGGCGACAAGCGCAGAAAAGTAAGCAGCAACTGGCTGTGGCCAGTGATGCGGCGGCAGCGTTGCGCGGCCGGTTCCGTTCCCTGGAGGCATTGAGCGACGGCGGTTTTGTGGCCTGGCTGGTTGACGGTGCGTTCTGGTCCGAGGGCTTGCAGAATTTGTTCGATCCGGCACCCGAGAATGTTAGCTCGCTCGAAGACCTTTCGCCTTATGTCGCGGCCGATGAATTTGCCGAACTGCTGGAGAAAACCGCCGCTCTCCGCCAAAAGGGGGCAGCCTTCGTCCATGAACTGAATGCCGCCGACGGCAACAGCATTATCGAGGTCCGCGGTCAATCCGGTTCCGGCGATGATGTTGTTTCAGCGGTTATTTGGCTGCGCAAATTGTCCGACGAGGCCCGGAACGCCCGCGCCGTCAGCCAAAACAACGAAGCGAAATTGTCCGAGGCATCGCAGGCGCTGGACAATTACGTCGCCCTGCTGGCCGACTTGCCCGTGCCCGTCTACCGGCGAAATTCCGATTTGGTCATGGTTTGGTGCAACGAGGCCTATGCCAGGCTGGTTAATTCCAGCGTGGATGAAGTCATCGCCGGGGGCGGGGTGGAAATTGAAACACCGCTGATACCCAATCAGGCGCAGGCCTTGGCGGAGCAGGTTCGGCGCGATGGCGAAAGCAACAGCGAAGGCCGGCATTTTGTCGTCGGCGGGCAACGGCGGACATTGGAGGTCACCGAAACGCCGTCGTCGGGCGGCGAGAGCATCATAGGTTTTGTCCAGGATATCACCCATGTGGAAGAGGCCGAGGTCGAACTGAGCCGCCATATCGATGCCCATGCCGAGGTTTTGAACAATCTCTCCACCGCCATCTCCATATTCGGCCCCGAAAAAAGGCTGTCCTATTACAACAACGCTTATGCCGAACTGTGGCAATTGGAGGAAGACTGGCTCAACCGTGGTCCGACCCATAGCGAGGTCCTGGATGAACTTCGCGAAGGCAGGCGGATTCCCGAGCAGACTGACTTTCCCGCTTACAAACAAGGTTTCATGCGGCTCTACACGGACCTGTTGGAGACCCGCGAAGATATCATCTACGCCCCGGACGGCCGGGTTTTCCGTGAGGTGATTTCGCCACATCCGTTCGGCGGACTGCTGTTCCTGGCGGAAGACATCACGGACAGTCTGGTGCTGGAGCGTTCCTACAACACATTGATCGCCGTGCAGCAGGAAACCCTGAACAATCTGTACGAGGGGGCGGCCGTCTATGGCGGCGATGGCCGGCTGAAACTGGCGAATTCCGCGTTCGCCCGGATTTGGCAGCTGGAAGAAGCCGATCTTGTTGGGGAACCTCATATTGCTGATGTTATCGAGGCGGCCGGGGCCACCCTGGTCAAGACCCAGGACTGGCCCAAGTTGCGCGAAACCCTCATCGCCCAGGCCACGACACGGCAGAGCAAGAAGGGCCGCATACGCCGGCGCGACGGTACGGTTATCGATTTTGCCTCGGTCGCGCTGCCCGATGGCAACGCCCTGTTCACCTATGTCGATGTGACCGACAGTGTGAATGTTGAGATGGCCCTGATGGAACGGAACGAGGCGCTGGAGGCTGCCGATAGGCTGAAATCGGAATTCCTGGCCAATGTCAGCTACGAATTGCGTACGCCGTTGAATGTCATCATCGGTTTTACCGAGGTCCTGGGCAACGAATTCTTCGGCACATTGAACAAGCAGCAAAAGGAATACACCGCCGATATCCTGCTGTCGTCAAACCAGTTGCTGGATTTGATCAACAACATTCTCGATCTCGCCAGCGTCGAGGCCGGGAAGATGGAACTGGATGTCAATCTATTCGATGTCCACGAGGTTCTGGAAAATGTCATGACCCTGGCGCGGGAACCGGCGGCGCGGCAGAAGCTGGATCTGGTTTTGGATTGTCCGACCGATTTCGGCGCCATCAGGGGCGATGAGCGGCGGATCAAGCAGGTCATGTATCGGTTGTTGAGCAATGCCCTGAAATTCTCCAACGCGGGCGGCCAGATCAAGATCGGCGCCCTTCGCCAGGACGACATGGTTGGCCTGTATATCGCCGACAAGGGTATCGGGATGAGTGAGGCCGATCAGAATCTGGTGTTTGAGAAATTCCAGCAGGCCGCGCCGACCGATCGTCAGCGCAGTGTCGGACTTGGCCTGTCATTGGTTCGAAGTTTTGTTGAGTTGCACGGCGGCTACGTACAGTTGGACTCGACCTTGGGCGAAGGCACGACCGTGACCTGTTTTCTGCCGCCCAGCCAGGCCAGCGCCGAAATAGTTTCCGCCACCGGTGATGGGGATTGAATATTCCGCAAGCCACTACCGCTCAGCTCTTCATGCCGGATGCGGCCGCCACGGATACGGCAGCGGCGGCCGTGGCGAAGTTGGCCCAGACGGGGGATGTATTTTGCCTGATCGGTGAATTGGGAGCCGGCAAAACCTCGTTCGCCCGTGGCTTCCTGCGTGCCCTGGGCATCGAGGAAGATATCCCCAGTCCGACCTTCAATCTGTTGCTGACCTATGAAACGGCGCTGGGCACGGTCTGGCATTTTGATCTGTATCGTCTCGGCAGCCCCGATGAAGTCATTGAACTGGGCATGGAGGACGCCTTTGCCGATGGTATCTGCCTGATCGAATGGCCGGACCGTCTTGGACCCTGGCTGCCTGGCGAGCGGATTGAGATTCACCTGTCCGATGATGACGGCGGCAGCGGGCGGTGGTTGAACCTGCGTGCCGTTGGGCCGGGGGCCGAGCGCTGGCGAAACCCATGGTGAGTCCGGATCAGACGGCGATTTTTTTGCGCCGACAGGGCTGGCATGATGCCCGCCGGGATACCTTGGCCGGTGACGCCTCAAGCCGGCGCTACGAACGGCTGGTGCAGGGAGAGCGCCGCGCCTTGCTGGCGATGCTGCCGCCGGGGGAGCATCATGACGACTTTAACCTGATTGCTGGTTTGTTGCAGGACGTGGGCCTGTCGGCGCCAAGAATATTGGCCGCCGAGCGGGAGCACGGTTTGTTGCTGGTGGAGGACTTTGGCGACGATACCTATACCGCGCTATTGGATGGCGGCGCGGACGCCCGGCCATTGTACGAGCTTGCGGTTGATGCCTTGATCCATTTGCATCGGAACTTCGCCGCCCCCGCAGGGACGGAGTTGCCGATTTTTGATCAGAGCCTGTTTCTGAAACAGACCATGCTGTTCTGCGAAACCTATCTGCCGAGCGTCTTTGAAACGGTCGATGAAGCGGCCGTTCGTGCCTTCAAGGCGGCCTGGCGGTCGGCCCTGGCGCCGGCAATGGCCGTGCCCCAATCGTTGTTGTTGCGGGACTTTCATGCGGGCAATCTGTTTCTGCTGCCGGAGCGGTCCGGCGTGCGGGCCTGTGGTCTGATAGATTTTCAGGATGGTGGCATCGGCCCGGTGACCTATGACTTAGTTTCGCTTTTGCAGGATGCCCGCCGCGATGTCCCGGCGCAGATCAGCGCCGCCTGTTTGACCCGCTACCGTGCCGCCTTTCCCGAACTTGAGCAAACCGCGTTCGAGACGTCCTGCGCCGTGCTAGCGGCACAGCGCCATGTCAGGGTCATCGCCATCTTCGCCCGGCTGGCCGGCCAGGGAAAGCCCGGTTATCTGCAACACATGCCGCGCCTGTGGCGCCTCTTGACCCGGGCCCTGGCCCACCCCGCCCTAGCTGGCGTGGCGGCCTGGTTCGAGGCTTATTTGCCAGCGGCGGTACAGACAGGCCAGCAGTCCCGCCAATAGGAGCGGCCCAATGGGGATGCCGGCGGCATTCAGAGGCATCACGGCCAACGGCAGGATCCAGCAGCACGCGGCAACGGCAAGTTCACCGCGCCGCCAGCCGGTCCCGAACGCCAGGCCCGCCAGGCAGATCAACGCCGCCGAAACCAGGCCCATGTCATAGTTGAAACCCTGGGGGCTGGCGACCAGGGTTGCCACGAACAGCAGCGATACCTTCAGGTGCCATTCAGCCTCGCCACGAAAGACCCGATAGACCACCACCACGGCGGCCACGGCCGCGAGGGCCTGAATGAGCTGGGCCAACCACAAGGGCAGCCCGACGATCCTGCCGGCCATGAACCAGCTTGGCATCATCCATTGAAACGGCCCGTCTCCTTCGGCCATGAAGCGCATTTGGTGTGGCAGGGTGGACTGCAGGAACTGCCACCATGCCTCCGCGCCATACATCCAGACAGAGACACCGACAAACAGAGCCGTTGTCAGGGTCGCCGCCACCATGCACCGCCACCCCCGCATGGCCAGCAGGGCCACGGGGATCATCAGACCCAGATGCGGCTTGAAGGTCAGCAGGCCAAACATCACCCCCGCCAGAACCGGCCGCCGGGGCAGCAAGGCAAAGCCGGACAGCGCCAGGGCGGATGTGAAAAATCCATTCTGGCCCAGGAAAATATTCACAAAACTGGATGGCGCCAATAGCAGCAGCCAGGGCGCGAATTTACCGGACCAATACTTCCCCGCCGCATAGAACATCAGGCCCAGGCCGCAAAGCGTCCACAGGATAAAGGCCCAGCGATAGGGCAGGTTGGATAGCTGCTCGCTCAGCACCAGGGCATGGGGCGGATAGGACCAGAAGTGAAAAGGAAACTCCGTCCCCATATGTTGTCGTTGGGCCGCCAGAAATTTTTCCTGATCGAAGATATCTACGGTGCGGTCCGCCTCGACCAATTGCGAGGCGGTCCACATGTTGATGAAATCGCGGCCGACGGCATGGTTCAGACCATCATGATCGCCGCGCCACAGGGAGATATAGGCAAGGGACAGGGCCAGACAGGCCGCCGCAACGCCCGCCGCAAGGGCTATAACCAGGCCCCGACGTGAACCTTGTGGACCCATGCTATCTGTCGCCACGGGTGCTCCTATCGAATGCTCATTGCACGGAATAGGTCCGGACGAAATCGGGGTCGATGGTCAAGCCTAGACCGGGACGGTCGGGAATATCGATGCGGCCATCTGTAACAGGGAAGTTCTCCGCCACCAGATCATGCATAAGCGGATTATGGCCCAGGGAATATTCCACGATGAAAGCCGCCGGCGCGGCGGCGCAGATTTGCAGACCGGCCGCGAACATGATCGCGCCGCCCCACATGTGCGGGGCCAGGCGAATCTGCTGGCTTGTGGCCAGGGCGGCGATACGCATGGCCTCGGTTATGCCGCCGCAGATGGCCAGGTCGGGTTGAAAAATGTCGACCGCGCGGGCGAGGGCCAGATCGCGAAAGTCAAACCGGGTGAAGATGCTCTCGCCGGCCGCGATCGGGATATCCGTGCCAGCCCGGATCTCGGCGCAGCCGGGAATATCGTCCGCCGTCACCGGCTCCTCGAACCAGGCCAGGTCATAGTCCGTGACCAGGCGGCAAAAGCGCTTGGCCTCGGCACAGTCGAATGTGCCGTGGGCGTCGGCCATAATGCCGACATCGTCGCCCAGATACTTGCGCGCGGCGGCCACCCGTTGGGCGGAAGTTTTGGCATCGCCGTCGGCGGACCCGACTCGCATCTTCACGGCACCAAAGCCGCCGCCGTCGATATAGCCCGCCAGTTGCTCGCCAATACTTTCCGCCGGCGCCCAGCCGCCGGAGGCATAGGCCGCCAAATCATCACGGCATTTGCCGCCCAGCAATTGCCAGATCGGCACGCCCAGCGACTGTCCCAAGATATCCCATAGGGCGATATCAATACCGCTGATGGCGGAAATAGTCAGGCCGCGCCGGCCCAGGGCGGGGAAGACGTGGCCCCGCTCCACCGCGAAATGGGTCCGGCTGCCGTTGTACATCTCCTCCCAATGGCCGGCGATACGGCGGGCATCCCGGCCCACCAATTGCGCCCCCAGTTCATCCTGGATCAGAGCCACCAAAGCCCTGCCGTCGCCCAGGTTGCCGACACCGGCCTTGGCCTCGCCATGGCCGACCAGACCATCCTCGGTCTCGATCCGCACCAGCACCGTGTTGAAGGAACGCATGCGCCCGAAGTCGGAGGTATGCTGCTTGTCCTCGGGGATCGGCACCTCCAGCCAGGTTGCCTCAACCGATCTGATTTTCATTCCCGGTTTTTCCTTTCCACAGCCATGTCGATTTTAGCTAGACCAACTCAACGATCATTTCCACCTCTACCGGAATTTGAAACGGCAGGGAACTCATGCCAACGGCGGAGCGCGCATGCCGGCCGGCCTCGCCGAAAATCTCGAACATCAAATCGGAAAAGCCATTGATGACTTTTGGATGTTCCTTGAAGTCCGGCGTGGCATTGACCATGCCGAGAACCTTGACGACCTGCTTGACCTGATCCAGATCGCCGATTTCCGCGCGTAGCGTGGCCAGCGCGTTCAAGCCCACCTGGCGGGCCGCTGCCTGGGCATCCTCTATACTCATGCCGTCGGTGCCGACCTTGCCCGTGATCGAGCTGCCGTCGGGATTGCGTGGCCCCTGGCCGGATATATAGACCAGATTGCCCGTGCGCACCGCGCCCACGTAACTGCCCATGGGTGTAGGTGCCTCCGGCAGTTCGATGCCCAGGTTCTTCATTGTTGCTTCCGCGCTCATAGCTCTCTCCTTGCTTGTTAGGATCCCTAGCCTATCAAGCAACGAAGGGTTCGTGAAATGGGGAGTGCGGACGACGGGCCGATCCGGGATCAGCCAACCGGCGATCCGTGCGGCGTTCCGGTGGGGCTACGAGGGGTTGATCCGGGACCAAAAGTCCGGCGGCATGGCGTCGAAGCGGGTGTAGGTGAGAACATGGTTGATGGCCGTGCCGTCGTCGGAGAGGGGCAGAAGCAAGCGGTAGGACGCCGTCGTTCTTGGCGGTTTGTCCCGGCTCACCTCCATCCGGTATAGCGCGGGCCGTCCGGCCTCCACCACGTCCTTGATCTGCGTGAAAATACGCTCGCCCAACTCGGCCGGCTGAAAGTCCCGGACACTGCGCCCGGTCAGATCCATATTCATAAAGTCGGAAATGCCAGTGCCGAACAGACGGAAAATGAAATCCTCGGGCTGGTCGCGGACATCAAGGATACATAAGAATCCCAGATATGGTCTTAGTTGCGCCGGATCGATTTCACGCCGGGCCGGCTGCTTGCGCGTGCCGCATAGATTTTGCCAATGGGCCAGCAGGGACGCGGCATCGTCAGGCGCGTCCGACAGTTCGCATATGGAAGATCTAACAAATACCGTCATGATGCCCCTCGGCAAGGCTGGCTCCATGCCGGTGCAGGAATTCCAAGCGTTTGTGTCGGCCGGGATTGCCAATATGGGGAAACAAGCGCCGTATTTTCATCTACACCCTGGACTTCCGCGATTTTTGTCTTGATTTTTTTTGGATGCCCTCGACGTACGGCTCTTATCCGACCAATGTCTTAACAAATCGTTAACATGACTGGAAAATTCGTAAATATTGCGTTCTGGACGGGAAGCCGGGAATTGCCTATATCCGCCCTATGACCGGGATGACAGGACAGCCTTTCTTGAAGATGCATGGCGCGGGCAACGACTTTGTCGTGCTCGATCTGCGCCACCTGTCCTTGCGCATGGACGAATCCCTGGCGCGTGCCCTGGCCGATCGTCGCACGGGCGTCGGCTGTGACCAGGTTATCTCGCTCGAACCTTCCGAGCGGGGTGACGTCTTCATGCGCATTCACAATCCGGATGGCAGCGAGGCGCAGGCCTGCGGTAATGCCACGCGCTGTGTGGCCAGCCTGATTTTTGCGGAAAACGGCCAGAAACATGCTGTAATTGAAACCGTTGCCGGCCTGTTGCACAGCCAGACGGCCGATGACGGCTGGATCCAGGTCGATATGGGGCCTGCCTATCTGGATTGGCGGGAGATCCCGTTGGCCGGCGAAATGGACAGTCTGCGGCTGGATTTGAGCCTGGAACCCGAACATGGTCCCCGCTTGTCGGATCCCTGTGCGGTGGGCATGGGTAATCCCCATGCAGTGTTCTTTGTCGATGACATGGACGCCGTGGATATTCCGGCCGTGGGACCGATCTTGGAAAACCATGCCTTGTTTCCGGAGCGGGCCAATATCGGCTTTGTTCAGATGTTGGGCGCGGACAAATTCCGCCTGCGCGTGTGGGAGCGTGGCGCCGGATTAACCCTGGCTTGTGGTTCGGGTGCTTGTGCGGCCCTGGTTGCGGCCCATCGCCGAGGCAAATGCGGGCGCCGGGCGCGGTTGACCCTGGATGGCGGCGAATTGGTTATCGAATGGCGGGCCGGGGATGGCCATGTCCTGATGTCCGGCCCGGTGGCGACGGCTTTTTCCGGCGTTCTGGACGAAAGTTTGCTCGATACTCAACGGGCGCACGGGTCACGGCCACGGTCCGTCGCATGACCGAACAGAATGCCAACAGGGTGATCAATTTCGGCTGCCGCCTGAATGCCTACGAGGCGGAAGTGATGCGCGAGGCGGCCTGGGATGCCGGTCTGCGCGATGCGGTCATCGTCAACACTTGTGCCGTTACCTCGGAAGCCGTGCGTCAGACCCGGCAGGCGATCCGCAAGGCGCGCCGGCAGCAACCGGACGCCACCATCGTGGTTGCCGGATGCGCGGCGCAACTGGACCCAGAGGCCTTTGCCGCCATGGATGAGGTCGACCGGGTTCTGGGCAACCGGGAAAAGCTGCTGGGCGACAGCTTTGTTGCGCCGGTTGAGGGCAAGTTTCTGGTTGATGACATCATGTCCGTCGAGCAGCTTGCCGGCCATCTTGTGCCGGGCTTCGACGGCCGCAGCCGGGCCTTTGTTCAGGTGCAACAGGGTTGTGATCACCGCTGTACGTTCTGTGTCATCCCGTTCGCCCGTGGACCCTCGCGCTCGGTGCCCATGGGTGCCATCGTGCGGCAGATCAAGGCGTTGGTCGACAATGGCTACTGCGAGGTGGTCTTGACCGGCGTTGATATCACCGCCTATGGCGCTGACCTGCCGGGCCGGCCCAGCCTCGGACAGTTATTGCGCAGGCTGTTGCGGGCAGTGCCGGATTTGCCCCGCCTGCGCCTATCCTCGCTGGATGCCGTGGAAATCGATCCCGAACTCGAGGAATTGCTTTTGGCTGAGGAACGGCTGATGCCCCATCTTCATCTCAGCCTGCAGGCCGGCGATGATCTGATCCTGAAGCGCATGGCCCGGCGCCACAGCCGGGCCCAGGCGGTCGAGCTATGCCAGCGCCTGGCTGCCGGCCGGCCGGAGATGGTGTTCGGGGCCGATCTGATCGCGGGCTTTCCCACGGAAACAGAAGCACAGTTCCAGAATTCACTGGCCCTGATCGATGACTGCGGCCTGACCTACCTGCATGTTTTTCCCTATTCCGAACGGCCCGGGACACCCGCTGCACGCATGCCCCAGGTACCCGGCGACGAACGCCGCCGCCGTGCCGCCTTGTTGCGGGAAAAGGGTGCGGCAGCCCTGGCCTCGTTTCTGGCCAGGCAGATTGGGGGCACCTCGCGCATGTTGCTGGAGCGGCCCGGCCAAGGGCGCAGCGAGCAGTTTGCCTTGATCCAGCTGGATCAGCCGAACCAGCCAAGCGCGCGGCCTGACCACGGCATCGTTACGGTGGACATTGTCGGCGCCGCCGCGGATCATCTGATCGGACGGTTGGCCGCATGAGTGAAGGTAAATCCGGCCTGTTCTCCCGCCTTAAGGCGGGCCTCAGCCGTACGGCGGGCAACTTTACCTCCGGCGTGACGGCGGTTTTCACCAAACGCAAGCTGGATGCCGCCGCCTTGGAAGAGCTGGAGGATCTGCTGATCGCTGCTGATCTGGGCCCCGCAGTGGCCGCGCGGGTCAGCGGCAAGCTGGCCGCCGACCGCTTCGACAGGGAGGTCAGCGAGAACGAGGTCAAGGCGGCCTTGGCGGGGGTGGTGACCGAAATCCTGCAGCCGGTGGCGAAACCATTGCTCATCGATGGCGCCAAACGCCCGCATGTCATATTGGTGGTCGGTGTGAACGGTACCGGCAAAACCACGACGATCGGCAAGATCGCGCACAATCTGGCCGCCGAGGGCAAATCGGTGGTCCTCGCCGCCGCCGATACCTTTCGCGCTGCGGCAATAGAGCAATTGGAAATCTGGGGCCAGCGGACGGGTGCGGCGGTGGTCCGCCGTGATGTCGGCGCCGACCCGGCGGCAGTGGCCTATGAAGGATTGCAGCAGGCCCAGGCCCAGAACGCCGATGTCTTGCTGGTGGATACCGCCGGCCGTCTGCAGAACAAGGCGAATCTAATGGAAGAATTGGCCAAGGTCGTGCGGGTTTTGGCCAAATTGGACCCGGACGCGCCGCACGACTGCCTTCTGGTGCTGGACGCCACGACGGGCCAAAACGCCCTGAGGCAGGTGGAAGTCTTTGCCGAGGTTTGCAATGTTACCGGCCTGGCCATGACCAAGCTGGACGGTACCGCCCGCGGCGGCGTTCTGGTCGCCCTGGCCGAACGATTCGAGTTACCGGTGCATTATATCGGTATTGGCGAGGGCCTTGATGATTTGCAGCCCTTTGCCGCCGAGGACTTTGCCCGCGCCGTTGCGGGAAATGATGACTAGCTATTGCCCGGTCCGCGGTTGTCTCCCCGCGCAAAAGGCTAAATTCGCAATTAATACTATAATGTCACATAAGTTCTTGAAATTACCGGTCGCGAATTGGACTGCGAATCTTAATGAACTTATCATCGTAGACATTTGTAACATTTGAAAAAATAGGTTATCCTCCTGCCGCATGTTCTAAGGTCCTGGTTCGCCAGGAGAAGGAAATTGCAACATTAATCGTACGAGACATGTGATGCTGGGACGAATTCTCATTGTCGACGATGATCCCGATATGCGTCTGGTGCTGCGCGAACACCTTGAACCGGAAGGTTTTGAAGTTTTGGACGCGGGCAACGGTGCCGAAATGCGTGCCCTGATTGAGCGGGAAGAGGTGGATCTCGTCATTCTGGATTTACAGTTGCCTGACGAGGACGGCTTGAATTTAGTCAAGGTGCTACGCGAAAAAACCGATGCGGGCATCGTCATGCTGACGGGCAAGGGCACCTCGGTCGACATGGTTGTCGGCCTGGAGGTCGGAGCCGATGACTACGTCGCCAAGCCGTTCAAGGCGCGGGAGCTGCTGGCGCGTATACGCAGTGTGTTGCGCCGCACCAAGGAAGTGCGCAGTGCCAAGCCGGGAACGGGTGGCGGCATCGCACGCTTCGATGGCTGGCGTTTCGAGAGTGCTTTTCAGCGTTTGACGGACCCGGAGGGTAACGACACGGTGCTGACGGCGGGTGAATCCCGGCTGCTGCAGACCTTGATCGACAATGCCGGCCAGACGGTGTCGCGTGAAACCCTGCACCGGGAGGCTTTGGGATACGATATGCAAAGCAACAGCCGGAATATCGATGTCTTGGTTGGCCGTTTGCGCCGCAAGCTGGAGTCCGATGACGCCAGGGAAAATCTGATCAAGTCGATACGCGGTATCGGTTACGAATTTACCGGCAATATTCAGTACGAATAAATGGCGCCAAGTATCGCCGTTAGAGCAATTTTCAATTAATTGGATTCGCCATTACGATCCAAGCAATTGATTCAATTGCTCTTTTCTTAATAATCGAAGCATGTTTAGAAGAAACATGCTCTTATGGCGGTCGCCCGCGCACGGGCAATATTACTTTTCCGAAATCCCTACTGGGTGTTCTTGACCGCCGCCTGGGCGGCGGCCAGCCGTGCAATGGGCACTCGGAAGGGTGAACAGGAGACATAGTCCAGTCCGATGGATTGGCAGAACGCGATTGAGGCCGGGTCGCCGCCGTGTTCGCCGCAAATGCCCAGCTTCAGACCGGGCCGCGATTTTCGTCCCCGCTCCGACGCCAATGCGACCATCTCTCCGACACCGTCGATGTCCAGGGTCGCGAACGGGTCGCCATCCAAAATACCCTTGTCGTGATAGTCTTCCAGGAAACCGGCTGAATCGTCCCGGCTGATACCGAAAACCGTCTGGGTCAGATCATTGGTTCCAAACGAGAAGAATTCCGCGCCTTCCGCGATTTCTCCCGCCCGCAAGGCGGCACGCGGCAGCTCGATCATTGTGCCGATCAGATATTCCAGTTCAGATCCCTGTTCCGCCGCAACCTGATCGGCCACCGCCGCGATGCGCGCCTGCAGGAAAGTGAATTCCGCCTTGCTGGCGATCAGCGGGATCATCACTTCCGGAACCACAGTCTTACCTTGCTCGGCACTGACCAGGGCGGCGGCTTCAAAAATGGCCCGGGCCTGCATTTCATAGATCTCGGGATAGGAAATGCCCAGCCGGCAGCCGCGATGGCCCAGCATGGGATTGTATTCATGCAGTTGATTGGCCCGAAAGCGTAAATCCTCGGCGGTGGCCCCGGTAACGTTGGCCAACTGTGCCAATTCGGCGTCGGATCTTGGCAGGAATTCGTGCAGCGGCGGGTCCAGCAGCCTGATCGTCACCGGCAGGCCGGTCATGATCGTAAACAGATCCACGAAATCCTGCCGCTGCATGGGCAGGATCTTGGCCAGCGCCGCCTGCCGGCCCGCCAGGTCTTCCGCCAGGATCATCTCGCGCACCGCCAGAATGCGATCGGCGTCAAAGAACATATGCTCTGTCCGGCACAAACCGATGCCCTCGGCGCCGAATTTGATCGCCGCCTTTGCCTCTGCCGGGGTTTCGGCATTGGTGCGGATGCCTAGCTGGCGAATATCGTTGGCCCAGGCCATCAGGGTGGCGAAGTCACCCGACAGCTTCGGCTGTATCGTCGCAACTTCGCCCAGCATCACCTCGCCGCTGCCGCCATCGATGGTGATGACGTCGCCCGCCACGATCTTATTGTCGCCGACCTGCATGGTCTGGGTTTGATAGTCGATGCGCAGCTGCCCGGCACCGGAGACGCAGGGCCGGCCCATGCCGCGTGCCACCACGGCAGCATGGCTGGTCATACCGCCCCGCGATGTCAGAATACCGCGGGCGGCGTGCATGCCGTGGATATCCTCCGGCGAGGTCTCGATCCGCACCAGCAGAATGTCCTCGCCCTGGGCGGCCAGGCTTTCGGCCTGATCGGCGGAAAACGCCACCTTGCCCGTGGCCGCGCCGGGCGAGGCCGGCAGACCTTGCGTAATGACCTGACGGTCGGCCTCGGGATCCAGGGTCGGATGCAGCAACTGATCGAGACTGTCGGGGGCCACGCGCTGAACCGCCTCTTCCCGGTGCAACAGGCCTTCGTTGACCATTTCCACGGCGATCCTGATGGCTGCCTCGGCGGTGCGCTTGCCGGACCTGGTTTGCAGCATGTACAGACTGCCCCGCTGCACCGTGAACTCGATATCCTGCATATCCCGGTAGTGGGCTTCCAGACGTTGATAGATCGCCTCCAACTCGGCGAAGACCGTTGGCATGACCTCCTGCAGGGAAGGTTTGTCATCCTTGGCGTTCTCACGCGCGGCGAGGGTCAAATGCTGCGGCGTGCGGATCCCGGCGACCACGTCCTCGCCTTGGGCGTTGATCAGATATTCACCGAAAAAACGCCGCTCGCCGGTCGATGGATCCCGGGTAAAGGCGACGCCGGTAGCGGAATCATCACCCATGTTGCCGAACACCATGGCCTGGATATTGACCGCCGTGCCCCACGAGGCGGGGATGTCGTGCAGGCGGCGATAGGTCACGGCGCGGGCATTCTGCCAGGAACCAAAGACCGCGCCGATGGCGCCCCATAGCTGATCGTTCACGTCCTGGGGAAAGGCCTCGCCCAGGGCATCTTTCACCTTGGCCTTGAATTGATCCACCAGCTGGCGCAGATCGTCTGCACTTAGATCGGTATCCAGGCGCAGACCCTTATCTTCCTTCAAATCTTCCAGCAGGCCTTCAAAGTGATAATGGTCGATCCCCAAAACCACATCGGAATACATCTGAATGAAACGGCGATAGCTGTCCCAGGCAAAGCGCTCGTTGCCGCTGTGCCGGGCCAGGGCCTGCACGGTGTCGTCGTTTAGGCCCAGATTAAGCACGGTATCCATCATGCCAGGCATGGAGGCGCGGGCGCCTGAACGGACGGAAACCAGTAACGGGTTTTCAGCATCACCGAACCTGGCGCCGACGATGGTTTCGACCAGCCCCATGGCCTCTTGCACCTGATCCCGCAGTTCGGCCGGGTAGGTTTCATCATTTTCGTAATAGGCGGTGCAGACTTCCGTCGTCAGGGTAAAGCCGGGCGGTACCGGCAGTCCAAGGCCGGACATCTCGGCGAGATTGGCGCCCTTGCCGCCGAGGAGGTTCCTGTCCCCCGCGCCGCCCTCGGCCTGGCCATCGCCAAAACTGTACACCCATTTCGTCATGGCAATGCCTTTCGCACTAGCCTTCAATCTCGCTGAAATCGGCCACCTTGTGCAGCGTGGCGCGGATTCCCAACAGCAGCCGCAATCGATTGTCACGTAGCGCCGACTCGTCAGCATTGACCGTCACGGCGTCAAAGAATTGATCCACCGGTTGCCGCAGGGCGGCCATGGCGCTCATGGCCCGGGCGAAATCTTCCTCCGCCAGGGCGCCATCGATCTTTTCCACCGCCCGTGCCAATGCATCAGAGAGGGCGGCTTCCTCCGGCTGTTGCAGCAGGGACGCGTCGACGGCGCCGTCATGGGCCACGCCATCTTTCTTTTCCTCGATGCGCAGGATATTGGCGGCGCGGCGGTAAGCCACCAACAGGTTGGCGCCGTCCTCGCTGCCCAGGAAACCGTTCAGGGCCTCGACCCGGACAATCAGACGGACCAAATCGTCCTCGCCACCCAAGGCAAAAACCGCCTGGATAAGATCATGGCGCACACCCTGTTCGCGCAGATGCACCTTCAGGCGGTCGGCAAAGAAATCGAGCAGGCTGTCATCCGGCGAAGTGTCCAGCGTATAGCCGTCCATTGCCTGGGCGAAGACTTCACGCAGGGGCAGGCGCAAGCCGTTCTCCAACACCATGCGGATCACACCCAGGGCGGCGCGGCGCAGGGCAAAGGGATCGCGGGAGCCCGTGGGCTTTTCGTCGATGGCCCAGAAGCCAACCAGAATATCCAGCTTGTCCGCCAGGGCGAGGCAGACCGCCGTCGGCGCCGTGGGGCAATCATCCGACGGCCCGGCGGGAGAATAGTGCTGCAGGATTGCATCGGCGACGTCGGCACCCTCGCCATCGTTCAGGGCGTAGTAACGGCCCATAACGCCCTGCACCTCCGGGAACTCATAAACCATCTCGCTGACCAGATCGGCCTTGCACAGATGCGCCGCGCGGCCCGCGTTCTGCCCGTCAGCGCCAGGTACAAAATCCGCCAGCGCCGCCGCCAGTTTTTCCAGGCGCCCAACCTTGTCGCGCACGCTGCCCAGCTTGGCGTGAAAGACCATGTCATCCAGCGCCGGCAGGCGGCTTTCCAGGGTTTTCTTCTTGTCCTGGGTCCAGAAGAATTCCGCGTCCGCCAGACGGGCGGTCAGAACATATTCATTGCCGGCGATGATCTGTTTGCCGCCGTCTTGGGCTTCCAAGTTCGCCACGGTAATGAAGTTGGGCGCCAGATTGCCATCCCCATCGCGCACAGAGAGGTATTTCTGGTTAACCTTCATGGTGGTCACCAGAACCTCCGCCGGGACATCCAGGAAGCGGCGGTCGAAGTTGCCCAGCATCGGTACAGGCCATTCCACCAGGCCGGCGATCTCCGCCACCAGAGCATCGTCAGCCACCAGTTCCAAGCCAGCCGCCTGGGCCAGTTGCCCGGCGCCGTCCGCGATGCGGGCGCGCCGTTCCCCGGCATCAATCAACACGCTGGCGGCTGCCATTTTCTCCCGATAGTCGGCGAAATCGGTAACCGCGACCGTCTCGGGTGCATGAAAGCGATGGCCTTGGGTCCGGTTGCCGCTTTCTATGCCGGCGAAGGACAGCGGCACCACCGCGCCATCGAACAGGGCAATAATGGAATGCAACGGGCGCACCCAGCGGATCTCTCCCGCGCCCCAGCGCATGGACTTCGGCCAGGGCAGAGCGGCAAGGGCGGCGGGCAGAATTTCAGCCAGAACCTCGCCCGTGGGCCGGCCCCGGCGCTCGATAACGGCAAACAGAAAGCGGCCCTTGGGCAGGTCGCGTTCCTCGCATTGCTCGCGGCTGATACCATTTCCCCGCAGGAATCCTTCGATGGCCTTTTCCGGGGCATCGACCTTGGGGCCGCGTTTTTCCTCCCGCACATCCGCCTGGGCCAGGGGCAGGCCCGTAATATGCAGGATCAGGCGCCGCGGCGTGACGTGGGCCGCGGCCGATTCGACGGGCAGCTCCGCGTCCTTCAAGCCGGCGCAGACCAGACGCTTCAGATCATCCGCCGCCCGTGCCTGCATACGGGCGGGAATTTCCTCACCGAACAACTCCAGCAACAGATCCGCCATCTCAAGCCGCCCCCCCGGCCGCGTCTTCAGGTGACAATTCGCCCTCGGCCTGCAGATAGGCGGTGGCGCAGGCCTTGGCCAGCTCCCTTACCCGGCCGATATAGGCGGCCCGCTCGGTCACCGAGATCACCCCGCGTGCATCCAGCAGATTGAACAGATGCGAGGCCTTGATGCACTGATCATAGGCCGGCAGCGGCAATTTCGCCGCAACCAGGGCGGCGCATTCCGTCTCGGCATCTGCGAAATGCCGGAACAGCATTTCAGTATTGGCGTGATCGAAATTATAGGCGGAATATTGCTGTTCCGCCGCCAGGTAGACGTCGGCATAGGTTTTCGACCGCTCCGTGCCCGGCTCGTTCCAGGCCAGCTGTTGAAAATGCTCCACGCCCTGAACATACATGGCCAGGCGCTCCAAACCATAGGTCAGCTCGCCCGAGACCGGGTTGCAGTCAAAGCCGCCGACCTGTTGGAAATAGGTGAACTGGCTCACTTCCATGCCGTCGCACCAAACCTCCCAGCCCAAGCCCCAGGCGCCCAGTGTGGGGCTTTCCCAATCATCCTCGACAAAGCGGATGTCGTGGTTCGAAGCGTCCAACCCGATGGCTTCCAGACTGCCCAGATAAAGCGCCTGAAAATCAGGGGGCGAAGGCTTCATGATCACCTGAAACTGGTAATAATGCTGCAGCCGGTTGGGATTTTCGCCATAGCGGCCGTCCGTGGGCCGGCGCGACGGCTGCACATAGGCCGCGTTCCAGCTCTTGCTTCCCAGTGAGCGCAAGGTGGTGGCCCAATGGAAGGTGCCGGCGCCCACTTCCATGTCATAGGGCTGGAGGATGACGCAGCCCTGTTCCGACCAATAATGCTGCAGGGCCTGGATCAGTCCCTGAAAAGTCTTGGTGTTGAATTGCGGCGTGCCCGTCATGACGATGACTTGTCCGTGAAACAGTAATTCTGGCGTGGCCCGTAGGTTTGAAATTGGCTCCGGGTTTGGCGCAACCTAATCGCCGCTTCGCACCTTGGCAATGGCTGTTGCTTCAATTCGCCAGCGGGCAATCGGCGCGCTCGCAGCCACGGCTGTCCGGGGCCACGAAATTGCCGCAGACCGTGCATTGGCTCAAATCCAATGCTTCGTTTTTCTCCGCCACCTGGCCGTCATCATCGGACTTCCCGGCCCGGCCGCGAAAGGACTTGGAAAGCAAGGCGACCACGGCGACGACGGCAAGCAGCAGCAGTATTTTTGGCAGGCTAAGCATGGTGGCGCAGCCTACCGCGCGCTGCGGCGGCGTCAAGACAAAGCAAGGCGCTTATGGCGTGCGGCAACATTCAACGGTCGTCCTGGATGATCATTTCCGAGGCCTTTTCCGCGATCATCACGACCGGGGAATTGGTATTTCCAGAGGTGATGGCGGGCATGATGGAGGCATCGACGACGCGCAGGCCGTCAACGCCATGCACCCGCAGGCGGTCGTCGACAACGGCCAGGTTGTCATTGCCCATGCGGCAGGTGCTGACGGGGTGGAAAATGGTTGTCGCCAGACCGCCCGCCGCCTTGGCCAGATCTTCATCGCTGTCGCCGACCTCCGGTCCAGGGCGGAACTCTTCAGGCTGGAACGGCGCCAGGGCGTCGGTGGCGCAGATCCTGCGGGTCAGACGGATGGCGTCCGCCGCCACGGTACGGTCGGCCTCCGCCGTCAGATAGTTGGGGCGGATCGACGGCTGTACCATGGGATCGGGCGAGGCGAGGTGAATGCTGCCCCGGCTTTCCGGCCGCAGATTACAGACCGAGGCGGTAAAGGCCTCGAAGGGGTGCAGATCCTCCCCCAGCTTGTCCGTGCTCAGGGGTTGGATGTGATACTGAATATTGGCGGTTTCCTTGCCCGGATCGCTTTTGGCGAAGGCGCCAAGCTGGCTCGGCGACATGGTCAGGGGACCGGTGCGGAACAAGGCGTATTCGAGGCCCATGGCGGCCTTGCCGAGCAGGCTGTTGGCCCGCAGGTTGAGCGTCCGGGTATTGGCGACTTTGTAAACCAGGCGGACCTGCAGGTGGTCCTGCAAATTCTCGCCCACGCCGGGCAGTTCGTGCTCCACCGCGATGCCATGCTGTTGCAGCAGAGCGCCCTGGCCGATGCCCGACAGTTCCAGTAACTGCGGCGAGGTGACGGAGCCGCCCGAGAGAATGACCGCGCAATTCGCATTGGCCTGGACCGCCTGGCCTTCATGGCGGAATTCCAGGCCCGTGGCCCGGCGGTCCTGAATAATGATCCGGCCGGCCTGGGCATGGGTCATGACCTTCAGGTTGGGCCGCTGCATGGCCGGTTTCAGGAACGCCGTCGCCGCGCTCCAGCGTCGGCCCCGCCGCTGGTTGACCTGAAAATAGCCGCAGCCCTCGTTGTCGCCGCGGTTGAAGTCATTGGTCTTGGGAATGCCGACCTCCGCCGCCGCCTCGCGAAAGGCCGCCAGAATCTCCCACGACAGGCGCTGTTCCTCGACCCGCCATTCACCGCCCGCGCCATGCATGTCATCAGCGCCGGCGTAATGATCCTCGGTCTTGCGGAAATAGGGCAGCACATCATCCCAGGACCAACCCACATTGCCCATCTGCCGCCATTGCTCATAGTCCCTGGCCTGGCCGCGCATGTAGATCATGCCGTTGATGGAGGAACAGCCGCCCAGCACCTTGCCGCGGGCATAGTCGATGGCACGGCCGTTCAGGCCTTCCTCGACCTCCGTCTTGTAGCACCAATCGGTGCGCGGATTGCCCAGGGTATAGAGGTAGCCGACGGGAATATGGATCCAATGATAATTGTCCTTGCCCCCCGCTTCCAACAGCAGCACCGAGGTTTTCGGATCGGCGGAAAGCCGGTTGGCGAGGACGCAGCCGGCGGTGCCGGCGCCGACGATGATGTAATCAAAACTGTCGATGGTCATGTTCCACCTTTATTGTTTGTCAGCCGTTTTAGCAGTTGCCGCTTTCCGGCGCACGCCGGGATTAAGCAATGTCATCACTGCCCCTCCCGGTTTGCCGGGTCGTTCAGGTCCCGGCCCTCGCCGGGCTGGACATCGCCACTGGAGCCAAGGCTGCGCCACAGCCG
Source organism: Alphaproteobacteria bacterium (assembly GCA_030747035.1). Taxonomy (GTDB): domain Bacteria; phylum Pseudomonadota; class Alphaproteobacteria. The sequence goes on along the minus strand of JASLLM010000007.1, from coordinate 7,427 downwards.
GTCGAGCAGATTGCCGGATGGCCTTGACGGCGGCTTGCGGCCCGGACGGCCCAGCGCCATCGCGGGTTGTCCCCGGTGCGCCGCCTTCATGAAATCCCGCCATAGCCGGGCCGGCGCGCCGCCACCCGTGACCCTGGCCATGGGCGAACCATCATCATTGCCGAGCCAGACGCCGGCGACCAGTTGAGAGGTGTAGCCCAGGAACCAGGCATCCCGGTAATCCTGGCTGGTGCCCGTCTTGCCGGCGGCGGGGCGGCCGATCCTGGCGTTCCGGCCGGTGCCTTCACGGATGGTGCGGGCCAGCATCTGGTTCAATTCCGCTATGTGCCAGGGCCGGGCCACCTCGCCTCCGCCGGAGCCACTGCGGCGATAAAGCGAATTGCCCTTGCCGTCGCGCACTTCCAGGATGCCATGGGGCAGGACTGCATGGCCCTGATTGGCGAAGGCCGCATAGGCCGCCGTCAGCCGCAGCAGGCTGGTTTCCCCGGCACCAAGGGCCATGGACGGATGGCGGGGGTTGGCCGAACCAAGGCCCAGGCGCCGTGCCGTGGCGGCGACATCTTCCCGGCCGACTTTTTCCTGTACCTGTACGGCAACGGAATTGGAGGAATAGGCCAATGCGTCTGTGTAGCTGATCCGGCCCCGGTACTTGCCGGCATAATTCTTCGGCGACCAGCCATCCACGGTAATGGGTTTGTCCATGAACTTCGTGTCGGGGCGGATACCCGCTTCCAGGCCAGCCAGAAAGACCACCGGTTTGAAAGCGGAACCAGGCTGCCGCCGGGCCTGGGTGGCGCGGTTATATTGGCTTTTGCCATAGTCCTTGCCGCCCACCATGGCCCGCACCGCGCCATTCGATGCCATGGCCAGCAGGGCGCCCTGGCCGATCTTCCGCTTGCGCGCGGCGTCACCCGCGATACGCAGCATGGCGGTCTCGGCCCGTGCCTGGATGTCCCGGTCCAGGGTGGTCTTGATCACCAGATTGCGCTCCGTCGGGCCGAGGTAGTCGGGCAGGCGATCCATTACCCAATCGGCGAAATAGCGTGCGCTTTGCGCACTTGCGCCCGCCCGTCCCCGCCGCAATCCCGCAGGCTTGGTCTTGGCGCCCTTGGCCGCCGCCTCGTCAATGTAGCCGGCGGCGACCATGTTGTTCAGTACCACCGCCGCCCGTTTCCGTGCCGCCTTGAGGTTACGGGTCGGTGCCAGGCGCGAGGGCGCCTTCAATAGGCCGGCCAGCATGGCGGCCTCGGCCAGATTGACCTTCGCCGCCGGCTTGGAGAAATAGCGCCTGGCGGCGGCATCGACGCCATAGGCGCCGGCGCCCAGATAGACCCGGTTCAGATACAGGGTCAGGATCTGGTCCTTGGAAAAATTGGCTTCCAGCCACAGGGCCAGCAGAAATTCCTGCACCTTGCGCTTCAAGGTGCGCTGATGGGTCAAGAAGACGTTCTTGGCCAATTGCTGGCTGATGGTGCTGCCGCCCTGAACGATGCGGCCGGCAAATAGATTGGTCACCATGGCCCGCGTCAGGCCGATGGGATCGACGCCGAAGTGGCTGTAGAACCGCCGGTCCTCCGTGGCGACGACAGCTTGGGGCAAATGACGGGGCAATTGGCCGGCCTGCACCGGCTCGCCATAGACATCCCCGAAACGGGCGATATGCCGGCCTTTGTAATCCAGCAGGGTCAGGGATGGTTTGCGCTGGATCGCCGATAGTTTGTCCACCGATGGCAGATCATAGGCGTACCAGACAATCACGCCCATGACGGCGATCAGACCCCAGACCGCCATGACGATCAACCAATAGAGCAGGGTTGCGAACCAGCCGCGGCCGGACGATTTTGATGTCTTCTTTTTGTTCCCGCCCCCAGATCCCGCGGCGGCAGTCTTGTTCACAATCTAGTGTCCTGGTTCAAGAATACACCATACTTAGGATCGCTTCTCCTGGCCTCCGGGTAGGAGGCGTTCCGCCGGCGATGCCGGCCATCGTCAAGGAGCGCCGACGCCATCCGGTGGCCAGGAGAAGCGACCATTTTGGCGGCCATACAGGCCTCTCGGATGTCGTCGCGCGGCCCTTATGATGGTTGGCATCACGGCGGGCCACGCTCCTAGCCGAGAGGCCTGTATGGCCGTCCTAAGTACGGCGTATTCTTGAACCAGGACACTAGATATCCAGGTTGACCACGTTCAGGGCGTTGGATTGGATGAAGTCCCGGCGCGGCTCCACCACATCGCCCATCAGGGTTGAAAAGACCTCGTCCGCGTCATCCAGTTCCTTGACCTGAACCTGCAAAAGGGTGCGCGCGTCCGGGTCTAGGGTGGTTTCCCACAATTGTTCCGGATTCATCTCGCCCAGGCCCTTGTAACGCTGTACCGACAGACCCTTTTGCCCCAGCTTCAATACGGTGGCCAGCAGGTCCATCGGCCCGGCGATACGGCCGCTGTCGTCCTTGCGGTCCAAGGTCGCCGGGCGTTCATAATTTTCCTGCAGTTCCTTGGCCATGCCGTCCAATTGCCGGGATTCCGCACTGCGGATCAAGGTCGCATCGATGACATGGGTCTCGGCGACGCCGCGGGTACTTCGCTCCAGCGCGTAACCGCCATCGGCCGCCGCCGCGCCGCTCCAGCCGCGTTCTTCCTCCGCCTCCAGACCGTCCATGCGGGAGGCGAGATAATGCGCGATCTGGCCCGCCTGCTCCGCATCGGCGATCACATCCGGATTCAAGACACCCAGGATCGCCGCCTGCTCCACGATTTTCTGGTTGTAGCGCCGGCCAATGGCCGCCAGCAGCGCCGCCGCGCGGCGGGCCTCATCAACCAGGGCGCGCAGGTCCGGGCCGGCGCGCTGGGCGCCGTTATGCAGGGTTAAAACCGCGTCCTTCAACCCTTCATCAATCAGATAATCTTCCAGGCCGCGGTCATCCTTCAGATAGCGGCCCGCGCCGGAGCTGCCGCGCCAGACCTTGTACAAGGGCGGCTGCGCGATATAGAGGTGCCCCCGTTCGACGATCTGGGGCATCTGGCGATAGAAGAAGGTCAATAGCAGGGTGCGGATATGGGCCCCGTCCACATCGGCATCGGTCATGATGATGATCTTGTGATAGCGCAGTTTTTCGATGTCGAAATCGTCCCGGCCGATACCGGTACCCATGGCTGTGATCAGTGTGCCGATTTCGTTCGACGACAGCATCTTATCGAACCGGGCCCGTTCCACATTCAGGATCTTGCCGCGCAGGGGCAGCACCGCCTGGTTGGCCCGTGCCCGGCCCTGTTTCGCCGAGCCGCCGGCACTGTCGCCCTCGACCAGGAACAATTCTGACTTGGCCGGGTCACGCTCCTGACAATCCGCCAGCTTGCCGGGCAGGGATGAGATGTCCAACGCGCCCTTGCGCCGGGTCAGATCTCTGGCCTTGCGCGCCGCTTCCCGCGCGATGGCGGCGTCGACGGCCTTGCCGACGATCTTCTTGGCGTCGGCGGGATGCTCCTCGAACCACTGTTCCAGCTTTTCCCCCAATAGGCTTTCGACCACGGGCCGAACCTCGGACGAGACCAGCTTGTCCTTGGTCTGCGAGCTGAACTTCGGATCGGGCACCTGCACAGACAGAATACAGGTCAGCCCCTCGCGGGCGTCGTCGCCGCTCAGCGAAACCTTTTCCTTTTTCGCGATACCGGATGAATTGGCGTAGCTATTGACGGTCCGGGTCAAGGCGGCGCGGAAGCCGGCCAGATGGGTGCCGCCGTCGCGCTGGGGGATGTTGTTGGTATAGCAAAGGACATTTTCGTGATAGCTGTCGTTCCATTGCAGGGCACAATCGACGCGGATGCCGTCGCGATCTCCCTGAATGCCGATAGCCGGGTCATGCACCGCGGATTTGTTGCGGTCGAGATATTCCACGAAGGCGCTGATGCCGCCTTCAAACTGAAAGATGTCCTCCTTGGCCTCGACACCGCGTTCGTCTCGCAGCACCACCAGCACACCGGAATTCAGGAAGGCCAGTTCCCGCAAACGGTGCGTCAGGGTGCCATAGTCGAATTCCGTCTTGGTGAAGGTTTCCGTAGATGGCTCGAAGGTAACCTCGGTCCCCGTCCGCTCGCCGGCCTCCCCCACCACCGCCAGGGGCGCCTCCGGCTCGCCGTCGTGGAAGCACATGTAATGCTCTTCCCCGCCGCGCCAGATGCGTAGCTGCAGTGTCGATGACAGGGCATTGACCACCGAGATACCGACGCCGTGCAGACCGCCCGAAACCTTGTAGGAATTCTGGTCAAACTTGCCGCCCGCATGCAGCTCGGTCATGATGACCTCGGCCGCCGAGACACCCTCTTCGTCATGAATTTCCGTTGGGACGCCGCGGCCGTTGTCACTGATGGTGGCCGAGCCATCGGGATTCAAAACCACCTCAACCTTGTCCGCATGGCCGGCCAGGGCCTCGTCAATGGCATTGTCCACTGCCTCGTAGATCATGTGATGCAGGCCGGAGCCGTCGTCGGTGTCGCCAATGTACATACCCGGACGTTTGCGCACCGCATCCAGGCCGCGCAGCACCTTGATCGACGAGGCATCGTAGTCGGCCCCATCTTCGCCAGGAATGTTGTCTGGGTCTTCAAATACCGGATCGCTCAACCTAAACCTACCCTTCCGCCCTAGTCATCCAATGTCGCCTGTCCCGCGTCCACCGCCACGAATTGTGCCTGCCCCGCCAGGGGTTGAAACAATTCACGGTCGGTGCCGCTGAGCCAGGCCTGGCCCCCAAGGGCCAATATCTCCGTGAACAGCGCCTCTCGCCGCTCACTATCCAAATGCGCCGCAACCTCGTCCAACAGCAGGATCGGCGCCGCGCCCCGGCGCTCCGCCTCCGCCTTGGCGTTGGCCAGCATTATTGCGATCAGCAATGCCTTTTGCTCGCCGGTGGAACATTGCGCTGCCGGCATATCCTTGCCCAGATGGCGCACCGCCAGATCGGAGCGGTGCGGCCCGTCACCCCGGCCACTCATCGGCCCGCCCACTTCGCCATCGCGCCGGCGGTTCTCCGCCAACATAGCGGCAAAGCGGCTTTCAACCTCGACCGCCGGCAGATCATCCAGCCAGCTTTCGATCCGCCCCTCGATCACCAGTTCCGCCCTGGGAAAACGGCCCTTCGCCGCCGACAAGAACCGTTGCAGCCGCGCCAGGGCCTCGCGCCGGGCCGCGGCCACCGCGACGCCATCCGCGGCCATGCGTGCCTCCAGCGCCGACAGCCAGGCGGGATCGCCGCCGCCATCGCGCAACAGCTTGGCCCGCTCCCGCAGGCTGCGCTCATAGGCGCCGACCCGGCGCCCGTGGTCCGGATCCAGGCCCAGGACAAGGCGGTCCAAAAAGCGCCGCCGCGACGACGGCCCCTCCAGGAACAGACGGTCCATTTGCGGTGTCAGCCATTGCACGCCGATGATCTGCGACAGACTGGCCGGCGACACCGTCTGGCCGTCCAGGCGGGCCAGACGCTTGTCGCTGCCCCGTTCCGTCTGTGTCAGGCTGCTGCCCAATTTGACCGGACCTTCGGGTCCCTGAACGGTTGCGGCCACGGCCCAATTCGCCGCGCTTCCTGCGCCGCCCTGGCGCAAAACATCGCGCAAGCGGGCCCGGCGCAGCCCGCGTCCCGGCGATAGGAACGATATGGCCTCCATCAGATTGGTCTTGCCGGCGCCATTGGCCCCGGTCAGCACGACAACCTGAGACGACAGATCCAGTGCCAACTTTTGGTAGTTACGGAAATCACTCAGGCGCAGGCGCTGCACCGCACAAGCGGACATCACGCCGGAAACCGCGTCAACTGCCGCCGGGGCCGTGGGATTGGCAATCCCGATCCCTGGTCCCATGTTTTGCCGCGCCGCCAGCAAGGGCCCTCTCAAACCCGCATGGGCATCAGGACATACAGCGCGCCCTGATCAGCGGCATCTCTGATAATGGTGGGCGAAGCGCCGTCGGAGAGATCGAAACAGGCGTTTTCGCCATCGATCTGCCCGGCTATGTCGAGCAGATATCTGGCGTTAAAGCCGATTTCCAAGGGGCCATCGCCACTGAAATTAACCGCCACTTCGTCGGTGCCGCTGCCCTGTTCGGGACTGTTGGCGGAGAGTACCACCGCATCGCCGTTCACGGTCAGCTTCACCGCCCGGGATTTTTCCGAACTGATGGTCGCCACCCGGTCCACGGCGGCGGCGAAGCTTTTGCAATCCACTTCCATCTGCTTGTCGTTGCCGGCCGGGATCACCCGTTGGTAGTCGGGGAAGGTACCGTCGATTAGTTTCGAGGTCAGCACGATATCGCCCAGGGCAAAGCGGATCTTGCTATCGCTCAAGGCGATCTCGACCGCGCCTTCGCCGTCCTCAATCAATTTGTGCACGTCCAGGGCCGCCTTGCGCGGCATGATCACGCCGGGCATGCCGGCCGCGCCCTGGGGCAGGGGGATTTCGATGTGGGCCAGGCGGTGACCGTCGGTCGCCACGCCGCGCAGCACCGCCGCATCCTCGGGCGCATGCAGATAGATACCATTCAGGTAATATCGGGTTTCTTCGGTCGAGATGGCGAAGCGGGTTTTTTCAATCAGGCGCTGTAAATCCGGCGCCGGCAGGACGAACTGATGCGGCAGGTCGCCGTCGGCCATGACCGGAAAATCCTCCCGTGGCAGGCAGGAGAGGGCAAATTTCGAACGCGCCGCGCGCACCACCAGGCGGCCGTCCTCGGCGCCGTAATCCAGTTCCACCTGGGCCCCGTCGGGCAGCTTGCGCACGATGTCGTGGAGGATGTGTGCCGGCGCGGTTGTACCGCCGGGGCTTTGCACCTCCGCCGCGACCGTTTCAACGATGGCCAGGTCCAGATCCGTCGCCGTCAGGCTCAGGCCCCCGTCATCCGCGACCAGTTGCACGTTGGACAAAATCGGGATCGTATTACGCCGTTCGACAACATTTTGGACATGCCCCAAGGCGCGCAAAAGGGCGGAACGTTCAATGGTTAGCTTCATGATTTTTTCGTTTCAAAGCAATTATAGCGCGGACAAAAACGACGGTCCCGCCACGGTTAAGGCGCAAGAGAATCACGGCCCACCCTGTCGGGGCAAAAGCATAACAGATAGTGCGCGGAATCGCACTCTTTTTGCCCGGAAATTGTGCCTTAAACGGGCTTCTAGAGCAGCTTTTTCAGGGCCCTGGCGATGGCTTTCTGCTGCTGGAGGGAGGCGGCCGGCATGGGTGCCCTGGGCAGGCCGCCGGGGACGCCTTGCTCGGACAGGGCAAACTTCACCGCCGCCGGCAGGTTGTCATCGATCATGGCGTTCCACAAGCGCAAAAGCTGCTCATGCAGATGCCGGGCGGCAGCATGCTCGCCGGCCTGTACCAGATCCCAAAGCTTAACCTCCGCCGCCGGCGCCGCCGTCAGAATGGCCGCGATGGCG
>JASLLM010000079.1 GCA_030747035.1 Alphaproteobacteria bacterium | reverse complement strand
ACCAAATGTGGGACTGAACAGAAGCGGGCCTAGAATACCAACGTTAAATCAATATGTTACGCAAGAAAAGTGGCGGAAGGGGTGGCGGCGCGCACCTGGGGTCTATTCGCCGACACCGGATTTTGGGTCGCGGTTTGCATGGCGGTCTTCGTGATCATTTTCGGCACCCGGAATTTGGGCGCGGACGAGCATCATCCGGGCATCATCGCGGCCATCGCCTTTGAATCCCTGGTCAAGTTCCTCAGTCTGGCGGCCATCGCGGCCTTTGCCGTATACGGCCTGCACGATGGCGTGGAGGATCTGTTTACTTCGACCCAGTGGCACGAAGGGGTGCAGAAACTGCACCGGTTCGAGGATGGTTTCGAGACCCGCTGGATCGTCATGACCTTCCTGTCCGCCACTGCCATTATCTGTCTGCCACGGCAATTCCAGGTGACGGTGGTGGAAAACACCAACGAAAAGGCCCTGGCCACGGCTTCGTGGCTGTTTCCGCTGTATTTGCTGTTGGTCAGTCTGTTCGTTATTCCCATCGCCATAACCGGCATGACGCAACTAGCCCCCGCCGCCAATCCGGACTTGTTCGTGTTGACGGTACCCTTGGCCTCCGGTCAGCACGGATTGGCCCTGCTCGCATTCATCGGCGGTCTTTCGGCGGCAACGTCGATGGTGATCGTTGCCTCCATCGCCCTGGCCATCATGATCTCGAACCATCTGGTGACGCCGCTGTTGCTGCGCTTTCCACATTACGCGGGCACCGGCAGCGGCGACGTCTCGGCCACCCTGTTGCTGGTCCGACGGCTATCCATCATCGCCATCCTGACCCTTGGATTTCTCTATTACCGGCTGACCGACACATCCAGTCCCTTGGCCTCCATTGGTTTGATCTCTTTTGTCGGGGTAGCACAGTTCCTGCCCGCCCTGGTCGGCGGTGTATTCTGGAACGGCGTCACGAAACCTGGCGCCACGGCCGGCCTGGCCGCCGGTTTCGCAATGTGGTTCTACACCCTGCTGGCACCGACCTTCGCCGGAACGGGCTGGGGTTTAAGCGCGCTGGTGGCCGCCGGCCCTTGGGACATTGCCTTTTTGAAACCCACCGCCTTGTTTGGCTTCGGCCATTGGGATCCGCTGGTGCACGGGGTGTTCTGGTCAATGAGCGTCAATGTGGGGCTGTTTGTGCTGGTCTCCCTCACCACCCGGCAATCGCCGCTGGAAAGGCTGCAAAGCGCGGTTTTCGTCGATGCTTCGCGGGGCGAGGCCTCGAACGTCGGTGATGCCCTGCAGCGCTCGGCAACGACAGCGGATCTGGTGCAACTGTCAAGCCGGGTCCTGGGGCACGAACGGACCCACGATATTTTTGCCGCTTATGCCCGGCGCCAGGGCCGGGATGATTCACTACCGTCCTCCGATCCCGGATTGATCGCCTATGTGGAGCGGGAACTGGCGGGCAGCGTCGGCGCCGCCTCGGCCCGTTCGTTGCTGTCAACCATCGTCGAAGGCGAAACCATCTCCCTCGAAACAGTCATCGCCCTGCTCGACGAAACCCAGCAGGCGATCCGCCACAGCCGAGAGCTGGAGAGCAAATCCAGGGAATTGGAGCAAGCCGCGGCACAGCTTCGCGCGGCCAACGAACAGCTGACCCGGCTGGATAAGATGAAGGACGACTTCCTCAGCCAGGTCAGCCACGAATTGCGCACGCCGATGACCTCGATCCGCTCGTTTTCCGAAATCCTGGCCTCGACGCCCAACCTGGACAACGATCAAGCGCGGCAGTTTGTCAGCATCATCCAGCACGAAAGCGAAAGGCTGACCCGCCTGCTGGACGAAATCCTGGAGCTAAACCGCCTGGAAAGCGGTGAAATGGACTGGTCGCCCCAGGACACCGACGCGGTGGAGATCATGCGCGACGCCATCGAAACCATGCGCGGCATGGCGCAGGAATACGGCGTCAGCCTGCATGACGAGCTGGGCGGCGAAGCAATGGCCATACATACCGATGCCGACCGGATGAAGCAGGTCTGCATAAATCTGCTTTCGAACGCCATCAAGTTCAACGCATCATCGCAGCCGGGCATATGGCTCAGGCGCGTCGTGCCAGGGGGGAACGGGGCCCAGGAATTGCATGTTGTCGATAACGGCCCCGGTATCAGCGCGGAGGATCAGGCCAGTCTATTCTCGAAACTATCAAGCGGCTGGAACAGCCCTGCTCAAAGGCCCGAGGGCAGCGGCCTGGGCCTGGCGATTTCACGTCAAATCATGCAGCACATGGGCGGCGACCTGGTGCTGCTGAATTCCGATGACAACGGCTCCCGCTTCGCCATGCGCTTCCCCCCATCAAAGGACTTTGCAGTCTGAGCGGCATTTGATGTTTCACGCTAGGTTGTCCAGCCCAGTCTGCGGGAGCCCGCCGCGCGGCGATGATGCTTATGCCTCCTCCAGTTCCGGAATGACCCACAACGGCGTCTCGCCCCGGCTGACCCGCTGGACATTGTCAAAGGCGTTGCGCACCCGCGCCTTATTGCTTTCAAAAGTGGGGCCGGCCATGTGCGGCGTCAGAACGACGTTGTCCAGGCCTAGCAGCGGATTGTCAGGTGCGGGGGGCTCCTGATCGAAGACATCCAGGCCGGCTGCGGCGATGCGGTTGGCGGCCAGGGCATCGTGCAGGGCGGCCTCGTCGATGACCGGGCCGCGCGAGGTATTGACCACCATGGCGGTGGGTTTCATCAATGCCAGCTCGGCCGCGCCAAGCATATGATGGGTCGAAGCGTTCAGGGGCACATGCAACGAGATCAGATCCGATTCCGCCAGCAACTCCCGCAGCAGGCGGAAACGCACGCCAAGGGCATCCTCCTCGGCCTCGGTCAGGCGCGCGATATCGTAATAGATCACCGCCATGCCAAAGGCCTGGGCCAGCCGCGCGGTTTTCTTGCCGATGGCGCCCAGGCCGATAATGCCCAGGGTGCGGTTGCGCAGTTCATGCAGTTCCAGCACATCGTTGCCGCGCCAGCGGCCCGCCGCCACGTCGCCATGCTGGCGTACCAGTTGTCTGGAAACAGCCAGCATCAACAACAGGGCATGTTCAGAGACGGCAACTGAATTAGCGCCGCCGTTATTTGAAATTGGCACCCCGGCCTTGCGCGCGGCGTCGATATCGGCCCGGTCATAGCCGGCACTAAGCAGTTGTATCAGGCGCAGATTGGGCGCCGTGGCGTAAAGTTCGTCGTCCACCAGCATGTCAACGAAGCCGACCAGATATTCCGCCGTGGCCAACGCCGCATTGTACTCCGCACTGCGTGCCTCGGTGATGATCAGATCATAACCACTGGGCACTAGCTCCTGCGCGAATCCCGCTGCCGCCGGAAACTGTGTCACGAATACGATTTTAGAGCCCATGGCTGCACCTTCCCCTTTCGAAACTTGTTGCGCCACAGCACAATGCATCGGCAAATTGAAAGCAACATATTTTCGCACAAGATGGAGGGAACGCGAATGACGGAAGAGGAAACACTTGCGCTATTGGACGACATCGGCACCGCCTTCGCCCGGCACGATATTGCGGCCATGGTCGGCTATTTCGCAGCGGACGGCGTCTTCGTGAACGCCATCGGGCCCGATCCGTTCGGCACCCGTTATGAGGGTCACCAGCAAATCCGGGGCTACTTCGAGAACCTTTTCGCCACCACCAAAGAGGTGCAATGGGAAAAGCAGGATGTGCGGGTCGTGGGCGACAAGGCCTATACGGAATGGCACCGCCGGGCGACCTTGAACAGCGGCGAGAAACAGGATTGGCTGGGCGTTGATATCTATACCTTCGGCGAAGGCGAGATCCTGAAAAAGGACACCTACATTAAGGTGGTCGGCTAGATTGATTTCAGGGCGGCGTGAGGTTGAACACCCTGCGGGCGTTGTCACCGCCGATCTTGGCGGCAATGTCCTTGGGCAGTTGATCGATAATCGCCCAGGTCGACTCGAACGAGGCTGCCAGTTTAGCCTTCTCGGGTCCGGGTCCGACGAATTCATCCGCACCCAACATGATGCGGTCCGGGAATTCCGTGATCAGCCGCAACCAATCCGGCTTTATGCGCCTGTCCAAATCGACGATGCGATTGGGGAAAACACGGCCGTCCTTGCTTTGCAGTTGTCGCGGCACCCGCAGCGACAGGTACAGATTGGTGTGGGACTGCAACAAGCGCCGCATCAGGGAGGGGGTCATCTGACCGGTATTGTCCCAACCAATATGTTCCCAGACGATCCGAGCCTTGCGGTTATGGCGCAACAGCTCTTCCAGGCCGGGTATGGTCGGCTCCAGGGTGCCAGGATTCTTGCTGCAGCGCCGTCGCAGGTTCCCCGGCATGTCGGCCCGGGTCTCTATAGCCTCCATATGCAGGTCGATGGCCACGTTTTGCTCCGCCGCGATATCCGCCAATTCCAGAAACAGGGGATGGTTCGGTGGGACATACTCGAACTTATGCTTGGGATTCATGCACAAATGGTAGGAGATCATCTCGCCAAAGCCTGCCGCACCATCGTCCAACAGTTTCTCTGCCGTCTTGCGAAAGCGCTGTTTGACATCATCCGTGACCGCGCCGGCGGGAAGTTCGACAAGCATCTCACCCAGCAGCGAACCGCCGGCCAACAGGCGGAGGCGGCCGGGGTGGTCCCGGACCGCATTGCGCATCAGGTGGTAGGACTGCGCCCGTCCCTCCCGCGATGACGGCACCACCACAATCAACGCCGTTTGCAGGCGCTGTTGGTCCATGCGGGCGATAAGGTTTCTTGCCGCCGCGGCCAGATTGGCCGCCTCGTCCATGGGTTCGCGGCGGCCTTGTTCGCGTCCGCCACCCTGATTGCCGTGGGTTTTGTCGAGGCCTAGCTGATGCAAATGAATATGGGTGTCGACGAACCGCAGCGGCCCTTTCCGGGTCGTTGCCGGGAGGGCGGTATCGCCGGCGGAGCGCTGCCCGCCCTGCTGTCTGCCCGATTGCCCCTGAGCGTCGGTCCGGCTGCCGCCGCGCCGGCCACCCCGCCGTACCTCTTGCGGCGTCAGGTAGCCGCTATTGTCGGCGTCCAGGCGATCGAAAACCTGGGGTGGTCCGGGGAACTCCCGTTTCGACAGCCTGCCATCACCATCCCGGTCATTGCGCTGAAAGACGGGCGGCATATTCTGCGCCGAAGCCTCGATCCCCAAAGTCGAAATTGGCGCACCGGGAGCGTAAACGACCGCGAAGGCCGCGCCGGCAAGCAGAAGGTGCCGCAAGAGTGGCACCACGGGAGCAGACTTGCACATTGCCATGATTCCGACTCCTTGATCGCCAACCATAGCAGATGTCGCTCTGTCGAGGGAATTGCATCGCCACCAATGGGCCTTTGGGAAATGCGGCAACAGTTGCTAAGGTTGCCCAGGCAATTCAGATCAAAGGGTGCAGCTCATGGTTATCACGATCGTTCAAATTCCGCGCAATGCCGCCAAGCCTGACAAGGCGGCCTCCATCGAAGGCGCCAAGAAAAGCGCGCCGCTCTATCGGGACGTCAAAGGTCTTCTGCGCAAGGATTTCCTCAATGGCGATGACTGCGGCGGCGGCGTCTATCTTTGGGAGTCCAGGGAAGCGGCGGAAGCTTGGTTCAACGATGAATGGTGGGGCTGGATCGAAGAACGGTTTGGCGCCCGGCCGACCCTGACATATTTCGACCATTACCTGACGGTCGACAATATGGTTGGTGAAATCCGCGTTGACGGCCAGCCCATCGAGATTGCGGAAGAGGCGGCGGAGTAAGCGCCCCGCCTCGCCTAATCCCGCCCTGCCTAGTCCCGGGGCAACTCGTGCTTCAATACCTTGCCGGTGGCGTTGTGGGGCAATTCGTCCATGAAGCGGACCTGTTTTGGAACCTTGAAGCGGGCCAATTGGGTGTCGCAATGCTCGATCACAGCCGCTTCATCCAGGTTCGCGCCGGGTTTCAGCACCACGCAGGCGCGGCCGACCTCACCCCATTTTTCGTCCGGTATGCCGATCACGGCATTTTCCAGCACGCCATCCAGTTGGAAGATGACGTTCTCCACCTCCACCGGATAGACGTTCTCGCCGCCGGAGATGAACATGTCCTTGGTGCGGTCAACGATGTAGTAGTAGCCGTCCTCATCCTGGCGGGCGGCGTCGCCGGTACGGAACCAGCCGTCGGCGGTGAAGAAGTCATCATGCTCCGCCTCCCGGTTCCAATAGCCCGGCGTCACGACGGGCCCCTTGATCAACATCTCGCCGGTTTCGCCCTGGACCACGTCATTTTCATCTTCGTCGACAATTCTCAGTTTCACGTACAGCGGCGGCAGGCCCGAGGAACCGACCCGGGAAATCGCCTGGTCGCCTGACAGCATCAGGCCCAGGGGCCCGGTCTCCGTCATGCCCCAACCTTGCTGTAGGTTGATGCCCTTTTCTCCGAAGTCCTCGATCAAGGACAGGGGCGCCGCCGCGCCGCCGACGCCAAGGCATACGATGTGTGACAGATCGGCATCGGCGAAGCCGGGAACCTGCGCCATCATCAGATAATTGGTGGGCACGCCCAGGGCATGGGTGATGTTCAGCTTCTTGTCCGACAGCAGGGCCAGAAAATAGTCCGGCTCGAAAGTGCGCAGCACGATGTTGCAACCCCCGGTATGAAACATCGGGTTGCCATAGACGTTCAATCCGCCGGTATGGAATATGGGCAGAAACACCAGATTGTTGGAATTGCAGGTGATTTGGGTGGTCATGACACATTGGATAGAGTTGAACACAGCCATCTGATAGGTGATCTTGGCACCCTTGGGCCGGCCCGTGGTGCCGGATGTGTACATCAGGGTCCAGATATCGGTCAGTTGCCGTGGTGGTGCCACGACCGGGGCCACGCCAGCGCCGGCGGCCGCGGCCAGCCCCGCCTCGTAATCGCTATCGCCGCCATTGTTCAGGCTGGCGATGGCCGGGACTTCCGACAGGCGTTGGATCTCAACGGCTTCCTCTGTCAGTTCCGTGCCATACATCAGTACCTTGGGTGCCGCATCCTTGCAGATGTATTCCAGTTCCGGCACCGCCAGCCGCCAGTTCAGAGGCAGGAAAATTGCCCCAAGACGGCGGCAGGCGAACTGGATTTCGAACATGTCGGTGTCGTTGTGGCACAGCACCGCGACCCGGTCCTCCTCGCCAATGCCCAGGCCGTCGCGCAGGTACTTGGCCGCAAGATCGACACGTTCATGCATTTCCGCATAGGTAAAATGCCGGTTCGAGGCCAGATCGTGCATTGCCGCGCCACCCGGTGAAAACCGCGCATGATGGGCGATCCAATCATTGACTGGGATATAATCGGGGGTGGACATGACGGTACTCCTGTTCTCTGAACCTATGCTTTGAGGCCGCCCAAGCGGCAGATGATTTTCCAGCTTTTGGCATCTACCGGCTGCACGGAAAGGCGGGTGTTGGTGACCAGGGGCATCTTGGCCAATCTTTCATCGGCCTTGACGTCGGCCAGGGTAACCGGGTTCGGCATCGCCTCCACCGCGCGCACATCGACCATGCCGAATTTGCCCTTGGGATCGGTCGGGTCCAAATACCACAACTTGCAGACTTCGACGATGCCCACAATCCGCTTTTCATTGACCGAGTGATAGAAGAAGCCTTTGTCGCCGATCTTCATGGCCTTCATGTTGTTGCCGGCCTGATGGTTGCGCACACCATCCCATTCGGCGCCCTTTTTGCCTTCCTTGACCTGATCGTCCCACGACCAGGCCCCCGGCTCCGACTTAAACAACCAATAGGCCATGCAATTTCCCCCAATAATCTCCAGATAACCTAGCCATGTTCCGCACGATACGGCCGTTCCAACATGCCTCTAATCGTGGCGTCGATATCGGCCATGTAGTTCAAGACCCCGTCCATGGCCGTGCAGATCGGCATTTCGAAATCCATCGGGCTGACGTGATCGGCGATGGCGCTGACGGTATGCGCGCCCTCGGCCACGGAGCGCCGCTCCGCCAGAATATCCTCCATCCGTCGGCCTTCGCCCAACTCGATGCCCAGGGACATATTGCGCGAGGTATCGGAATTGCAGGTCAGGGCCAGATCACCCAGGCCGGACAGACCCATCAGGGTCTCTGAACGGCCGCCGCGCATGGCGCCATAGCGCATCATTTCCGCCAGGCCCCTGGTCATCAGGGCGGCGCGGGCGTTGTCGCCCAGGGCCCGCCCCTCGACAATGCCACAGGCGATGGCCAGAACGTTCTTCACCGCGCCGCCGATCTGGGCCCCGATCACATCGTCGGTCCAATAGGGCCGAAAGTGCGGCACGCCGATGGTCTCGACAATGCGCCCGCCCAGGGCCTCATCGGCGCAGGCCAGGGTAACCGCCGTGGGCAGACCCTTGGCCACCTCGATGGCAAACGTGGGGCCGGACAGGACAGCTTGCGGCGCCTCGGGCATTGTTTCCGACAGCACCTCGCTCATCAGGGCAAAGCTGTCCTTTTCGATTCCCTTGGCGCAGATCACCGCCGGCACGCCCGGTTTCAGATGCGCCGCCAGTTCCGCCGTCACCGGGCGCAGGAATTGCGCCGGGGTAACCAGCAGAACCAGGTCCGCCGCCGCCGCCTCGCCCAGGTCGGAGGTGGCACGCAGCCCCTTGTTCAAGGGCACGTCGGGCAGGAAAACCGAATTGACATGGTCCTTGTTGATAGCCGCGACAACCTCTTCCTCACGGGCCCAGATCTGGGTTTCCCGTCCCGCCGCCACCAACAATTGCGCCAGCGCGGTCCCCCAGGCACCCGCGCCGATTACCGATATCTTTTCCATGCCGCGTTTATCGCTAAAAGACCGCCCGCCCGCAAGATCAATGCGGTTCTCTAACCAAGGTCAGGCACCATGTCGAACCAGGGCCTGGCCTCCTCCAACTGAGCCGCCATACGGAACAAGGTGGCTTCATCACCAAAGGACGCCCCGAAATGGATACCCACGGGCAGACCGTCACTGCTCATATGCAGGGGCACGGTCATGGCCGGACAGCCGGTGTTGTTGTAAAACGGCGTAATCGCGATCTCGTCCTTGAACAGGGCGTCCCAATAGTGGTCCAGGTCACTGTCCTGCATGTCGATGGCACCAAGGGGCAGCGGCGGGTGGCGCAGGGTGGAGGACAGGATCAGGTCGTGATCCTGGAAAAAAGCGGCAAGCTGGCGGCCCGCCTGATGCAGTACCATGACGGCGGCGGCGTAATCGCCGGCGCTGGATTGCGTGCCCTCCTGAGCCAGGGCCCAGGTCACGGGCTCGACGTCCTGGCCGCTAGGTTCCCGTCCCAGGGCCTCGCAACGCAGGCGCACGGCGGTCCAGACATTGCCGGCGATCACCGTACGGGAAGCCTGGTCCAGAGCGCCCACGTCAAGTTTTGGCTGGACCGGCTCCACCTGGTGCCCCAGATCGGCGCATAATTTCGCCACATCTTCCACGCCCCTGACGCATTCGGGATCAAGGGGCCGGCCATCGAAACCATCGGTCATCAGGGCAATGCGCAGCTTGCCGGGATCGGCACCGACCTCGTCGGCGAACGGCCGGGCGGGGGCTGGCGCCGCGTAAGGGTCGCCCGGCGCGGGGCCGTGGGTGCAGTCCATCATGCGGGCCGAATCCCGGACCGAGCGGCTAACCACATGGCCCGTGGACATACCGCTCCAGCCCTCGCCCACGTCCGGGCCGGCCGGATTGCGGCCGCGGGTCGGCTTGACCCCGAACAGGCCGCAGTTGGATGCCGGTATACGGATCGAGCCGCCGCCGTCCGTCGCATGCGCCATGGGCAGGATGCCGGCAGCCACCGCCGCCGCCGATCCACCCGATGATCCGCCGGCCGAATGGGCCGGGTTCCACGGGTTTACCGTGGCCCCATGCAGGGTCGGCTCCGTCGTCGCGTTCAAGCCCATTTCCGGGGTATTGGTCCGGCCCATGATGACCAGCCCGGCGGCCTTGCAACGTTCCGTATAGGTGGCGTCGTGATCGGGCACGAAATCGGCCCAGAGGCGGCTGCCCATGGTGCAGGGCTGCCCCGCATCGAAGGCACCCAGATCCTTCAATAAGTACGGCACGTTCCGAAATGGGCCGTCCGCCGCACCACCGTCGGCAACGGTTTGCCGGGCCGGCTCGAACTGTTGGTGCACGATGGCGTTGATCTCGGGGTTGACCGCCTCCGCCCGGGCAATGGCAGCCTCCAACACCTCCGCCGCATCCAGATCACCCTTGGCAATGGCCTCGGCCAGGGCCGTGGCATCCATTTTCCGGTATTCCGCGAATGTCACCATGATTCTCTCCCCTATTTGCCCACAGCTTAAGCGCTGATGGGCGTTCGCGCCAGTTGCGGCTGTTCGCCGACGTAGCGGGCACGTGGACGGATCAGTTCCGGGCGGGCGTACTGCTCCTGGGCATGGGCGATC
The DNA here is from genome assembly GCA_030747035.1 of Alphaproteobacteria bacterium. GTDB lineage: Bacteria > Pseudomonadota > Alphaproteobacteria. Next base: position 7,305 of record JASLLM010000079.1, on the reverse strand, counting down.
CAGCCGGCACAGCGGCCGATGGCGAAAATCCCCACGGGCGCCGCCGCTGGCAGGTCCAGGCTGCGCTGCAGCATGATCAGGGAAAAGTCCACATTGGGCCACAGGCCGGTATTGGCGGTGCCGGCTTCCGCCAATTCCTCGGCCATGGCCAGGCTCTTATTGCTGCCCAATGCGGCCGCCAGCATCCGGCGCAGCATTTTGCAGCGCGGATCACCATCGGGATAGAGGGTGTGGCCGAAGCCGGGCAGCCGTTCCCCCCGGCGCAACCGCGCGGCGACGGCGGCCAGGGGGCTCTCCGCCGCCAGAACTTCATCGAACAGGGCCGCGACGCGGGCGCTCTGGCCACCGTGGCGCGGTCCTTGCAAGGCGGACAGGCCGGCCATCACCGCCCCGTAGGGCGTGGCGCGGGTCGAGGCGACGCAGCGCACGGTGAAGGTGGAGGCGTTCAATTCGTGATCGGCGCAGAGCACCAGGGCGGCCCGGATTAGTTTCGCGGCGGCGGCATCGCCGCCCCAATGAGCCGCCAATTGCGCATGGATTGGCTCGATTGATGGTTTCTTGGAGGTAAAACCGGCTGTCAACAAGCGCAACAGGTCCGCGCCCGTGCGGGCCACACTGCCGCTTTCCAGATTATAGGCCCGAAGATCCTGTGAAGCGGCCAGGGGCAACAATGCCTGACAGCGGGCGATGCCGGCCAGGGGCGATGCAAACGGACCGATGTCCGGCGCCTGGGCCGCGAAGGGATCGTGGGCGTCGCATTGCCACAACAGGCCCGCGACACTTTCCAGGCTGGAGCCGCGCGCCAATTCGCTGGCGTCCCGGCCCCGGTAGTACAAGGCGCCATCGGCGATCAGGGTAATAGCCGAATCCAGGATTGGCGTGCCATGGGTCAGGGCTGTTGCGGCGATGGTTTCCGATCCGTATTTGGCGCCAAATTCAGCGGTCTTCCGGGCCCGAATTGCCCGCACGTCATCGGCCCGGTAAAGCCGGCTGCGGCTGCCCTCCACCGGTTCGGAACGCACCAGGCCCCGGCTGACGTAGGCATATAAGGTGGCGCGGGAAACGTTCAATTCCGCCGCTGCTTCACGGGCATTGAGGTATGGTTTGGCCATGTTAATCCATAGTTGATTGTATGAATCAATATTGACGATATCACTAAGACTATCAGATATGGCGACGACGGCAAGGAAAACCAGAAAGGAGAATTTGCATGGATAAGGGACTGGATGGCGTTGTCGCCGCCGTAACGAACCTAAGTCAGGTGGATGGGGAGGCCGGCCGCCTGATCGTGCGCGGCCACGATATCGAGGAACTGGCCGCCGGCTATGATTTTGCCGATATGGCGGCGCTGTTGTGGGATGGCCTAGTGCCGGGCGATCAGGATAGCGGCGAAATTCGCCGGGCCCTGGGGCTGGCGCGCCTGCGCGCGGCGGAAAAGCTGCCGCATCTGCTGCCCGCCGCCGAAGGTCTCACCGCCATCGAGGGGCTGCGCGCGGGTCTGGCCATGCTGGCGGATGACGACTGCGATCATCTGCTGCTTTGTGCCGCCGTGCCTGTCTTCACCGCCGCCCTGTGGCGGCAAGCCCAAGGCAAAGGCCCCCTCGCCCCCGATCCCGCCAAGGGCCAGGCCGAAGATTTCCTGGCCATGCTGAATGATGGCGCGGCGGACCAGGCGGCGGCCCGGGCCTTGGAGACCTATCTTGTCACCGTGGCCGACCACGGCCTCAACGCCTCCACCTTCACGGCCAGGGTCGTGGCCTCGACCAGGGCGGGGATCGTCTCGGCGGTGGTGGGCGCACTTTGTGCCCTGAAGGGCCCGTTGCATGGCGGCGCACCCGGTCCGGTACTGGATATGCTGGATGAAATCGGCGATCTGGACGGCGTCGAACCCTGGCTGGAACGGCAATTCGCGGCGGGCGAAAGGTTGATGGGTTTCGGCCACCGGGTCTACCGCACCCGCGACCCCCGGGCCGATGTTCTAAAGGGCGTGGTCGCCAATCTGCGCGGCGGGCAAAACCGGATTGAGCTGGCGGAGGCGGTCGAAGCGGCCATCCTGGCCCAACTGGCGGCGCGTTATCCGGACCGGCGCCTGGACACCAACGTGGAGTTCTATACCGCCCTGGCCCTGGAAGCCGCCGGATTGCCCCGGGAATTGTTTACCCTTGCTTTTGCCATGGGCCGGGTTCTGGGCTGGACGGCGCATATCTTCGAACAGGAACAGTCTGGCCGCATCATCCGCCCGGCCTCCCGCTACACCGGTCCCGTGCCCAAGGGCGAAACCCTGGCCGCCGTCGCCGGATAGCGGGGCTGCTCCAGGAGCATCACGACCAAGACAAACCCCACCATGATGGACTATGCTTAAGGGTATAAGCATCCTGGTTTGGAGGTAGGGTCATGAAATGGGGCAAGATTGCCGGCATCGTCTTGGTCGTGTTGGTGCTCATCATTGGTGGCGGGGCGGCTTATCTGGCCAGCCTGGATGTGGATGAATACCGGGGCGAGATTGCCCAGGCCGCCCAGGATGCCACCGGCCGCGTCTTGAAACTTGAAGGGCCATTGTCCCTGGCGGTGTCCCTGTCACCGACGGTATCGGGCGAGGGCATTAGCCTTGCCAATGCATCATGGGGCACCCGGCCCCGGATGCTGACGCTGCGCCGCTTTGAAGTGGAACTGCAATTATTTCCACTGCTATTCGGCGACATGCAGATCAACCGGCTGATCCTGGTCGAACCGGACATATTCCTGGAAACCGACGCCAAAGGCGTGGGCAATTGGCTGTTCGAGGTACCCGGCGAAAAGTCCAAGCAGGCGGAAAGCGGCGGCGGGGACGCCGCCATCCCCCATGTGGGCCGGCTGCGGATCGAAAACGGTTTGCTGACCTATCGTGACGGCGCCAGCGGCGAAACCACGAAAATTGCACTGACCTCGGTCGAAGCCACGGCGGACTCCCCCTCCGACCCCTTGCAATTGAGCGTCATCGCCGCGTTGAACGAAAATGCCGTGAAACTGACTGGTAGCGTCGGTCCTTTGAAGAATGCCATGGATCCGGATGCGCCCCTGCAAATTGACCTGGCCGCCGAAGGCTTCGGCGTCAATGCCATGGTCAAGGGAACGGCGACCGCGGCCAGGGGCGCCTTGGATGCGCTGGTCAAGGTTTCGGCCACGGATCTATCCGGACTGCGTCCCTTGGCCGGCAACGGCGTGCCGGCCGGCCTACCCCTCAACCTTGGCGCCCAAGCCAAGGCCAATGACGGCAAGGCGAGTCTGACTAATATCAAACTGACCCTGGGCAAGTCCGATTTGGCCGGCACGGCCAGTTTTGATGCCACCGGCGAGGTACCGGTGTTGACCGCGGATTTTTCGGGCAAGCGCCTGGATCTGAGCCAAATTCAGGCGGCCAGCAAGGACACCGCAACGAAGAAGACATCGGCGGCCAGTAAATCGAAGCGCCCGGGCAAGGTGCTGCCGGCGGACAAATTGCCCCTGGATGATCTGAAATCCATCAATGCCGATGTGAAATTGAGCCTGGCCGAGGTGATCACGCCGCAAATTACCCTGAACCAGGTCTCGGCCACGGCAAAATTGTCCAAGGGCCATCTGGCTGTGCAACCCATGGGCCAGACGCTGGCCGGCAGCAAGGTGGACATGGCCGCTTCGGTCGATGCCGGGCGCAAGCGCCCCGCCGTGACCTTCTCCATGACGGCGCCGAAATTGGACGTGGGCCGGTTGTTGACGGAGAGCAAGACCACGGGACCTGGTTCAAGGCACCGGCTCCTTAAAGGTGAAGCTCTCCGGTCAGGGCCATTCGGTGGCCGCCATCGCCGGCAGTCTGAATGGCGGCACCTCCCTGTTGATGAACGAGGGCAAGGTGAAGACCGAAGCCCTGGACATGGCGGTTGGTGGCCTGTCGGCCATTGTCGGCATGATGTCTTCGGAAAAGTCGGAATGGACCGTGCTGAACTGCGTCGCCTCCCGCTTCGATATCAAGAAGGGTGTCGCCACCTCGAAGGTCCTGCTGGCTGATACGGAATATTCCACCATAGTTGGCGAGGGCAGCCTGGATTTGGGCAAGGAAGCCTTGGCCATGAAGGTTTCGCCTCAGTCGAAATCGGTGACACTGAACGTCGCCGTGCCCATAAAGATCGGCGGCACCTTTGCCGAGCCAACCTTCCGGCCCGACGAGTTGGCCACCGCGCGCCGCCTGGGCGGGCTTTTGGGTGCGGCATTGTTCCCGCCGGCCGCCCTGTTGGCGCTGGGTGACATGGGCAGCGGCGATGACAATCCGTGCTTGAAGATCGCCAAGGGTGGCGGCAAGAAACCGGCGGCGCAAACCAGCGAACAACCGGCCGCCAGCAAGGCCGAGGAAGCGGTGAAATCGCCGTTGGATGCGGTGAAAAAGGGTTTGGGCAGTCTGTTCAACAAGAAAGAGTAGCACCCGTATGAGCGGAGAGATCCTGACCGCGCATACCGGTCATATCGCCACCGTGACCTTGTCCGCGCCCGAGCGCCTGAACGCCATGAACCTGGCAATGTGGCAGGGCATCGCCGAGGCCTTTAGCGATCTGGATGGCGTGGATGACCTCCGCTGCATCATCCTGCGTGGCGCCAGTGAAAAAGCCTTCGCGGCCGGCGCCGATATCGCCGAATTCGCGGCTGAACGTTTTGACCGCGACAGCGCACGGGTCTATGGCAGGGTAATGGCATCCGCCTTGGAAGCCATTCAAAACTGCCGCCATCCGGTGGTGGCGATGATCCATGGCGCCTGCGTCGGCGGCGGCCTGGAGCTGGCCTGTTGCTGCGATCTGCGCATTTGCGGTGAGAGCAGCCGCTTTGGCGTGCCGGTGAAGAATCTCGGCCTGGTCGTGGCCTTGAACGAGATGCAGGCGGTTGCCTCCGTCGTTGGCCGGGCCAACGCCTTGGAAATCGCATTGGAAGGTCGGATTTTCGATGCCCAAAGGGCCCTGCAGATGGGCCTGGTCAACCGGGTCGTCGCCGATGACACGGTGACGGCGGAAGCGGAGGCGACGGCCGGCCGCATTGCCCAGGGCGCGCCCTTGGTGGCGCGCTGGCACAAGCAGTTCGCGCGCCGCTTGGCCGATCCCGCGCCTCTGTCTCAGGCGGATATCGAAGAAAGCTACGCCTGCTTCGATACCGAAGATTTTCAAACCGGCTACAAGGCATTCCTGAACAAGGAAAAGCCCGAGTTCGAGGGCCGCTAGCCCCCAAAAGTCAATGACGACGCGGACTTTTGCCGTTGCGCCCATTGCGTGCGGGTCTTACCCTCGCGCTCTGTCTGGTAAGGGAGGAAGCTTATGTTGGAGACGGTGCAACTCGGAAACTGCGGGCTCAGCGTTTCGCGTCTGTGTTTGGGCACGATGAATTTCGGCGAGCCGGGACGCGGGCATCAGGGCGATTGGACCCTGACCATTGACGAGGCCCGCCCAATCTTCAAGGCTGCTCTTGACCATGGCCTGTTCTATTTCGATTGCGCCGATATTTACGGCCTTGGCGCCTGCGAAAAGGTCGTCGGCCAGCTACTGCGGGAGCTGGTGCCGCGCGACCAGTATGTACTTTCGACCAAGATTTCCGCACCCATGGGCCCGAACCCCAATCAGGCCGGCCTGTCGCGCAAACATGTGATGGAGGGCGTCGATGCCTGCCTGCAGCGACTTGGCCTCGACTATGTGGATCAGTTGATCATTCACCGCCACCCCCACGGCCGCATGGGCTTTGCCCCGACGCCGATCGAGGAGACCATGGAGGCGCTGCATGACGTGGTGAAGGCGGGGAAAGCGCTTTATATCGGCGGATCCTCGATGTTCGCCTGGCAGTTCGTCGAACTGCAGATGACGGCGGAGCGTCATGGCTGGACAAAGTTCGTTTCGATGCAGAACCATTACAACCTGATCTATCGCGAGGAAGAGCGCGAGATGAACCCTTATTGCGCCTCAACCGGCGTGGCCCTGACCCCTTGGTCGCCTCTGGCGCGCGGTATCTTGACCGGCTCCTACAAGGGCAGCCTTGATGGCGGCAGCACGGCGCGCAGCCAAGGCGAGGACCGAAAGCGCACGGAAGGGCTTTACCTCGGCGAGATGGATTTCAAGATCGCCGACCGCGTCATCGAGGTGGCGGAAAAACTAGGTCACACCCCGGCCCAGATCGCCATCGCCTGGCTGTTGAGCAAGGAAGAGATCACGGCGCCGGTGGTGGGCGTCTCGAAAATCAGCCAGCTTGATCAATTGGTGGCCGCCACCGAGATTACCTTGGAGGAGGATGACATCGCCTATCTGGAAGAGCTGTACAAACCGGTGGAAAACCTGCTCAGCTTCGGCAGTTCCTAATGAACGCGGAACAAAAACCGGTTGCCGTGGTAATCGGCGCCACTTCGAAATGGCAGGCGGATGGCCGCAACACCCGGCTGGCCCACGGCAAGGCGATCGACGATGGGGATTTGCCCGTGGGTATCCGCTGGGGTATCGGCGGCGCCGTGGCGCAAAAGTTCGCCGCCGAGGGTTATTTCACCGTACTCACCACGCGCAATGCCGCCAATGCGGCCGGTCTTGAAAGCGCCATCAGGGATCAGGGCGGTGACTGTCTGACCGTCGAACTGGACCTGGTGTCGGAAGATTCCATCGCAAATGCATTCGCCACGATCCGCGACCAGGCCGGCGATCCGGAGGTGCTGGTCTACAATGCCGGCTATCTGGAAGGACGCGATCTGCCGCCTGAAAAGGAACTGCTGGAAAATATCCCTGTGGAAATGTTCGATACCGCGCAGCACATTTCCAGCCGGGGGCCGTTCCTGGTCGCCAAGGAAGTCTTGCCGGCCATGCGCCGGAAGGGCGAAGGTTCGTTCCTGATATCCAACAACGCCTCCTCCTTGCGCGGGCGCAAGCGTCAAACGGGGCAGTCGCTGTACTACCCCAGGGTCATGATGCGCACCCTGGCCCAGGTGTTGACGGAGGAATATTCGGAGCACGGCGTGCACGTGGCCAATGTGGTCATTGATGGCCTGATCGATTCACCGGGAACGCGGGCGCTGCCGCGGGCGCAAGACAATCCCGCCGCCGTGATGAACCCGGTGAAAATCGCCGAGGCTTTCTACTATCTGCACAGCCAGGATAAATCCTGCTGGACCCACGAATTGCAGTTGACGCCCTATCCCACGAAACCGAGCTATTAGAGCCATTCCGACTTTCGTCGGCTCACCTGGCCAGCCCGCTCCCCCTCCCGGCCGCCCAATGAGTATGATCCCGTGGGCGGCCGGGAGGGGGAGCGGGCGGTTAAGTGGTACTAATACCAGTC
>JASLLM010000078.1 GCA_030747035.1 Alphaproteobacteria bacterium | reverse complement strand
AAGCAAGAAAGGAAAAGGCTGAATGCTGCGAACGACACCTCGTTATCATAATTGACGCATAGTTAACCATTAACTCGGAGCACGATATCGCCAGTATTCGCCTGCTTAGCATTTGTCCACCGGATGCACTCCGGCCACATTTTCAAGAAGGCTACTTCGCAGCAACGACAGACTTGACGACAGAGTTTGATTCGAAAACGGAACTAGATTTTCGGAACCGACTGATCGCTAAATTCGCCATCCCACGAGCTGCGACTTTCTGGGGACAAGGTTTCGACCAAATTCCCGAAACTGCGCTGTTTCCAAGGGGCGACAGAATTCTTGATTTATGCAAACAACTGAGACATGAACTCAAGGACGAATTACAGCCGGGTGATGTTGGTGACTTCATCAAAGAATGGGCCGATTTAGAACATTATTTGTTGGGGACAGGTCGCCGCATCACGGAACGAAATCTCTCTGTCAGAGAAGCAATTTCAGTATTGGCTAAACGCGGCATCATTTCCCGCGACCTTGCCATGCAGATACAGTCTATTCGCAAGATAAGAAATAGTCTTGTGCACCGACCTAGCGCCATCCAATCAAATAAGCTCGGGTCTTGGCTGGACGATCTTCGCCAAATTTCGCAGAAGATCCAAAGAGACCATTTCTAGCCTGTACTAAGGTCGTGCATTATACCTTTGCTTGACCTTCAAGTTATTGAAATAATAGAGAAAAAGAGGTTGGCGCGCCCGGCAGGACTCGAACCTGCGACATCTGGATTAGAAATCCAGTGCTCTATCCAGCTGAGCTACGGGCGCCCAAGGGCTGATCAGATCGGCTCGGTGCCGGGGCCGCGTACGGTTCCGGGGCCAAAATTATCGGCATAGGCGCGGATGCGGACCCGGCGTTGTTGCGGCTGCCGTACCCGGTAATCAATCTGGTTACGTTCACAAAAGGCGACAGCCTCTTCCTGGCTGGCGAAACTCAAGCTGAGTTCCTGGCGCATGTCCGTGGCCGAGGTCCACCCCATCAGCGGCTCCACCCCCCGCCCGGCGGACAAATCATACTCCAGCCGCCAGGCCTTGGCCTTGCCGCGCCCGGATTGCATGGCACCTTTCGCCGGCTGATAGATCGTTGCCTTTACACTCACCTTGACCACCTTGAAACTGAAGCTTGCCAAATCGTAACGCCGCTATACCCCATGGACAGGGCGGCGACAATAGCCCAGCATCGGACAAGAAAAATTGAGCGTCAAGAGGCCCGGCAAACTCATTCGAACGGCATGGGGGAAATAAACAATGGCGGCAAAGCAGATGCATCTGGCGCAGTTCCTGGTGCACGGACCCACCTACCACAGCCAGGCCATGTGGCGGCATCCCGAAACCGCCGCCCGGAACTATGACTGGAGCCGACCGGACTTATACCAGCACATCGCCCAGGTCTGCGAACGGGGCCTCTTCGACATGGTCTTCTTCGCCGACCTGAATAACATCTCAGACACCTATCGGGGCAGCCTGGAGCCAGCCCTGCGTTATGCCGCCCAGGCGCCGGAGCATGACCCCCTGCCCCTGCTTTCCTTCATTGCGGCGGCGACCAGCCATATCGGCCTGGGCGCCACCCTCTCGGTCAGCCATCACCAGCCGTTCTACGCCGCCCGCCTGTGGGCCACCCTGGATCATCTGACCCGGGGCCGGGCCGCCTGGAACGTGGTGACCTCCCTGAACCACAACCAGGCCGCCAATTATGGCGAGGAACGCCAGGACGCGGACGCCCGCTATGAACGGGCCGAGGAATTCATGGAGGTTTGCCAGAAACTTTGGCGCAGTTGGGAGGAAGACGCCGTCGTCATGGACCGGCAGGCGCCCATCTTCGCCGATGCCGCCAAGGTGCACCGGATCGAGCACGTGGGAAAATATTTCAAATCCCGCGGCCCCTTGAACGTTGTGCGTTCACCCCAATGCGGGCCGGCCATCCTGCAGGCCGGTACTTCGCCCAAGGGCATGGATTTCGCAGCTCGCCATGCCGATGGCATCTTTGCCATCCAGCCCCGGGCCGAGGACGCGGCCAAATACTTCGCGGAGGTCAAGGGCCGCATGGCCAAATTCGGCCGCGAACCGGATCAGTGCCGCATTTTCTTCGGGGCCCAGCCGATCATTGGCGCCAGCGAGTCGGAGGCTCGGGAAAAGCAGGAAGAGCACAATTCCCTGGTCACGGCCGAGGGCGGCATGACCATATTGTCGGCGCATTTGGATTTCGATCTCTCCCGCCTTGATCCCGGCGAGGAGATGGCGGCGCGAAAGGAACCGGAGCTGCAGCGCCTGCGCACCCGCTACCATAAAGCGTCCGGGGAACCCATGACCGTGGCTGAGGTGGCCCAGCGGCACGGCCAAAGCGTCGGCCTGCCGCAATTCGTCGGCACGCCGAAATCCGTCGCCGATCAGATGCAGGTCTTCATGGAGGCCGTGGGCGGCGACGGTTTCATGCTCTCACCCATCCATTGCCCCGGCGCCATAGAGGAATTCGTCGACCTCGTCGTGCCCGAGTTGCAACGGCGCGGCCTGTTCCGCACGGAATACAGCGGCGCCATGCTGGGCGATCATTTGCGCTAGTGTGAATAGCGCCGGGCGCCGCCGTCCACGTGAATGACCTGGCCGTTGATATAGCGGGCGCGGGGGGAACAGAGAAAGGCGACCAGGACGCTTAGATCTTCCGGCTCGCCGATATAGCCGGCCGGGCAGTTGGCCTCGACCCAGGCGCGTTGTTGCGCCTCCCCGGGCATCAGCCGCTCATCGATCTGTTCCGAATGAATGCGGCCGGGCGGGATGCAGTTCACCGTCACGCCATCACCGCCCACTTCGCGGGAGAGCGACTTGGCCCAAATATGCACCGCGCCATTGGGCGGCACGGCGGCGTTCACGCCCGCCGGCTCATCCGCGCCGGTAATATTGATGATGCGGCCGAACTTGCGCGCCCGCATGCCCGGCACGAACGCCTGGGCAAAACGCCTGCCGGCAGTGAAGTTCAACAGCATGGCCTCCTCCCACTCCGCCTCGGTGCCCAGGTCGCGCATCGGCCGGGAGCCGCCGGCATTGTTGATCAGGATATCCAGATGCCCGAAGCGGCCCTCGATCAGCGCCACGGCACGGTCCGCCGCGCCTTCGGAAGTTACATCGTCGACAATCACCATGGGCCGTTCATGGCCCTGCCCGGCGATGGCATTGGCCACCGCTTCCAGCAATTTCTCGCGCCGCGCCAGCAACACCAGGCGGCAGCCCTCCGCCGCCAGGTGCTCGGCGATGGACGCGCCAAGGCCAATGCTGGCGCCGGTCACCAGGGCAACCCGCCCCGCTAGTTGCAGTTCCATGTTGCTCCTCCAAGGTCCCATCGGCGGCGCCATTGTTCCCCGGCACCGCAAAATGGTAAATTGATATAGCCGCAAATTAATGGCCAGCCCCAATTTTGCCAAAAAGTCAGATTGCAGTCCCCATGATCGACCTGAAAGACCGCAGCATATTCATCACCGGCGCCGGCTCCGGCATCGGCCTGGCGACGGCAAAACAAGCCGCCGCCATGGGCGCCCGCATCGCCGCCACGGTGCGCGGCGAGGAACAGCGGCGAAGCCTTGGCGCTTTTCTGGATGACGGCAATATCTTTGATCTCGACGTGACCGACGGCGGCGCCCTGGAACAGGCCATGGGGCAAAGCATCGAAACTTTTGGCAGCCTGGACGGCGCCCTGGCCTGTGCCGGCATACTCGCCATTTCGACCTCCACCGAAACCACGGATGCGGTCTGGCGGGATGTCCTGGATGTCAACCTGACCGGCTGCTTCCACCTTGCCCGCGCCGCCGCCCGCCACATGAAGAGCCGGGGCAAGGGCTCCATCGTCATGATATCCAGTCAGATCGGACTGGTCGGCCATCCCCGGGCTGCGGCCTATGCGGCCTCCAAATCCGGCATCAATGGTCTGACCCGCGCCATGGCCATGGAACTGGGCCCTGACAACGTGCGCGTCAACGCGGTTGGACCGGGGCCCATCGCCACCGACATGACGGCGGAAAGCCGTTCCATCCCCGAGCGGCGGGATTTCCTGTTGCACGGCATACCCATGGGCCGCTTTGGCGAGCCGGAGGAAATCGCCAACCTGAACCTGTTCCTGCTATCCGATGCGGCCTCCTTCATCACCGGCCAGGTGATCTGCGCCGACGGTGGCTACACCGCGAAGTAAACTAAGGGACAAAAACGAAAGGTTTTCGCCATGACGACAGCCGACAGCCCTGGCAGCCCCGGCAGCCGGGACGATGACTACATTCAGGCCTTCATGAACCATCCGGCGCCTGCCTTCGAACGGGCTGCCTTGGTCGTGGTCGATATGCAATACGCCACCGGGCATCGGGACGGCGCCCTGGGACGCCGCCTGGCGGCGGAAGGCTCCAACGTTGCCGGCTACCGCTTTGACCGGATCGAAAGCATGGTGGTGCCCAATGTCAGCCGGCTGTTGCAGCATTTTCGCGCCGGTGCCGGTGCGGTGCTGTACCTGACCGTGGGCGCGGGCAAGGCCGATTGCACGGATGCGCCGCCGCATATGAAAGGCATGTTTCAGGCCCTGGATAATTTCGAGGGCAGCCGGGAGCACGAGATCATCGATGAATTGAAACCCCAGCCGGACGAAAGCGTCATCAACAAGACCACCATCGGCGCCTTCGCTTCCACCGGCATTGATCATCTGCTTCGTTCCTTGGGCCGGGATCAGCTTTATATGACCGGTGTCTCCACCAACATGTGCGTCGATACCACGGCGCGGGAAGCCGCCGACCGGGGCTATGGCGTCACCTTGATCGAGGACGCCTGCGCCACCACCCATGAGGATCTGCACAATGCCACCATCACCAATTTCCAGCGTCTGTTCGGCCGGGTGATTTCTACCGACGAGGCCATGGCGGAGCTGCGCGGAGAGCCCCAATCCGATGAATGAGGTCAAGAACCGGGGCGAGACTACCCTTGTTTTTGGGGGGGCCCGTTCCGGCAAAAGCCATCTGGGTGAAGCGATCATCGCCCGGGAAGAACATGCCGCCATCTATATCGCCACGGCACAGGCCCATGACGGGGAAATGGCCGAACGTATCGCCGCCCATCGGGCGCGGCGGCAAAATGACGCCACCGCCTGGCGGACCCGTGAAATTCCCATTGATCTCGCCCCCTCCCTGCCCGATTTACTGGCAGCGGGGCAGCCGATCCTGATCGATTGCCTGACCTTGTGGCTGAGCAACATCATGCTGGCCGAACATGATGTGGAAGCGGCGCTTGAGGCCCTATGGGCGGCCCTGGCCAGGGCCCAGGCGCCCTTGGTCTTGATCTCCAACGAAACCGGCCTGGGCATCGTCCCCGAAAACGCACTGGCCCGGCGCTTTCGCGACTATTCCGGCATCATGAACCGGAAGGCCGCGGAACAGGCGGACAACGTCCTGTTTGTCGCCGCCGGCCTGCCCCTGGTGATGAAAGGGCGCAATCCGCTCGCCGATTCGGACTAGCGGGCTGCTGAAAAACGATTTTTGCACGCTCCAGATGTTCGCCAATCCGTCATTCCCGCGAAAGCGGGAATCCATGCTGAGTTTGAAATACCATATTTTTCAGTCCTTTACGCGACACAGCAGGTACAGGCATGGACTCCCGCTTTCGCGGGAGTGACGATATTCGCTTGGTTTCGAAGATATTGCGGACTTTTTCAGCAGGCTCCTAGAATTTTTCCAGCTTGAAATGGCTGCCGGCAAAGCTGACCCGCGCCCTGTGGTCCATGCCCTTGAACATCTGCCGCAAGGCGCGGTTCATCTGGGCCGATGTGGCCGAAGTCTCGTACCAGTATTCATTGCTTCGAAGCGAGGTGCGCACGGGCCGGTAATGTTCAAAACCGGCAAGATTGGTGATCCGATCCTCGATCGCCGTCATCTCGTTCGCTGAAAATCCGACGAAATGCAGCGAATAGGCAGTGGCGAGGCCGCCGCCCGTATTCGCGGACCGATCCTTGCCGGTTCTGACCGATGCCGTGTCGCTCTGTCGCGGCGAACGTGCAAGCCGGTCAAGCTTGGCCGCAAGTACCACGCCCAGATCCCTGGCCAGGGTCCGGGCGTTGCGGCCCACCGCTTCCGACAGGCAGTCCACATCACAACGGGGCGAAACATTGGCGGGGCGGGGCAATTCAACCTCGAAATTACCCAGACGCCGGCCGGTTCGCACATTCAATAGCCGACCGGGAATACGGATAAAAAGCTTGCCGGTATGGCCCCGGCCCTCGCCATGAACATAAATGGCGTAGATTACCGCGACATCGATGGGTGGCCGCTGGACGGAGCGGGCGATATCGATGATCTCCGCATCCGTTCGCCTGATGCGTCCCTGGGCAAAATTGTCCAGGGTCACGGCGGTTTCGTCATAGACATTGAAGCCTTCGTCATTGAGCTCGTTGGCCAGGGCATCCTGTACCCGCTTGAAGATACTACCGAGCCGGGGCGAGGTACCGGGGTCCGCATCCTCGCCCATGACCAGAATATTGGGCTGCCCGCCGTTGAAACCGTCAGGTCCCGTTGTTTGGCAGGCGGCCAAAAAGGCGGCCGCCAAAATCGCCACTTGCATACGCATGGCTTGGACTCCTTGTTGCTTGGATGTTTGAACGGCTACCATTTGATGCGCTTTTCGCCTTCTTTCTGGCTTTCGCCCCTGTCGTCCTGGACCCGGATGCCGTCATGGACTTTTTCCTTTGCTTCCGGCGGCGATCCCTGGCCGGTTCCCGGCGGCTGTTCCGCACGGACACGGCCGACGGCGCCCTGAAGCGCGGTGATCGCCCGGTCCAGTTGGATCCGCGGCAGGGTAATGCCATTGCGTGGATCGGCGACCATGCGGCCGGTCTGGCGCAGGGCGTCGCGCATCTGCGCCAGGCTGGCATTGGGCACCGCCGCCTTAAGGATTGCAAAGGCGCCGGCGACATGGGGCGCGGCCATGGAGGTACCTTGAAAACGGCGAAATTCCCGTCCCGGCACAGCCGAGAGTATGCCTTTGTCCGAACCGACCGCCTGTTCCGTCGCGCCGGGGGCCAAAAAGTCCAAAAAACCGGCGCTGTTGGAAAATGCGGCGACATTATCCCTATATGACGTGGCGCCGACGCTGATGGCGTGGGAGACACAGGCCGGACTGCTCAACGCATCGGCAAAGCCGTCATTGCCCGCGGCGACCACCGGGGCGACGCCGGCCCGGGATAACAGGGCGAAGATCCGTGTAAAAGGCGAATTGCTGTCGGAGACACCGTGATAGCGTCCGCTGCCTAGGCTGAGATTGACCGCCGCGATACCGTACTGTTCCCGATTGCGGTAGACCCACTCCAGACCACGCAGAATATCCGATGTGAACGGCACGGCACACCTGCCGCACATGGGCGCTTCTACCAGCGAGGACACCTGTACCGCGACGATGGCTGCCTGCAAGGCCACGCCCGTCATCTCGCTATTGCCCCCCGCGACAATGCCCGCCACGTGGGTGCCGTGGTCACAGCCATAGGCGGGATCGCAGGGCCGCCCGGCACCCGGGCCGATTTCCTGGCGCGCACCATTGGGACAGGCGGATCGCGCGTTCATGCCGCCAACCTGGACTTCGGACGAGAAACAAGCCTCCGCCACCACCTTGTCCCGCAGAAACGGATGTTCGCCATCGACGCCGCTGTCGATGATGGCAACGGCGGTGCCGGCGCCTGTGCGTGTCGGCGCGCGCGGCAGATCCAGTCCAATCAATGGCACGCTGCGTTGCAGTCGCGGCGGCAGCAGGCGGTCTTCGTACACCTGGGCGACGGCCTTGCCTTCCAGCAGTGTATTCAGGCGCACGGCATCCACGGTCATGGCCATGGCGGGCGTGTAGTCGAAGCGCACCAGATCATTGATATTGGTCCAGGTACCCTTCCGGGGCGCCTTTGTTGCCATTGCGCGGTGCTGCTTGGCTGCCTTCGCCGTACCCGTGACCGAAATTTCCACCCGGCGGTTGACCCCGTGGGCGGGCCGGGCGGGATCCTTCAGGCGTTCCTCGCCATGGCCCCGGAGCACCAGCCGGCCCGGATCAATGGCGAATTCCCGTTGCAGATAACCCGCTACCGCCCCTGCCCTGCGTAACGACAGGGCCTTGTTTTGCGCCGCCGGGCCGGTGGCATCCGTATGACCGGCGATTTCGATACGCTTGTCCCGCAGTTTCTCCGATTGCAGGGCCCGGCCCAGTTCGCGAAGCTGGGCCCGTGCCTGCGGCGCCAGCGTTGCCCGGCCAATATCAAATCGAATATCCAGATCGACGGATGCGCGGGGCGGCTTGCCGCTGTGTTCGGAGAGATATTCCAGGGGCGCCAGGCCGCGGATGATCTGGTTCAAATCCAGTACTTGCGCTTGTTTTTGAGCCTGCGCCGCGCCGCCGACAAGAAAGGCGATCAGGGCGATGGGGAAAAGATTCCAATTGGCCAGTTTCATTGCACCGCCCTCGAAAACTTGGCGGCGGGCACGAAGGGTATGGTTTCGCGCCCGCCGCCGTCCGTTGCGGGAGGAAGTAACGGACAAATGGACTAGCGGGTTTTCCGCTTGTTGATCTTTTCGATCTGGAAGCTGCTGCCCTTGAAGGTGACCCGGCCTTCATACCCCAGATGCTCCATCATCAGGCGCAGGTTGCGGTTCAGGCGTGCCGCCTTGCTTTTGGTCTCGTACCAGTATTCCGCGCTGCGCAGGGACGACGAAACCGGGCGGTGATGTTCATAACCACGGAAGGCGACGATGTATTCCTCGATGGCATTCATGTCATCGGGGGTAAAACCGGTGAACTCCAGGCTATAGGCCGAGGCGATGCCGGCGTCGTCACTGCCCATCTTACCCTTGGCGCTGCCCTGCCCGGGCGCCAGCCAGTCGAGTTTCTTGGTCAGCACCACGCCCAAATCCATGCCCAAAAGCCGGGCGTTCCTGCCCACGGTTTCCAGAATGCATTCGCGGCTGCATTTGACCGGCGCATTGTCGGGCTGAGGCAATTCGACCTCGAAATTGCCCAGGCGCTTGCCGCTGCGCACGTTCAACAGCCGGCCGGTAATGCGGGTTCGGATCTTGGTGGTGTAGCTCAATTGCCGGGCCGAGGCGTAGATGGAAAAGATCACGCCGACATCGATGGGTGGCCGCTTGATCGAGCGGCGATATCGATGATCTCCGCATCCGTGCGCCGGCTGCGCCCTTGGGCGAAATCATCCAGGGAGACCGCGGTCTCGTCATAGACATTGAAGCCTTGGTCGTTCATCTCGTTAACCAGGGCATCTAGCACGCGTTTGAAGACCCGGCTGTTTCGCGGCACGGTATCCTGGTCCGCGTCCTCGCCCATAATCAGGATATTCGGCTCCTCGCCCGCCAGGGCAGGGCCGCTAGGCGTAAGGCCCGCAACAGCAATACAACCCGCCGCCGCAATTCCGTAAATCCCGTGAAACCAATTCATGTTACATCTCCCAAACTTGATGACTTTCGATGGACACTATTCCCGCTATGGGACCGCTAGGAGCCCTTTCCTGATTTTGACGCGAATAAAAACGCAATAGAATCCACTTCGCCACAATGTAGCGCGAAAACGCCCGTAACTAAAAGACCGGAGGTTGATTGTTAGGAGGATTGAAAAGGGGCTTGCCACGGCAACAGTTGCCGCTCACCTAGCGAATGATCGACAACTCCGTACTCATATTACCCTTCACCGAGGCCTTCTGGTCCCGGCTCCACCGGCGCCGGGCCTGATAGGTCATTTCCTTGTTCAAATAGGCCTTCAGTTCCGCCAACGTCACTTTGCCGTCACCATTGCCGAATTCCTTGCCGTCCGCCTTGCCGCGCAGGGCCTCCAGCAGATGCTTGGTGAACAGGCCGTGCTTGGCGTCTTCGTCCCAACTGGCGAACTGGTCATTCTGCGCGGCGGTAACCACAACCATGCCCGTGGACGACTGCGGTAGCCTGGGCTGCACCGTCAGGCCTGATGTAGCACGGACCAAGGGGCCCTTCTCGCTCTCACCCGAAAAACAGGCATCCAGATAGACCGCCATGGAGCGGGCCGGTACCTTGGCCAGATTGCCCAGCAGAGTGTCCAGCGGGTAGCCGTTTAGTTCCGCCTGGTTGGGATTGGCATCGACAGGCAGCAGATAACGCTTGCGGTCGCTCTGTCCCGGCACCCCATGGCCGGAATAGAACACGATAACATCAGACTTGCCGGCCCGGACATAGTCGTACAGGCGGCCCTTGTGAGAATTGGCGGTGCCGAAAGTGGCGTTCAGCTCGCTCAAGCTGGCATCGCGCAGATCGATGACGTTGCCGGGGCGATAGCCGAGGTTGTTGATGACGAAGTCCCGCATCGCCTTGGCGTCGTTGCCGGCGTAGGCCACATCCGGCGTCCGCCCCGCATAGTCCCGGTTGCCGATGATGACCGCGACGGCGTGCTTGTGCTGTTTGCGACGCGTGGCCATGGCCTTGTCCAACTCCGCCTGGCGAGCCTTTTCTGCTGCCTTGGCCATGGCCTTGGCCTCAGTCTCTTCCCGTTCCCGCGCCGCCTTCGCCGCCGCCAACTTTCGTTTCCTGTCGCGCTCCTCCTCGGCGGCTTTCCTGCGTGCCTTTTCCTGTTCCGCAAGTCGCACCTTTCGCGCCACCGCCTCTTTGGCCAAACGCCGCTTGACCTTGGACGGAACGGTGCTTGACCTGATATATCCGTGACGCCCTTTCTCGAATTTTATGAAATTCCAACCGTCATCAGTTTGTTTTTCCAGATCCAATATTTGATCTGGCCGCAACCGGGCTATTACCAGTGCACCACTGCTCGGGAAATTTCTGACAACAATGGCTCCGTCATCGCGGCCGTTCCCGCTCGGAATATCGCGGTCACCCGGGCGGGTTCGATCCTTCGCGGCCGTCCGGGACCTTGGGCGTTTGGGCCGGTTTCGCTCCAGGAACGCCAAACACTCCGTCGGGCCCAGCCGTTCCCGTTGGCAGGGGCGGGCATGTTTGCGCTCTTTCAAGATGACGCCGCCAAGCTGCCGGCATTGGCGTGCCGATACCAATGCCATCGTGATATCAGGACCTTCGTAGCAATAGCCTTTGCGCCGGGCAGGTCCATCGGTGACCGCAACGCGGGGCCGCCAAAGGATCTTGACGCCGCCGGCAATGGGCGATTGGGCGTAGACCTCACATCGGCCCTTGCCTAGGCGATTGCATTCATCCAGGGCGGCGCGCCGGCCTTCGTTCATGGCGCAACCGTAGCCCCGGCGCCCCTCCACATAGGCGAAGGTTTTGTAATAGACCGGCCAATCGAGGAATTTCTCGAATGATTTCTGGCATTTTGCCCCCAACTTAATGGGATGCCGCAGCCGTTCAGCCCCGGCTTCAGAGCCGACCCAGGCCAGACTCACGATAGCGGCTAGCAGGACAATGATCGGGGTGGCTGGTCTCACGGATCTTTCTCGCTTATCGGGGCATCTTGCTGCTGCATTCCTGACATCGCAAGGTCCGCCTATTCGCTCACGGTGACGACAAAGCTGGCCTCGGAGACGGCCGTATCGGGCAATTCGTGGAATGCGGCCGGGAGTTGCATGGCCAAATCCCGGGGCATGGGAGCAAGCGTCCTGCCTTGCAGCGCGGCCGGCAAATCAGCCGTGACATCGCGGGAAACCGCGAAGCATTTGACCAGTTCCTGTCCCGTGGGCGGCTGAACGGTGAATTCGAAGTTAAACCGGCTTTCCTCCGGCACGGTGTAAAGGACACCGCCCTTGAAGTTGGCCTGCCTGTGATTCTGCCAAAAATGCGGATTGGGCAGGATCTGGATCGTCGCCCCGGCGGCATCGCGGTAGAAGCAATAGACCCATGCCTCCCGGTCCAGCCGGATCAGCAATTGCATATGATCGCCAATGGCATAGGCCGCGTTCTTGCCACGGTCGGAGGTCAGGTGAAAGGCGAAGGGACCAAGGCCGTCGTTGTCGCGCAAATTGCCGAAGTCCCCCTTGGGCCTGATCCGCCTACCGGCGGTGTCGCCGGGCTCGATCCAACCGACCCAGGCGGCAGATGCCCCGCCCGGCCCCTGCAACTCCAGCCGCAGTTCGATGGCGCCGGGCAGCTCCCAATAACTGCCGCTCAAAACATGGGCGGCAGCCTTGCCCCCTAGGTTCCGGTCGCTCAAATCCTTGCCGCGCACCGCACCACCGCTGCTCAGGCCGGTGCGCGCGCGCAAGCGGTTCACCTTGATGTTGCGGCCCGTGACCACATTGCCGTACTCCTCCCCCATGGCCGCCGACAGGCGCCCCTGGACATAGCGGCCAAAGGGCGGTTGCGCACCCGAATCTTCAAAACGGACACCAGCCAACAGCAGTTCGTTCAGGCCCGGCGCCTGCCCCGCCAGGTTTTTCGCGGCGGCGGCAATGGCGCGGTCCAGACCCACCGTGGGGCGGGTAATCTTGGCGTCTTCCGGGCTCAGATGAAAGCGCCGGGGCTGGGTTTGCGCCAGCAACCGGCCGTCCATGGCGATGGCGGTATAGGTCAAAACGGCATCCTGGCCGCTGACGCGGATGCGGCCACGGATTAGAACATCAACCTTGCCGGCATTTTCCAGCAGGGCATTGATGGGATTGCCATCCGCCGCCTGCCAGGCGCCGGTCTGCTGCATATCGTCGATCAGCGCTTTCAGATGCGCCTGCGCCATCAGGTCATAGCGGCGCCCGGCCTTGGCGATCAAGGCGGCAAACAGCGAGGCGTTGAATTCGTCCGCCACGGATTTGGCGATCTTGATCTCATCCTGCTCGAACGGCGCCACGGCGATGCGCAAACGCTCGGCCTGCACATAGTCATAGGCCTCGCGCAGATAGGCCTGCGCGCTGTCCATGCCACCGGCGGCGCGCCGCGAACGGCGGGTGGCATCGATCCCTTCCACGATTTGCCGTGCAATGTCCTGAAATGCCTGCCGCCTCGCCTCTTCCGGCCCTTGTGCCGCATGCGCCGGCAAGCCCAGGCAAAACACGGCGGCAAGCAACCAACGGCTCATCAGCTGGACTCCATGGTCTTTACATACTTAGCGCACGGCAATGCGGCCCGTCGAACGGTAGCGCAACCGTAACGTCATGTCATCATGGACAAAACGCGCCGTTCCCGGCCATGCTTCCTACTATGGACCCGGCAGAGGCGGTATATGGTGGCGGGGCGGACAAAGTCATTGATCATGGTGCCGGGCGCCGGCAAATGAGAACGATGGCTAATCCGCGTCGGGCGAGGAGTACTTCTTGATCGCATGCTCCAGGGATTCGAGCAATTCCTGCCCAATATCGCCGCCATCGCCGCTGACCCGGCCG
This sequence comes from Alphaproteobacteria bacterium, assembly GCA_030747035.1. Lineage (GTDB taxonomy): Bacteria > Pseudomonadota > Alphaproteobacteria. The sequence continues at coordinate 4,427 of JASLLM010000078.1, read as the reverse complement.
CTGATGACGGCTTTCATGCCGTCGATATGGGCCTTGATCAATTCGACCAGATTGTCGCTGGCCTGTTCGGATTTATGGGTGCATTTGTAAAGGGACTCGCCGAAATTGGTGATCAGGGGATAGCCGAAAGTGCCCCCCTGGCCCTTCATGTCATGGGCAATTTCGTGGATTACCGCCACTTTTTCGTGGCGGATCTCGGGGGTATCGATGCAGCGGCGATAATTCTCGAACAACTCTTCGATCAGGCTTTTCACCCAATCGGGATAATCTTCCGCCATTTTGTTGAATTCGGCCTCGGCCGCTTGGATCGCTTCGACGGATATTCCGCCCTTGTCCCCGGGGGCCAGGCTCCCGCCCGAAGCCTTGTCCTTGAGAATATTGCGAATGACGTAAAAGCGGACGCCCGGAACCTTAGCCGTCTTGCCTTCCACTGCTGCATCAGACATGGACCACCTCCACATTCCGCTCATCGATCTTTCGCCGGCATTTGCCGGGCGGAATTTCGCGTTGATTGCGCCGCCGGTCGGGGCCGAAATATTTTGATGTATGAACGAATTTGCGTGGCCGGTTTACCACTTGCAGCAACCGCTGGCCCAGATTGACAACTGAAAACGGCTTCGCCAGCATCTCGGTCGCGCCCATGGCGCGGGCCTCGCGGACCTTTTCCTTGTCCGCATAGCCGGTAACCATGACAAAGGGGATGAAACGGTTCGGGCTCTCCTTATGCCGGCGCACCCAGCGCAACAACATCATGCCGTCCACGGGATGCATCTGCCAGTTTGAGAAGATGATATCCACATTCTGCATACCGGCCTTCATGGGGTCCGATTGCACCAGTTGCAGGAAATCAATGCCGGCGCTGCCATCATCAACGGTTTTCACGTTGCCGACGCCTATGGCCCGCAGCGAGGCGGACATCAAAGTGCGCATGTAGGCGCTGTCATCAGCGACCAAACATGAGAACAGTCCGAAGTCATAGTCGGCCATTTCCGGCCCTCCACTCAGAAACCGTGGCGAGAATGCCGGAAAATGGTTAACGGGGCGTTACATCTCAACCATCCGTCGTGCCGCTGGATCCTTCCTCACCCCACAGCTCATCTGCCTCGGCCAAACTATAGTATCCACGGCGCAAATCCCGTTCGACCAAGGCCCTCTCACGCAGGCGCGGCTGGCCGTATCCGCCGCCGCCCGGCGTGGCGACATGAATGATGTCCCCTTCGCCGACCTCGATGCCCTGATCCTTGGACAGATGCGGCGGCACGTAGGTTTCGCCATTCCGTACCACCCGCACCTCGTTGACGGCGCCGTCCGCACCGCCCAGGACGCCCTGGGGGCCGTAGCGGCCATGGTCCATGACGAAGGAGGCCCGCCCCCAACCCTGTCGCATTTGAATGGCATAACGGACGCCAAAGCCGCCGCGTTGCTGGCCCGCGCCGCCGGAACCTTCACGCAGGGCGAATTCCCGGAACAAGACGGGGTAGCGCTGCTCCAACACCTCGACCGGCTGCATGGTCGAAATCCCGATGGTGGAGCAGCCATTGCTCAAGCCATCGCTCTGCAGGCTGCCGCCATAGCCGCCGCCGGTGAACAGATACATAACGAACGGTTTGTCGCCGCGCTGATCGATGCCGCCCAGGGCGAAATTGCCCGAAGTTCCCGCCGGTGCGGCGAACAGGCGGTCGGGCAGCGCGCTAACCAGGGCGGCGAATACCGCCTCGGCGATGCGCTGGCTGACCTCCGCCGCGCAACCCGATACGGGCCGGGGATATTCGGCATAAAGGAAGGTCCCCACCGGATCGGCGATGTGCAACGGCTCGAACGTGCCCGCATTGATGGGTACTTCGGGAAAAATATGCTTCATGGCCAGATAGATCGAAGACCGCGTGGTGGCGATAACGGAATTCATCGGCCCCTTGCAGGGCGGGCTGGACTTGGAAAGGTCGAAATACAGATCGCCCTGGCGTTTTTCGATCGTCAGATCGATCTTCAGCGGTTCATCGACCACGCCATCGGAATCCACCCAGGCCACGCCATTGTATTCGCCGTCGGGAATCAGGGCGATACTCGCCCGCATTTGCCGCGCCGCCCGGGCCCGCATCTCGTCGATGGCCGCTTCCACCACGTCCCGGCCATAACGATCCAGCAAGGCGGTCAGGCGCCGTTCGCCGACCCGCAAGGCCGCCGCCTGGGCCTTGATATCGCCGATGGTTTCGTTGGCGACGCGGATGTTGGAGAGCACAATAGCCTGGATTTCATCGTCCACCACGCCACCCTTGTAAAGTTTAACGGGCGGCAGACGCAGTCCCTCCTGCTCCACCTCCGTCGCCGAGGCGGAAAAACCGCCCGGCACCGCCCCGCCGGTGTCGCGCCAATGGCCGGTGTTGGACAGCCAGCAAAAAATCTCGTCCTGGTAATAGAACGGCATCGCCATGCGTACATCCATCAAATGGGTGCCGCCCAAATAGGGATCGTTGACGATATAGATATCACCGGGCTTCAGATCCTTGGCCTGGGCAATGACCGTTTGCGTGGAAAACTGCATGGTGCCGACGAAAATCGGCAGTCCCAGCTCCCCCTGCGCGATCAAGGCGCCGTCGTCACGGTGATAAATCCCGTCGGAGCGGTCCATGGCCTCGGCAATCACCGGGCTGAAGGCGGCGCGCTGAAAGGCCAGATCCATTTCGTTGCAGACCTGGTTCAAACCGTTTTGCAGCACCGCCAGGGTGACATGATCGATGCCAGGCTTGTCGGATTTGTTCATGATCTACCCCCAAAATGCCGCCGGCACATGGATCAAAAGGTTGCCGGCCAGGTCAACCTCCACCTTGTTGCCCGGTTCGATGACGATGGTGGTGTCGAGTTGTTCCAGCACCGCCGGGCCGGTGAATTTGGCGCCAATGGGCAGGGCGTCGCGGGCCAGAATAGGTGTGTCTTGCCAGCCGCCGGGAAACCAGACCTTGCGCGTGGCCGTGGTCGCCCCCGCGACATCCGCCGCACGCAGGCCCGGATCCATCAACGAGGCCAGCGCCACTTCTCGCCGGCGGCCGATGACGGCGGTGTGCAGGGTAACCAGAACGGCGCGGATTTCCGGCAGATGCAGGGAAAAGCGGTTGAAATAGGCCTCTTCGAAGGCGGCCTGGATCGCCTCGCGGCTGATCGTGGCGCTTTCGAGGGGGATGCGCAGCATATGGCTTTGCCCCTGGAACTGCATTTCCGCCGCATGCACCAGGATTTCATCCTCCACCGCGACCTGCTCGGCCTGAATGGTGGCACGGCCCTGGGCGATCTGATCCGCCATGATGCCATGCACCCGCTCCATATCCACATCCGCCAAAGACTGGTTCACCGTATTGACATAGTCGTGGCGCACATCCGCGACGACACAGCCAATGGCGTTGGTTATGCCCGGTTTGGCCGGGATCAGCACCTGGGGAATAGCCAATTCCGCCGCCAGGGCGGTGGCATGCAGGGGGCCGGCGCCGCCAAAGGCGAACAGGGCGAAGTCGCGCGGATCATGGCCACGGGCCAGGCTGACCATGCGAATGGCGCCCGCCATACGGTCATTGCCGATCTGCAGAATGGCGGCCGCCGCGCCCTCGGCATCCAGGCCCAGGGGAGCGCCGACGGTCTCAACCAGCCGGCGGCGAATTTCGTCCAGGGAAACGGGGCTGTCCACGGCCAACAGGGCCTGGGGGTTCAGCCGGCCGAGCAGCAGGTTGGCATCGGTAATGGTCGGCTCCACCCCGCCCCGGCCATAACAGATCGGGCCGGGTTCCGCCCCGGCGGAGCGGGGGCCGACCTGCAATATGCCAGCATCGTTGATAAAGGCGATGGAGCCGCCGCCCGCCCCGATGGTGTGCACATCCAACATGGGTACATGGATCGGCATGCCGTATTCCAACTGCAGCTCGGACGAAGTGGCCGGAATACCGCCCTGGATCAGGCCCACATCGGAGGACGTGCCGCCCATGTCGTAACTGATGATATTGTCATAGCCGCTGCGGGCGCCGGTATATGCCGCCGCCATGACGCCCGACGCCGGCCCCGACATCACCGTGTTGATGGCACTATTCGCCACCATGGTGGAGGATACGGTGCCGCCGTTGCCCTGCATCACCAGCAGATCGCGGTCGTAGCCGGCAGTGGACAGCTCCTGGCGCAGACTGGCCATATAGCGTGCCAGCACAGGTTGGATCGCGGCGTTGACGGCGGCGGCGACACCGCGTTCGTATTCCCTGAATTCCGCCAGAATGGCACTGCCCCAGGTGATATGGCCATTGGGCCAGACCTCGGCGGCGATTTCGGCGGCGCGGCGTTCGTGGCTGTCGTTGGCGTAGGCATGCAGGAAATGAATGACCAGGCTTTCACAGCCCATCTCGGCCAATTCCCGGGCCGCGGTGCGTACATCGTCCTCATCCAGGGCGTTG
>JASLLM010000077.1 GCA_030747035.1 Alphaproteobacteria bacterium | reverse complement strand
TGGTTAAGAGAATCACACCCGCAAGCTCATGAAAACCCGCCATAAGAGTCAGCAGTTGAGACGACTGGTATAACCTGCTACCCGGACAACAGCGGGATCAGCCGGCGCGCCTCGTCGATATTGTCGGCGCCGAGGACCTGGAAGCCGTCCGTGGCGTGTGCCAGGGCCTCGCCCCGCAGGCCCGGCCCGAAGCCGGTCAGGACATGGACGCCGCCGGACAGCCCCGCGTTGCGTCCCGCGCCCATATCGGTGGGCAGGTCGCCGACAATCCATGAAGGCGCAAGATCGGCGCCCAGGGCGGCCGCCGCCTTCAGCAGCATGCCGGGGTTGGGCTTGCGATCCCCATGGTCGCGGTCATAGGGCGCGACGGCATCGGGGTGATAGGGGCAGGCGCAGACCGCATCAACATGGGCGCCAAAGGCGGCCAGATCGGCCTTGATCTTGTTCTGCACCGCCTGGAATTCCGCCCAGCCGTAATAACCGCGCCCGACGCCGGATTGGTTGGTCACTAGCACCACGTGCAGGCCCCGTTGGTTGGCCAGCGCGATGGTCTCGCCGGCGCCGGGGATCAGTTCGGTCTTCTCCACCTCGTGCAGATAGTGGGCCTCCACCACCACCACGCCGTCGCGGTCAAGGAACAATGCCGGTGCCGACCGCGTCTGGCCCAGGATTTCGACCCAGACGCCGTCGTCATCGACAAATGGCGTATGGCTAGCCATCGCCGCTCTGCAAGACCTCGGGATTGATCAGATAGTACGGGTCCAGCTTGCCATCGAAGGCATCCAAGCAATTCTGTACCGCGCGCAGGCCCATGTTGCGGAAGGCCTCCTTGGTGACGCCAGCGATGTGGGGGCTGAGGAAGACATTGTCCAGGCTCAGCAACGGCAGATCGGGTGCGGGCGGTTCATCCCGGGTCACGTCCAGCCCGGCGGCCGCGAGCGGTCCATTGGTCAGGGCGTGATGCAGGGCGTCCTCGTCGATCAGGGTGCCACGCGCCGTATTGATTAGTACCGCGCCCTGGCGCATGCGGGAGAATTCCTGGCCGGTAAGCTCCGGGCTGCCGTCGTGATTGCCGGGACGGTGCATGGAGACGATATCGGCCCGTTCCAGGGCGTCGCGAAAATCCTCCACATAGTCATAGCCATGGCCCCGGACCACCCGTTGCGGCACGTAAGGATCGGCGACGATCACGTCCATGTCGAAGGCGGCACAACGCCGCGCCATGCGGGTGCCGATGCGGCCGAAGCCGACGATCAGAATGGTCTTGCCCGAGACTTCGGACGAGGTAATGGAATCGCGCCGGCCATAATCCTGGCCCCGCGTGGCGGCATCCAGGGGCAGGGCGTCCTTCATGGTCGCCAGCATCAACATAAAGGCGTGTTCGCAAACCGCGTTCGAGTTGGCCTCGCCGACCACGGCCAGGGGCAGACCATGGGCGGTCGCCGCCCCTACGTCCACATTGTCGTAGCCGACCCCGTGCCGGGCAATTACTTGCAGGCTATCGGCATTGGCACAGGCGGCCTCGCCGAACGGCGTGGTACGCAGGACAATGCCATGGACACCGGGCATGGCGTCAATCAGCTGCTGTTCCGTTGGGTCTATCAGGGTTTCGACCTCAACCTCCGGATGCTCCGCCAGCAGGGTCAAGGTATCGGGGTGGAATTTCCCCGCCAGTAAAAGTTTCGGCATCTACTTACCTCCCCGCGCAGCTGCGATCTGCTCGGCCGCGGAAATGGCTAGCAAACGGCTATCATTGGCAATGGTGCAGAACTGGAAACCCTTTTCGAACAGCCGGTTCGCCATGGCACCGTCGGCACAATGGCTGCCCGCGACTACGCCGTTGCGCCTGGCCGCCGCCAGGATGCTGTCATAGGCTTCCAGAACCTCCGGCACCGATGGATCGCCCGAGGGCGGATGGCCCAGGCTGATGGAAAGATCCGCCGGACCCACATAGATTGCGTCCAGGCCCGGCGTGGACATGATTTCGTCCAAGTTGTCCAGGGCCGGCCGGGTCTCGATCATGGCCATGGTGATGACGGTGCTGTTGGCTTCCGTGGCATAATCCGCGCCGGCATACATGGCAGCCCGGGCCGGGCCGAAACTGCGGTAGCCGTCGGGATAATAACGGCAGGCGCCGACGAATTTTTCCGCTTCTTCCCGGTTGTTGATCATGGGGCAGACGATGCCATAGGCGCCCGCGTCCAGGGCCTTCATGATCGGGATCGGGTCGTTCCAGGGCACCCGCAGCATGGGCGTTACGTCCAGGGTGGAGATTGCCTGCAGCATGCCGACTGAAGCCTGATAGTCCACCAGGCCGTGCTGCAAATCGACAGTGACGGAATCAAATCCGGCATGGGTCATGATCTCGGCGCTGACAGAGCTGGGGATAGCCAGCCAACCGTTGACCACGTGGCCGCCCTTGGCCCAGATATCCTTGACATTATTCGCGCGCATACTCGTCTCCTTACCTATTCAAAATTTCCCAAATGCCAGTTAGCCGCACGGCGACGGCGGCTCAACGTCCAACTTCTCGTTCCAGGGTGCCAGGCTGTTCATGATCGTGGGATATAGTAGCACACCTTCGGCCAAGGCTTGCCGCCTGCGGGCCAGGGCGCCGTCGCCGGGCATGCGGACTGGTGATTGCCCATCGGGCACCGCCGCCGCGCGGCAAGCCTCCGCCAGCCAACCGGTCTGCCGGGTGAAGGCCGCGATGCCGCCAAAGGCTTCCGGATCAATGATCTGCAAGAACACCCCGGCGCCCCAATTCGTCGGGCTATCGGCCCGGCCATATCCCGGCAAGCCGGAGGTCAGGGCCTCGATCATCAGGGCCAGGGCAAAACCCTTGTGACCCCTATCCAAGCCGCCAAGGGCCAGCAGGGCGCCAGGCGGGTCGGTTTCCAAAACCCCTGGATCATCACTGGCCCGGCCTTGATTGTCGATTAGCCAGGGGCCGGGCAGCTTGCGGTTTTCACCATCCATGCGCGCCGACAGGCCCATGGTGGTGGCCGAGGCGGAGATGTCGATCAATATTGGATCGCCCGTGGTGGGAATGCCGACCGCCAGGGGATCGGGGGTAAACATGGCTTCGTACGAGCCAAAGGGCGCCACGGCGGCCACGGACGGGTCGGAACTGGCCAGGGTGATCATCAGATTCTGGTCCGTGGCCTGGGAGAGAAATGTCGCCAGGCAGGCGATATGATGGCTGCGCCGGATTGATACGGTCACGGTGCCATATTGCCTGGCCCGTTCGCAGGCGGTTTGAATAGCTTTCCAGGTTAGCCAGACCCCGGACAGATAGCCGCCGTCCCAGACCATGGTGGCGCCCCGGTCCGTGACCACCTCGAAATCCCCCGTTGCGGCCATCAGGCCGGATTCGAGATGATCCAGATATTGCGGGCCCAAGGCCAGGCCATGGGTGTCATGACCCATGGCATCCGCCTCGACCAGCAATTCGGCCACGATGGCGGCGCGGTCGGTGGGCATGCCGGCGGCAGTGAACAGATCCGTGGCGTAGCGGACCAGGTCACCGACCGCGTAGCGTTTGTCGGGATCGATCGCCATTCCGGCGGTCCTCCAAGAAAAGCACAACCGGGCCCGGTCTGGCGCCAGGCCCGGCAATAGCGCTGGCAACTAAAAGCTTAGACCGGATCCCAACTGAATACGTCGCCGCTGCGCTCCAGCGGCATGAAGCTGGACTTCATGGCCGGCAGGGCGTGTTCGGCGATGGTTTCCGGCGTCCAACCTTCGCTGCGTTGCACTGAACGGACCGGGCGGGGCTGGTTGAACAGGAAGATCTCGTTATGACGCACGCCAAAGATTTGCGCCGTAACCTCGGATGCCGCGTCCGACAGCAGGAACACCGCCATGGGCGCGATTTTGGCTGGGGTCATGGCCTTGATCTTCTCGACCCGGGCCTTTTCCTCCTCCGAGGAAATGGGAATGGTGCCGATCAGACGGCTCCACGCGAAGGGCGAGATGCAATTGGAACGCACGCCAAAGCGGGACATATCCAGGGCTAGGGACTTCGACAGACCGACGATGCCCAGCTTGGCCGCGGCATAGTTGGCCTGGCCGAAGTTGCCCACCAGGCCGGAGGTGGAGGTCATATGCACGAAGGCGCCGCTGCCCTGCTCCCGAAAATGCGTTGCCGCGGCCCTGGCCACGTTGAAGCAGCCCTTCAGATGCACGGCGATGACGATATCCCATTCTTCCTCGGTCATCTTGTGGAAGATGACGTCGCGCAGAATGCCGGCGTTGTTGACGATGCCGTCGATCTTGCCATAGGTGTCCACAGCCTGCTGGATCATGGCTTCCGCCGCGTCGAAATCCGCGACCGAACCATAGTTGGCCACGGCTTCGCCACCAGCTTCCTTGATGTCGCCAACCACTTCCATGGCCGGTGTCTTGTCCTCGCCCTCGCCATCGGCCTGGCCACCCAGGTCATTGACGATCACCTTGGCGCCCTGGCTGGCGGCCAAAAGGGCGATATCACGGCCCACGCCGCGCCCGGCGCCCGTTACCAGAATAACCTTGTCCTTCAGCATTTCGCCGGCATTGATTTGCTCTGTCATGACCTCTTCCTTCCTCCGTGGCGCATCAACGCGCGCCCGTTTCCGTTACCTAGTAAAATCCGAAGGCCGCAACATACACCGCCCGTCAGCAGAGGCAAGGGAGAGGGTAATGCCGCCGCTCCGGCGGCCGCTTAACTCTGGAAATCGTTGATGGCCAGTTCCGCCCGCATGTCGCGGGTGGCCTCTTCCTTGAAGTCCTCCAACGGAATGCCGGCGCCGTCGGCGATTTTTACCACGGCAGAGAACGAGGCGATGGTGGCGCAAGCATCGACAAAAGCGGCATCGCCCATGCTGTCGCGCACCGCCCGCCGCGCCGCCGCCATCTCGCTCGCATCGCCGCCATGAACGGCTCCCACCAGAGCCATCAGAATTTCACCGTGAGGGACACTGTTCACCGCGGCCTCGTCCGTCATGATGGCGGACAAATCGTATTGATCACCAGAACTTTGGCCGCTCTCACGGAGCAGGGCCGAATGGCTGGTGGTTCAATAATAACAGCCGTTCAGGGCCGAGGTTCGGCCCGCGATCAGTTCGATCTGGGCGTGGCTGATGGCCCGGAAATCGTGCTCGAAGTCCCTGATCTCGTGATCCTTCATATAAAGCTCCACATCGAGATCGAAGAAGTTGAAGACCTCCTGCGGCACCAGGCTGACGCCGCGATGGATGTTCTTGTCGCCATGTACGGGATAGGGATTGGGATCATCCGGGCCGACGTCTTCCGGTGCCAGGGTGGCGACATAGGCCAGATTGCGCTTGGCGCCGGCGGGCCGTTGCCGGCTGGGTTCACCGGGCACCGGCGCCGGCAGCTCGCGCGGCGGCAGGCCCAGGCCTTGATGCAGTTTGTCCAGCCCCGTCAGCACCGCGATGACGCCGATGATCTCCACATATTCAGTTTCTTCCAGCGCCGGCATTTCGGCGCCTTCGACAAGGGAAAGAATCCAGCGTTCGGTGATCCGGCCCGCATCCGTGACTATTCTATGGATCGCCTCGATCGCCGCCGGCGGCAGTTCGGATGTGCTGTCGTGCGCGCCCGCCACCGTATAGGGGGACAGGGCCGCCCTGCGTTCCCGGCACAGGCCGCAGTCGCCCGCACGCCGTGCCTCGGCAGCGATGGCCAGGCGCTCCGCCCCGGTCCACCAGGTGCCGGGGCTGGCCAGCCGTTCCCAGGCGACCTCCACCTCGCGCAACAGGCTTTCGCGAATGGGCAGCATTTCGCCCGCGACTTCAATTTCCGTCATTTGAAACCTCCCTAAATCACTTCCGCCGGGGCCTGGGGCACGGAGCTCCAGAAATCCGCGTCATGGCCATAAAATATCCGCGCGCCGGCGGTTTGCAGGGCGCGGATACGTTTCAGGCTATCCAGCATTTCCTCCCTGTCATGCACCACCTTGGGCAAGTGCAACCTCTCCAACGTCTGGCGCAAATAGCAGGCATCGCCCGCCAGCAGGACGTCGCCGCCACCCAGACGCACCTTGAGGGACTGATGCCCCGGCGTGTGGCCGTAGGTAGGAATGCAGACAACGCTGCCATCGCCGAACAGGTCATGTTCGCCATCCACCAGGTTCAGGTCATGGCCGTGATCATAATCCTCCAGGGCGAAGCCGTTGGATTTCATCAGGTCCGGGTCGTGGCCGGCGACCCATTCCCGTTTCTGCACCACCAACTGCGCATTCTTGACCTGAAAATTACCACCCGCATGATCGAAATGCAGGTGGGAATTGATCAGATATCGCACCTTTTCCACATCCACGTCGCAGCGTTCCAGACGGGCGCCCAGTTCCTCGCCAGCCTTGAATTCCGGGCTGAAATGTTTGGTGATGACCTGAGCGCGCCTTTTCACCGGATTCTGAATATCCGTATGCAGGCCGCTGTCGAACAGCACCTGGCCTTTGGGGTGATCAATCAGATAGACGGGCACGGGCAGGCGGATCTCGCCATCTTCACCATCCAGGAACATATGCAGAGGCATGGTCAACCAGCCACAGGTCATGGCGTACAGGCGAACGGACATTTCAACTCCCAAAAATTACGGCTGCCAAATTGCGGCTGAATGTAGCAGGGGCCAACAATTACGAGACTCGAACAATGTTTGCTTTTATGCTCCGCCGCAAGTCAATTACGAAACATAGGAGACGCCAAAATGCGTGGATTACAAGGCAAAAACGTCATTCTCACAGGTGGCGCCAGCGGCATCGGCCAGGCGATCAGCCTGCGGTTGGGCGAAGAAGGCTGCAATGTGGGGATCTTTGATCTGAATGGCGACGGCGCCAATGCGACGGCCGAAAAGATCCGCGCCGCCGGCGGCACCGCCAACGGCTACGCCGTGGATGTGAGCGACTATGACGCCGTTGCCAGTGCCGTCGCCGCCTTTGAAAGCGATTGCGGCCCGGTGGACGGCCTGGTCAACAACGCCGGTTGGGACAAATCCATGCCCTTCCTGGATACGGATCTGGAGCTTTGGCACAAGGTGGTGGCCATCAACATGTACGGCCCCTTGAACCTGTGCCACGTAATCCTGAAAGGCATGGCGGAGCGGGGCAGCGGCCGTGTGGTCAATATCTCCTCCGATGCGGGCCGGGTCGGCTCCTCCGGTGAAGCCGTCTATGCCGCCTGCAAGGGTGGCTTGATCGCTTTTTCAAAGACCATGAGCCGGGAATTGGCGCGCAAGAACATCACCCTGAATACCGTCTGCCCTGGCCCGACAAACACGCCGTTGCTGGCCGAACAGGGGCCGAAGCTGGTGGCTGCCCTGGAACGCGCCGTGCCCATGCGCCGGGTGGCCGAGCCGGAGGATTATCCGGGCCTGGTATCGTTCTTCCTCTCGGACGATGCCTCCTATATCACCGGCCAGACCATCTCGGTCTCCGGCGGCCTCACAATGCACGGGTAATCGCCATGGATTTCAAGGATCTGATCTATACGGAAAAGGATGGCGTCGCGACGATCACCATAAACCGCCCGAAGGTCTACAACGCCTTCTCCAATCAGACAGCCGAGGAATTGATCAAAGCCTTCAACATGGCCGGCTGGAACCCTGACATCGGCGTCGTGGTACTGACCGGGGTCGGCGACAAGGCCTTTTGCACCGGCGGTGATCAGTCGGCGGACTCCCACGAAGGCAGCTATGGCGGCCGGGGCACCACGGGCATGCCGGTAGAGGAATTGCACACCATTATCCGCGATATCCCCAAGCCGGTGATCGCCCGCGTCAATGGCTATGCCATCGGCGGCGGCCATGTCTTCCATGTGCTGTGCGATCTGACCATCGCCTCGGACAATGCCATCTTCGGCCAGGTCGGGCCCGCCATGGGCTCGGTCGATCCGGGTTTCGGTACCGCCTATCTGGCCCGCCTGGTGGGCGAAAAAAAGGCGCGGGAAATCTGGTACATGTGCCGCCGCTATTCGGCCCAGGAAGCCCTGGAAATGGGCCTGGTCAACGCGGTGGTGCCGTTCGACAAGCTGGACGAGGAGGTGGACGCCTGGTGCCAGGAGATCATGGCCAAAAGCCCCACCGCCCTGGCCATCGCCAAGCGCAGCTTCAATGCCGATACCGAGCATATCCGCGGCCTGGGCGTGCTGGGTTTCCAGGCCCTGAAGGGTTACTACGAAACGGAAGAATCCAAGGAAGGCGTCAACGCCTTCCGGGAAAAGCGCAAGCCGGATTTCCGCAAGTATCAGCCCCGCTGAATGAAGGCGAACAATTCTGTATAATCGGGCCGGCCCTTGATGAACTCGATGGCCGGTCCGTTTTTTTGGGTGCGTAAAGAGAGACCCACAGATGAGCAATCCTGACGGCTACCTTTTCATGGCGGACCCAATCCGCCGCCATGCGGTGGAGCGGGGCGATTGTCCGGCCCTGATTTTCGAGGGCCGGGAAACCACCTACCGCCAGCTTGATCAGCGCGCCAACCGGGTGGCCAACGGCTTGCTCGCCGCCGGTGTGAAGCCGGGTGAGCGGGTCGCCATTCTAGCCAAGAATATCGATCTGTTTTTCGAAATCTACTACGGCGCCACCAAGGCCGGCGCGGTGCTGGTGCCGATCAACTTCCGTCTCGCCCCGCCCGAAGTCGCCTATGTGCTGAATGATGCCGGCGCAAGGATGCTATTCGTCACCCAGGAATACCATGACCTGGTGGCGGGGATTGAGGCCGACGTGCCTGGCCTGGAACAGATCCTTACCTTGCAGGACGGCCGCGAAGGCTGGACCGCCTATGGCGCCTGGCGCGATGGGCAGCAGGAGGACGACCCGCGAATGGAGGTCACGCCGTCGGACACCTGCCTGCAGGCCTATTCGTCCGGCACCACGGGGCATCCGAAAGGGGTGGAGATTACCCACGACAATTTTGTCCAGTTTCTGCCCCATACCTTCGAGGAATGGGGTGAATGGGAGCCCGACGATGTCTCCCTTGTGGCCATGCCGCTGTTCCATGTGGCGGGCTGTGTTTGGGCCTTTGTCGGCCTTTACATTGGGGCCAACAACATCCTGCTGCCGGAGGTCGATCCGCCGGAAATATTGAAGGCGATCGAGACCTACAAGATCACCCAGGTCATCTTCGTGCCGGCGGTGATCCTATTCTTGATCCAGACTCCCGGCGCGGCGGAGACTGATGTGTCCAGCGTCAAGATGGTGCTGTATGGCGCCTCGCCCATTCCCCTGCCGGTGCTGCGGCAGGCCATGGAGATTTTCGATTGCGGCTTTGCCCAGCTTTACGGCCTGACCGAGACCACGGGCGCGGTAACCTATCTGCCGCCCGAAGATCATGACGGCAGTGAAAAGATGAAATCCTGCGGCAAGCCCATGCGCGCCGCCAAGATCCGCGTGGTCGATGAAAACGACCAGGACTGCCAGCCCGGCGTGGTGGGTGAAGTCATCATCGCCGGCCTGCAGGTCATGAAGGGCTATTGGAACCAGCCCGAAGAGACCGCCAAGGCCATCCGCGACGGCTGGTTCTATTCCGGCGATGCCGGCTATTTCGATGCGGAGGGCTATCTGTATATCCACGACCGGGTCAAGGACATGATCGTTTCGGGTGGTGAAAACATCTATCCGGCGGAAGTGGAAAGCACATTGGCCGGCCATGAAGAGATTGCCGATGTGGCCGTGATCGGCGTGCCGGACGACAAATGGGGCGAAACCGTGAAGGCCGTTATTGTCACCGCGCCCGGAGCCGATCTGAGCGCGGAAGAGGTCATCGCCTATGCCCGGACGCAGATCGCCGGCTACAAGATCCCCCGATCGGTTGATTTCATCGCGGAATTACCGCGCAATGCCTCCGGCAAGATCCTGAAACGGGAATTGCGCCAGCCTTATTGGGAAGGTCACGATAGGCAGGTGAACTAGTCAAAGGAGCGAGCGATGATCCCCACGGAAGAACAGATCATGATCCGCGACATGGCCAGGGCCTTCGCGGCGGAGCAAATCGCGCCCCATGCCGGCGAATGGGAGGACAAGGCGATATTTCCCGCCGATACCTTCAAGGAGATGGGCAAGCTGGGCCTGATGGGTATGACGGTGCCGGAGGAATGGGGTGGCGCCGGCCTGGACTATGTCACCTATGCCATGGCGCTGGAGGAGATCGCCGCCGGCGACGGCGCCGTCGCCATCGTCATGAGCGGGCATAATTCGGTCGGCTGCATGCCGATCCTGGAATACGGCACCGAGGCGCAAAAGGAACGCTATCTGCGCGCCCTGACCCAGGGCGAGATGCTCTGCGCCTTTGCCCTGACCGAGGCCAAGGGCGGCTCGGACGCCGGTGCCCTGACCACGCGGGCGGTGCGCGATGACGACGGCTATGTCATCAACGGCAACAAGCAGTTCATCACCACGGGCAAGAATGCCGATATCACCCTGATTTTCGCCGTCACCAATCCGGAACTGGGCACGAAGGGTATTTCCGCCTTCATCGTGCCCACGGACACCCCTGGCTATGAAGTGGTGCGGTTGGAAGAGAAAATGGGCCTGAATGCCTCCGATACGGCGCAACTGGCCTTCAATGACATGCGTGTGCCCCACGATGCCCTGTTGGGAGAGGAAGGCCAGGGCTACCGCATCGCGCTGGGAAATCTGGAGGGCGGACGTATCGGCATCGCCAGCCAGGCCCTGGGCATGGCGCGGGCGGCCTACGAGGCGGCGCTGGCATACGCGCAGGAGCGGGAAGCCTTCGGCAAACCGATCATCGAGCATCAGGCCGTGGCCTTTCGTCTGGCGGATATGGCGACCCAGTTGGAAGCGGCGCGGCAATTGATCTGGCATGCCGCCGCCCTGCGCAGCGCCGGGCAAAAGTGCCTGATGGAAGCTTCCATGGCGAAAATGTTCTCTACCGACATGGCGGAACAGGTCTGCTCCGACGCCATGCAGACCCTGGGCGGCTATGGCTTTTTGCGCGACTTCCCCGTTGAACGTTATTATCGTGGCGTACGTGGGGCCCGCATTTACGAAGGCACCAACGATATACAAAAACTGGTCATCGCCCGGGATATCGCGGCTGACTAAAGAGGAAACGGTCCATGGATATCGCATTATCGGACGATCTGCGGGCATTTCAGATGGAGGTCCGAACCTTTCTGGAGGATAGCCTGAGCCCGGAAATCCGCGAGGCCGCGCGCCTTTGCACCACGATCGTGCCGGAGCACGGGGCGACCATGGCGTGGCATGGGATTTTGTACCGCAAGGGCTGGGTGGCACCCAACTGGCCGGAGGAACATGGCGGCCCCGGTTGGAACGTGGTGCAGCGCTACATATTCGCCCGGGAATGTGCAAGAGCCGGGGTGCCGCGCCAATGGCCGGGCGGGCTGTCCTTGGTCGGACCCGCCATCATGGGCTACGGCAGCGCAGAACAAAAAGCCTATTATCTGCCGCGCATCCTGTCCGGCGAGGATCTTTGGTGCCAGGGCTATTCCGAACCGGGCTCGGGCTCGGACCTGGCCTCGTTGCAATGCCGGGCCGATCGGGAAGGTGATGACTATGTCATCAACGGCTCCAAGATCTGGACCTCTTATGCCCATTACGCGAACCGCATGTTCTGTCTGGTCCGCACCTCGATGGAAGGCAAACCTCAGGCCGGCATTACGTTTCTGCTGCTCGAGATGGATACCCCCGGCATCAGGGTTGAACCGATCCATATCATGGGCGGTGATCACGAATTCAATCGGGTGTTCTTTCAGGACGTCCGCGTGCCCCAGAGCAACCGGGTGGGTGCGGAAAACGAGGGCTGGACCGTGGCCAAGTATCTGTTGGAATTCGAGCGCGGCGGCGACGCGCGGGCGGCCAGGCAGCGGACCAGGCTGGTCGAGGCGCGTCGTCTGGCCACCGCGCGGCGGAAAAGCGACGGCCGCAGTCTATTGGAAGAACCCGGCTTCGCCGCTGATCTGGCGTCCCTGGAAATCGAATTGGACACGGTGGAGTTCACCGAACTGCGCGCCATGGCCGAGATCGCCAAGCGCGGCAATCCCGGCACCGCATCATCCATGTTGAAGACCAGGGCAACGGAGGTGCAGATGGCGATCAGCGAACTGGCCATGCGGGCCATCGCCTACTACGCCGCCCCCCACCAGCCGGAAGAACGCCTGGCCGGCGCCAATCTGGAGCCCATCGGTCAGCGGGACGAGATGTCCATCACCGCGCGTTATTTGAATGACCGCGCGGCCAGCATATACGCCGGTTCAAACGAGATTCAGCGCAATATCATGGCCAAGATGGTGCTGGGGATGTAGCGGCTGGCTGGCAATATGGAGAGTTTGGAATGGATATCGCGCTGTCGGATGAACTGCTGGCTTTTCAAGCCGAGGTGCGGTCCTTTCTGGAAGACAACCTGACGCCTGAAATTCGCGAGGCCTCGCGCCTGTGTACCACGATCATTGCCGAACACGAGGCGGTGATGCGCTGGCACAAGATCATGTACCGCCAGGGCTGGGCCGCGCCCGGCTGGCCAGAGGAACATGGCGGACCGGGCTGGGATACCATGCGCCGCTATCTGTTCGCCGCCGAATATGCCCGTGCCGGCGCGCCGCGCCTGGCGCCCCAAGGCCTGGCCATGGTGGCGCCCGCAATCATGGGCCACGGCAGCGACGAACAAAAAGCCTACTATCTGCCGCGGATTCTCTCTGGCGAGGATGTCTGGTGCCAGGGCTATTCGGAACCGGGCTCGGGCTCCGACCTGGCGTCATTGCAATGCCGGGCCGAACGAAAAGGTGATGACTACATCATCAACGGCTCCAAGATCTGGACCACCTCGGCCCACTATGCCAATCGCATGTTCTGCCTGGTTCGCACTTCGACGGAAGGCAAGCCCCAAGCCGGCATCACCTTTCTGTTGTTGGAGATGAACACCCCCGGCATCGTTGTCGAGCCGATCCATATCCTGGGCGGCGATCACGAATTCAATCAGGTATTTTTCACCGACGCGCGGGTACCGCAGGCGAACCGGGTCGGGGCCGAGAACGAAGGCTGGACCGTGGCGAAATATTTGCTGGAATTCGAACGGGGCGGCGGGGCGCGCGCCGCCGCGCAGCGGACCAGGCTGGATGAGGCTCGGCGCCTGGCCACCCAGCGGCGCAAGAGCGACGGCCGCAGCCTGTTGGACGAGCCCGGTTTCGCCGCCGACCTGGCGGCGCTGGAGATCGAACTGAACACGGTGGAGTTCACCGAATTGCGCACCATGGCCGAGATCGCCAAGCGCGGCAGCCCCGGCCCGGCCTCGTCCATGCTGAAGACACGTTCGACGGAAGTTCAGATGGCGATCAGCGAGTTGGCCATGCGGGCCGTCGGCTACTACGCCGCCCCGCATCAGCCGGAAGAGCGCCTGGCCGGCGCCAATCTGGAACCGATCGGCCAGCGGGATGAGATGTCCATCACCGCGCGCTATCTAAACGACCGGGCCGGCAGCATCTATGGCGGCTCCAACGAGATTCAGCGCAATATCATGGCAAAACTGGTGCTGGGTATGTAAGGACCGAAGATCTCCGGTCGCGCGTCAAAGCAGGAAAATCAACACAACCAGCAAGGCAACGGCCATATTCGGCAAGTCTGCAAGTGTCGGCATGATTTCCACCCTCCAGCGGTATCTGCGGTGCAAAGCATCCCCTGAAAGGGCGGGCGGCGCAGTGACGGAAATCACCGAAAGGCGTAAAAAGGCGCCAAAAACCCGCCAAATGGCGCAAATTGGGCCGAATTAACCCTTTTTTCGGAATTTTGCACATCGCCGGTAATGCCGCGTGGCCAGCCCGCTAATCCGGTATCCGGCTGGTTTCGTTGGCGTTGGCGAATATCGCCGCCGCTGCCACTGACAGGACCGCGAGAAAGGCGAAGACCCAGCGATAGGCGATCTCCGGGGCTGAGCCGCCGGCGCCGTCAAAACCTCCAACAATCAGGCCCGAGGCCGCCTGAATGACTGCGATGCCAAGCATGACCGCGAGATTCTGGAACGTGAGACCGCGGCCAATCAGGTGATCCGGCAATACGGCGCGGGCGAACGCGTGGTTCAACATGACATAGCTGCCAATGGTGGCGAATAGCAGCAATAGTATGGTCGCGGTCCAAAAGTCCGGCTTTTCGAGAAGCGCCAGTAAAGCCAGGATGGCGGCGGTGGCCAGGGCGCCCGCGACGATCAGCCACTTGCGCCGGCTGACATGGTGATCAAGCCGGCCGTAGAGGGAAACGCCGATCAGCACGGCGGCGTTCATGCCGAGCAGGACATTGCCCCGTGCCACGCCGTCCAAGCCATGGATATCGGCCAGATAGGGCCCGCCCCATAGCCCGACCACGGTCAGCACCGTTGCATAGCTGACAAACTGGATCGCCGAGATCAACCAGAGTTCGCGGCTGGCAACAACGGCCCGCAGTCCCCGCAGGATATCCCGCCAGGTTTCGCTCTGATCGCCCGCCTCTGTCACTCCCGGCGGCGCATCGCGGACGACCAAATAGAGCAACAGGGCAAAAGCCCCCGTCACGGCGGCCATCGCCAGGAAAGCACCGCGCCAGCCGATCACCTCCACCGCCCAGGCAAGCGGCGTCGTGGCCAAAAGGGTGCCGCCGCCGCCAACCACGAACAGCATGGCGGAGAGGGCGGCGAAGCGCTCTTCGGGAAACCAGCGCGCGATCACCACCATGGAGCCCATCAGCCCAGCGGCACAGCCAAACCCCAACAGCACCCGCCCTATGGCCAGCACCGCGCCGCCGTCGGCGGCGGCGAAGGTAATGGCGCCCACAACCGCGACCAGGAACAGACCCGTCATGGTCCGTCTTGCCCCGTACCGGTCCAACAGGACACCGGTGGGAATCTGTGCCGCGCCGAAGGCAAGAAAGAAAAGCCCGGTGATGCCGCCCATGGTTTCGGCGGAGAGGGCCAGTTCGGTCATCAACTCGGGCGCGATGGCGGCGTTGGCGACCCGGTAAAACTGGCTCGCCACATAGGCCCCGCAGAGCACGAGATAGATCCGCAAGGCTTGGCGTCTTCCTGGATCGGTCATCGCGCCATGCTCTATGTTTTCGCCCCGGCAGGCAATACAAGACAGACCTGCGCCTGGCGAAATAGGCCGGCCGGCGATTGAGTTTCGTGAAAATGGGAATGGATGTATCTTTTCCTTTCGGCCTGGCCAGTTTTGGCGATTGTGCTGGAAGAACTTGCTAGTTGGATAGAAAAATGCCGGTTGAGCATGGCGGAAAAACGGTCTTCGGCGCCTCGGTCGGAATATTGATGCTGGAAACCCGCTTTCCCAGGATTTTCGGCGATGTTGGGAATGCGGAGAGCTGGCCGTTTCCGGTCCACTACAAGGTTGTCCCAGGCGCGACGCCGGATAACGTGGTACGCGGCGATCCAGGGCTGTTGCTTGACCGCTTCGTCGACGCCGGGCGGGAACTTGTCGCCATGGGCGCGGACGGCATCACCACCACGTGCGGCTTCCTGGCCCTGGTACAGGAAGATATCAAGAACGCCTTGGGCGTGCCGGTCGCGACCTCATCCCTGATGCAGATTCCCATGGTTCAGTCCCTGCTCCCAGCAGGTCAGCGGGTCGCGGTCATCACCATTTCAAAAGCGACCTTGACAGAGGCGCATTTGACCGCTGCGGGCGCCCCCTTGGATACACCGATAATCGGCACCGATGACGGACGCTGTTTCAGCCGCGACGTGCTCGGCGACGCGGCGGAGATCAATTTTTCCGACTGCCGTCTGGATATGATCGATGCCGCCAAGCAGTTGATGGAAACCGAGCGGGACATTGGCGCCATTGTCCTGGAATGCACCAATATGGCGCCCTATGCCCATGACATCCGGAAAATCACCGGTCTACCGGTCTATTCCGCCCATAGCTTCATCAGCTGGTTCCAAGCCGGCCTCCGGCCCCGGAAATTCCGCCTGGAACTGGACGATCCGCGCATCTAAATCACTGTCTGCACAGGCCCGGAGAGCGCCGCGACATGGATTACCGTGTCTCCTTAACAAATTCTCGATTTCGGCGCAGGCACAGCATGCACATCACCTTTTAGATTCTAATTCACGCTTCAAGTGCAATATTTGGTAAGATCGCCGGTATCGATTTGGGGAATCCAACCATGCCGGACTTCGCAGCAGTTGGCCCCTACCTGAAAGACCCGCTCGTACTGGCCGGTTTTGCGCTGTTTCTGTTTTTCGGCGCTTTGCGATTTGTTGTTAAACGGTATCGAGTTACCCAGAAGATTGCGGGCATAGCGGTCCTTCGGCTGGTTGTGTTTGGCTTCATTCTCGCGCTTACCGTTATCATACTGGGCTTCGGATTGCGGTACATGGAGGTGCTTTCCGACACCAAACGCGTGGCGGCGGAACATCGTGCCGCGCTTGCCGAGCAGGCAAATAGGAGCCTCCAGACTCAACTCGCCCAGCTCACCGAGGATCGGAACACCGCGCAAGAACAATCGAAGGCGTTGACGGCTGCGGTCACCGCGCTGGCCGCACAACAGGGGCCTGGCATTGATGACGCGTTGGAGGCGCTGGCGAACGATGACACCGCCAAGGCGAAAGTTATCTTCCAACGGATTGCCGACGCGCAAGCAACCAACGTCAAAAAGGCAGCAGCAGCCCATCGCCATCTTGGTGCGCTTGCTTACCTGAGCGACACAAACGAAGCATTGACCGCATATCGCAGAGCGACTGAATTGGACCCGGACAATCTGAACGGCTGGATTCAGCTTGGTGAATTGTACCTGCGCACCGGGCGGTACGATGATGCCATTCGGGCCCATGGTTTAGGATTGGCACTCGCTGAGGCGAACAATGACCGATGGGCGATCGCCGCCCAGACGGGCAATCTTGCCGGTGTGTATTCGTTTAAAGGTGACCTCGCCCGGGCGGAGAAAATGTTGCGACATGTCTTGACGATGCAATTAGAGCTCGGGAACAAACAAGGTATGGCGACGACCTATAGCAATCTCAGCAATGTGTACAGCATGCGCTACGAACTCGTCCGGGCAGAGGATATGATCCAGAAATCGCTGGCGATAAACAAGGAGCTCAAGCAAAAGCAAGGCATGGCGATCGACTACGGCAACCTTGGAGTAATTTATGGAAAGCGCCGGAAACTCAACCAGGCAGAGGATATGTTTCGGAAGGCACTGAAGATATACGAAATGCTCGAGGCCAAAACTAGCATGGCGCTTATGTACGGCAACCTCGGCAACGTGTATGGAATACGCAACGAACTCGACCGGGCGGAGGGCATGTATCGGAAGGCGCTGGGGATATATGAAAAGCACGCGGCCAAACCAGGCATGGCGCTCATGTACGGCAACCTCGGCGTCATATACAAAAATCGCCGCGACTACGACCGCGCCATAATGATGTACGAAAAAGCCTTGGCGATTGATAAAGACCTCGGGCGCAAATTGGGCATCGCCACCGTTTACGTCAATATTGGCAACTTGCACAAGCTTCGCGGCGACTTCGACCAAGCAAGAATGGCCTGGAAAAAGAGTGTGTCCTTATTTAGAGAGTTGAATGCGGCTCAAGCGGACATAGTTCAAGCCGCGCTAGATCGCCTAGGCGAACCGCCAGACAAATGACATTAATCTTCGGCAATATTTGGTCGGTCGTGAAGAACCCGGACTTCAGGCTTCTTGAGCGATCTGGTGCGCTCTTTTAAGCAAAAGGGACGCCGGGCGTGATGAAAGAGTCGTCAGGGACCGAATAATCGACATTCCCGCGAAATTGCCAATATCTGTGCAAGCTCGACATTTTCAACAGAACCCATGACCCGAATTTTCTTGTGCTTGTTTGCACTAGTGTGGTGGATTTGAAGTTCGCTACATTGAATTCGATCAAGGCCGCCTGCGTTGGGGCGAACTTCAAATCCTTAAACCACACTAGATTCATAGTCTTATACCAGTCGCCATAAGTCATGACACGATCGCCCATTCTCTCCGGGTGATTGAGGCTATTTTGTCTGGTCTG
>JASLLM010000076.1 GCA_030747035.1 Alphaproteobacteria bacterium | reverse complement strand
TTGATAGCCGTTGGGTTCCGCCAGGCGCACCCGCTTGCCGCCCCCCGGTTCGTCAATGTCTTCGATGGCGGAGGCGCCGGGCGTGGCGGCCAGGCGTTCAAGGTCCGCTTCGCTGTCGGCATGGTAGGCAAAGCCCACGAATGCCGGTTCGCCCAGCTCGGTGACATGAATGTGATGCGCCGGATCGGTGCCGCGCATGTACAGGGCGTCATTGGTGCGCGCCGCCCGGAGCATGCCGAAATGGCTAAGGAACTCCTCCATCTCGTCCAGGTCCGGCGCCCGCAGCCGTCCGAACGCCAGTTCCCTAACCTTGATCGTGACCATTAACTTCCTCCCCCACAGGAATATCCCAACAGTCCTGAAAGACTACCCCCGAGGGGAAACTGTGGGCAAGCCACGGCGCGCTATTAGTGGTATAGTCAGGCAAAGGTAATAGGAACCATGAACACGACAACAACCAATAGCCGCCGCACCCTGGTGCTGACCGGGGCCAGCCGGGGCATCGGCCATGCCACGGTGAAGCGATTTTCCTCCGCCGGCTGGCGGGTGATCACCTGTTCCCGTCAGGCCTTCCCGGAAGACTGTCCGTGGGAGGCGGGCCCCGAGGATCATTTGCAGATCGATCTGGGCGATCCGGGCGATGTGGATGCCGGTATCGCCGAATTGAAAAACCGGCTCGATGGCGGCCCCCTGCACGCACTGGTCAACAACGCCGGTATCTCGCCCAAGTCCGGCGACGGCAGCCGCCTCTCCAGCCTGACCACGGACATGGTTACATGGCAGCAGGTCACCCAGGTGAACTTTTACGCCCCCATCATGCTCGCGCGCGGGCTGTTGGATGAGTTGCAACTGGCTCAGGGCTCGGTGGTCAATGTCACTTCCATCGCCGGCAGCCGGGTACATATGTTTGCCGGCACCGCCTATGCCACATCGAAAGCCGCCCTGGCCTCATTGACGCGGGAGATGGCGTCGGACTTCGCGCCCCGGGGCATCCGCGTCAACGCCATCGCGCCGGGCGAAATCAAAACCGAAATCCTCTCGCCCGATACCGAAGAACTGCTGGCCCCGACCATTCCCATGCGCCGCCTGGGCACGCCGGAGGAAGTGGCGAAAACCATCTATTTCCTGTGTACGGAGCAATCCAGCTATGTGAACGGCGCGGAAATCCACATTAATGGCGGCCAGCACGTCTAATTGGCACGTTTAGGTAAGAAGAATGCGAGTCGTTCACAGTAATGCTCATGAAGCACATGATCCGGTGGATTTTGTCCGGGCGGGCGGCAACATGCCGTTTCCGGAATGCCCCGAGCGGGCGCATCGGCTGTTTACGGCGGTGGAAAAAGCTGGATACGAGATATTGCCGCCCCAGGACCATGGCATGGCGCCGATCGCCGCCGTGCATCCCGCCGACTATCTGGAATTCTTGCAACATGGCCTGGAGGAATGGCGGCAACTGCCCGATTCCAGCCCGGCCCTGGTTCCCTACCTGCATCCCGGCCGTTATATGCAAGCCCGGCCCGAGTCGATCGTCGGCAAGGTGGGGTACTATGTGGCCGGTACCTCTTGTCCCATCGTCAGCGGCACCTGGCCCGCGGCGCTGACATCGGCACAGATCGCCCTGACCGCCGCCAATCTGGTGCTGGCCGGCGAGGACGCCGCCTATGCCTTGTGCCGCCCGCCGGGGCATCATGCCTTTGCCGATCTAGCCGGCGGCTTCTGCTATCTCAATAACGTCGCCATCGCGGCCCAGCATATGCGCGGCCAGGCCGACAGGGTCGCGATCCTGGATGTGGACGTGCATCACGGCAACGGCACCCAGGGGATCTTTTACGACCGCTCGGACGTGCTGTTTTGCTCCCTGCACGGCGATCCGTCCATATTCTACCCCTTCTATGCCGGATACGCGGACGAGCGGGGCGCGGGTGCGGGGGAAGGCTATAATCTGAACCTGCCCCAACCCAAGGACACCGGCGATGATGCCTATCTGGAGGCGATGACCACCGCCTTTGCAGCCATCAAGGATTTCGCGCCGGATTATCTGCTGGTCTCCCTGGGCCTGGATACCCAGGAAAATGATCCCCTGGGCATTCTGTCCATTACCACCAACGGCTTTGAACGCATGGGCGGGGCCATCGGCGCCCTGGGCCTGCCCAGCCTGATCATCCAGGAGGGCGGCTATCTGTGTGACGAGATGGCCGACAATCTGCTGGCGTTTCTAAAGGGTTTTGAAGCCGCTCGATAGATTGGCCTCAGGAAGTCTTGGGTGGGCCGGGTCAGATAATTCCGTCTTCCGCCAGCCGCGTCAGCTCTTCGTCGCTTTTCCCCAGCAGGTCTTTGTAGATTTCGTCATTGTGCTGGCCCAACCTCGGCCCGGTCCATGCCACCCGTCCGGGAGTGTCCATCAGTTTCGGTATGACGCCCGGCATGGCCATGGGGCCGTCTTCGGGGTCGTCCGCCATGATGAAGCTGTCCCGGGCCTGGTAGTGGGGATCGACGGCGATATCGGCGGGGGTATAGATGCCACCGAAGGGCACGTTGCCGGCCACCAGGCGTTCCTCGATCTCGGCGAAGTCCCGCGCGCCGATCCAGTCGGCCAAAAGCTGCTCCAGTTCATCGGCCCGGCCGATCCGCTCCCGGCTGACCGAATAGCGGGGATCGCTGGCCAGTTCCGGCATCTCCATGGCATTCGCCAGCCTTTGGAAGACCTTATCGCCGCCGGCGGCGATTTGCACATAGCGGCCATCCTTGGTCTCGAAGGTGCCGGCGGGCGAGAAGCCCTGATTGCGGTTGCCGACCCGCTCGCGGATTTCCCCCGTGGCATGGTAGTTGGCCAGAAGATCGGCGGTGATGCGGAAGGTTGGTTCGTAGAGCGCCAGGTCAATCATTTGACCCATGCCGCCCCGGGCGTCGCGCTGGAACAGCGCCAGCATTGCGGCATAGGCCCCGAAGGTTCCGGTGTTGTAATCGGCGGTGGCAAAGGCGGGGCGGACGGGAAAACGGTCGGGAAATCCCGTCGGGTACATATAGCCCGAAAACCCCAGCGCGATCCGGTCGTAGCCGGCGCGTTTTGCATAGGGCCCGGTTTGCCCATAGCCCGACACCCGCACCATGATCAGCCGTGGATTGATCTCATGCAGCTGATCCCAGCCCAGATTCCATTTCTCCAGGGTTCCGGGGGTGAAATTCTCCATCAGAACATCCGCTTTGCGAACCAGTTCACGCAGGATCTCCTGCCCTTCCGTGACACGCAGGTTCAGCGTCACCGATTTCTTGTTGCGCGCTTCGACCCGCCAGATCGGCGGCCGCCCGGGCCTGCCGTCCTGGGGCGTGCCGCGCAGGCCGTCGCCCGGCCCCGGCTGTTCAACCTTGATCACCTCGGCGCCAAAATCACCCAGCAGCGTGGCCCCGAACGGCCCCGCGATAAGAGTGCCGATGTCCAGCACCCGAATTCCAGCCAGCGGCTGCGTACTCATTTGTGCTCCTTAATCATCCGGCCCAGCATCAAACCGACCGCCCACGTTTCAGAGAGAAAATGAGATCATGATCGTCAGGACCGTGCAAGCGGCTTTGTCAACAATATCAGCCAAAAGCCGGCGTCTTCGCCGTCGTTCATCCAGGATCGCCGGGCGAGATATCCAACTGGCGCAGCAGGGTTTCCGTGCAAGAATGATATTGACGATCTCGTTTGACCGGCCCAACGTAACCTGCACGGAGGTTCAGGAACCGCAGGGGGAAGTGATGGCACGAATGCGAATGCTTCTGTTTTCTTTGGCCGTCCTCGCCGGTTTGGGAGTTGTCTCAATCCTGGCGGCTATCGCGAATGCGGAACAAAGGCAGCGGGTCATCCAGGACTGCGCCGTCTGTCCGGAAATGGTCGTTGTGCCGCCGGGCCGGTTTCGCATGGGCGACCTCGCCGGAGGCGGCTTCTCAGACGAACGGCCTGTTCGGGAAGTCGAGATTTCACAAGAATTCGCAGTCGGCAGGTATGAAGTAACGTTCGCGGCCTGGGATGCCTGCCGGGCCGCCGGAGGGTGCGGCGGCGCAGGGCGTGTGCCTTCCGACATGGGTTGGGGCCGTGACCGGCGCCCGGTGATCAATATATCCTGGGATGAGGCCAAATCCTATGCGGTCTGGCTAAGCAAGCATACCGGCCAGGACTATCGGCTGTTGTCGGAAGCGGAATGGGAATACGTTGCCCGTGCCGGTACCACGACCCGATTCTGGTGGGGCGATGAATTTGATGCTGGCAAGGCCAATGCCGGCCAGCAAACCGTTCCGGTTGGGGCCTACCAACCCAACGCTTTCGGCCTATACGATGTACATGGCAACGTCGCGGAATTCGTCGAGGATTGCTGGCATGACGACTTTCGCGGCGCGCCCAGCGACGGCAGCGCCTGGACCGCGGGCAGCGACTGCGAAGAACATGTCGTGCGCGGCGGCTCATGGGGCGAGGAAGGAAAATATCTCAGATCTTCCGCCCGTAGCGGTGACGATGGCCAACATGGCTCGTACCCGACCCAGGGTTTTCGGATCGCCAGATTATTGCAGCCGAGAGTGAAGTAGGCGCAACTAATCCTGCCTTTTAATCATGCGGCCCATGATGCGCCGGCCGCCGAAAATATGCATGTGAAAGTGCGGTACTTCCTGGTGCGCGTCCTCGCCGTTGTTGGCGATCAGGCGGTAGCCGCTGTCTTCCACGCCGGCCAGTTTGGCGGTCTCCGCCACCGCCTGCATGAAAGCGCCCATTTCCTCCATTGATGCCCCGGCGATGAACTCAGCCAGATTGACGTAGGGACCCTTTGGGATGACCAGAACATGCACGGGCATTTGCGGATTGATGTCATGAAAGGCCAGGGCGTGGTCGTTCTCGTAGACCTTGTTGCAGGGGATCTCGCCGCGCAACAGTCGAGCGAAGATATTGTTGCTGTCATAGGCCATGGCGCATCAACTTCCCTGCTTCTTTTCCATCTTTTTCTGCTTCTTTTTCTTGATGTCCATTTCAATGCGCCGGCGGTACAGCACATCGTAGACCTCCTGAGGCTGGACCTCCTTGGCGGCCCATAGAACCAGCAGGTGATAGAGCAGATCGGCGCTTTCCTCCAACAGCTCCTCGCGGCTTTCGGCCAGGGCGGCGACCACGACCTCCGTCGCTTCCTCACCGACCTTTTGACAGATCTTGGGCAGGCCCTTGTGCAGCAGCTTGGCGGTCCAGGATTCGGATGGATCAGCGTCACGCCGCTGTTCGATGACCGCATAAAGCTGGTCCAGGATTTCGCTGCCCTGGCCCGGTTCCGGTAATTCTTGCTCTGACATGTCTCGGCTTTCGTTACATGGACGTTAGATCTCTGGGCGTGACGACAAATTTTAATTGCCCCCCATGCTGGGAAAGCGCCGCCCAGGGTTGTTCAAATTGCAGGGCCACCAGCCCGGCGGGCGGGAAATCTAGCAGTAGTTGACCTATCACATCGCCGTTCGCCACGCCGCTATAAAACAGTGCCATTTCGTGCAGCCCCGGATTGTGGCCGATGATCATGACGGTCTCGGCATCCGGCGGTAGCGCCCGCACCCGCTGCTGCAGGGCCGCGCTTGAGCATAGATAAAGCGCTTCGTCGAAATCCGCCGCGGGCGGATTGTCCAGTTCGGCGGCCACCAGGGCCCAGGTTTGCCGCGTCCGCTGGGCAGCGGAGCAGAGCACAAGATCCAGCCGCACCGCCGATTGGGCAAGGTACCGGCCCACCAGTGTTGCGGCCCGTTCTCCCGCCGGGTTCAGGCTACGGTCCTGATCCTGTTGCGCCGGACCGCCGAAACCGGCATTGCCATGGCGCAAGAGGTACAGGGTCGGCATGCTAGCCCTGCATCCGCATGGGCAGCCCCGCCGCCCGCATGGCCTGTTTGGTTTCGGCGATGGAATATTCGCCAAAGTGAAAGATCGAGGCGGCCAGAACCGCATCCGCATGGCCGCTGACAATGCCCTCCACCATGTGTTCCAATGTGCCAACGCCACCCGAGGCGATGACCGGCACGCTGACCGCATCGGCCACGGCGCGGGTCAGTTCCACATCGAAGCCGGACTTGGTGCCGTCACGGTCCATGGAGGTGAGAAGGATTTCGCCCGCGCCCAGTTCCACCATGCGCTGGGCCCAGCCGATCACTTCGATGCCCGTGGGATTGCGTCCGCCGTGAGTAAAAACCTCGAAACCGCCGTGGCCGTCGCGTTTGGCGTCAATGGCTACGACAATGCATTGATTGCCGAATTTCAACGCCGCCTCGCCCACGAATTCGGGCCGATTGACGGCGGCGGTGTTGATGGAGACCTTGTCGGCGCCGGCCAGGAGCAGCTTGCGCACATCTTCCACCTCGCGCACGCCGCCGCCCACGGTCAGGGGCATGAAGCAATGCTCGGCGGTGTCGCTGACCACGTCATAGATGATGTCGCGGTTGTCGGACGATGCGGTGATATCGAGGAAGGTCAACTCGTCCGCGCCGGCCTTGTCATAGATCTTGGCCTGTTCCACCGGGTCGCCCGCGTCCACCAGATCGACGAAGTTGACGCCCTTGACCACCCGGCCATCCTTGACGTCGAGACAGGGAATGACGCGCTTGGTCAGCATCCCTAGGCCTCCCTGCCGTCCAGCGCCGCCAGGGCGGCGGCGACATCGAAAGCACCGTCATAGAGGGCCCGGCCGACGATGACCCCTTCGATGCCGGTCGACGCGGCGGCGCGCAGAGCGTGCAGATCGTCCAGATTGGTGACCCCGCCTGAGGCGATTACAGGCGTGGATATCCCTTCCGCCAGGGCCGAGGTAGCGGCCACATTATGGCCCTGCATGGCACCATCCCGGTCGATGTCGGTGTAGATTATGGCGGCGGCGCCCGCGCCTTCGAAATGGCGGGCCAGATTGAGCACCGGCCGGTCGGACTGTTCGACCCAGCCTTCCACGGCGACGCGGCCATCCCGGCCATCGATACCGATGGCGACGCGGCCCGGATGGCGGTGGCACAGGTCCGCCACCAGGTCCGGTTCGCGCAAGGCCAAGGTGCCGATGATGACGCGGCGGATGCCGGCTTCCAGCCAGGACAGGGCCGTGGCTTCGTCCCGGATGCCGCCGCCCAGTTGCACGGGAATGCTCAGGGCGTCGAGGATCGCCGCCACCGCATCGCCATTGACGGGCCGGCCCTCGATGGCGCCGTTCAGATCGACCAGATGCAGCCATTGACAGCCCGCATCCTGAAACGACCTGGCCTGGGCGGCGGGGTCATTGTTGAAGACCGTGGCGGCGGCCATTTCACCGCGCAGCAAACGCACGCAGTCGCCGTCCTTCAGATCGATGGCAGGGTACAAATTCATTCCGCGCGTCTCGCTACGGTGACCAGGATAGGAAGTTGGCGATGAAGCGCAGACCAACGGCCTGGCTCTTTTCCGGATGGAACTGGGTGCCGGCGATATTGCCCTGGCGGACGGCGGCGACAATGGCCGGGCCATAGTCGACCTCGGCCAGGATGCAGCTCCGCTCCGTTGGCACAAAGCCATAGGAATGCACAAAGTAGGTGTGCGCGCCGTCATTGATGCCGGCAAACAGATCGGCGGGGTCTTCCTTGATGCGCAGGGCATTCCAGCCCATGTGCGGCACTTTCATGCGCGGATCGCCCGGTTCGATAGCGCGAACCTCGCCGCCGATCCATCCCAGGCCCGCATGGTCACCATGTTCCAGGCCGCGGTCGGCCAGCAATTGCATACCGACGCAAATGCCCAGGAACGGACGGCCGGCGTGATGAACGAATTCAGTCAATGCCTCGACCATGCCGTCCACCGCGCCCAGCCCGGCCCGGCAGTCGGCGAAAGCGCCCACGCCCGGCAGAACCACACGGTCGGCCTTGGCCACGGCCTCCGCATCCGAGGTGACAAGTACTTCGACCGCTGTCGCGCGGTCCTCGCCGGCCCGTTCAAAGGCCTTGGCGGCGGAGCGGAGATTGCCCGAGCCATAATCGACAATTGCGATACGCATCTGTGCTCTCGAACTCAATCAGACCGGATCAAAGGGTGTGGCGAAGGGTGTCAGGGCGCTGGCCGGCAGGGGTGCGGTAGGCTGTGGCGACGGCTGGTTTTCGGCCTTCGGACCTTGCCAATGACGGTGGAAAAATGTTTCCTCGGCCTGGCGCAGGCTGCCGGCGGCCACCACGGTCACCAGTTCATAGCCCCTCCTGCTCAAACGCCAGCGGCGCCAGTCATTGGCCTGGGCCGCGACCAGCAGCGCCAGTACCAGGGACAACAGCAGGATGGCGCTCTCGCCCAGACCAACGACATAAATCAGCACGGAAAAACCGATCATCAACAGCAAGTAGGCCAAAAGGCCCCAGAACTGCTTGCGATAAAGCAGCCATATGATTGGCATGAACAGCGCCGGCCAGCAAAAACCCTCCTTGATCAGGACCACATCGGGGTCCATCTCCTCCGTGTCATTGGGCCGGTGTTGAACCGTGTAGAGGCGCATTGCCGCCCCGCCTCACAGACTGCCGCCCAGGACGCCCTTGGTCGAGGGCACCGCATCGGCCCGGCGTGGGTCAATCTCCACCGCCTGACGCAGGCTGCGGGCCAGGGCCTTGAAACAGCTCTCGATCATGTGGTGATTGTTCTGGCCATACAGCACTTCCACATGCAGCGTGATGCCGGCGGCCTGGCTGATGGCCTGAAACCATTCGCGGAACAACTCGGTATCCATATCGCCCAGTTTCGGGCGGTTGAAGGCGACCTTCCAGATCAAATAGGGCCGGTCGGAGAGGTCCAGCGCCACCCGGGTCAGGGTTTCGTCCATGGGCACCAGGGCGCTGCCGTAGCGGACGATACCCGTGCGTTCGCCCAGGGCGCCGCGGATCGCTTCGCCGATGGCCAGGCCGGTATCTTCGGTGGTGTGGTGGCCGTCAATATGCAGATCGCCCTTGGCCTTGACCGTCAGGTCGATCAGGCTGTGGCGGGATAGCTGCTCCAGCATGTGGTCCAGAAATCCAAGTCCGGTTTCCACATCGTAGCTGCCCGTACCGTCCAGATTCACCTCGACCGTGATCTGGGTCTCCTTGGTATTGCGTTCCACCTTGGCCTGGCGCATGGCCCATGCTCCTTAATGCCGCCGGAACCTTTGCCCCGGGGGCGCTCAAACATTACTGGCAGAGCGCGGTATAGCAGTCCGGCGCGGTAATCGCCAGTGCGCGTTGCCTGAAATGGTTTTCGAATTGCCGTCCCTCAGCCTTGATTGCCGGCGTGTTTCGCCATACATGAGAGGCTGTTAGGCGGAGGATACAAAGCACGTGGATCATTCCAACAGCGAAACCTGGTACGGCACGACAATATTATGTGTCCGCAAGGGCGATATGGTGGTCATGGCCGGTGACGGCCAGGTCACCCTGGGCGACACCGTGATCAAGGCCAATGCGCGCAAGGTGCGGCGCCTTGGAACGGGCGGCAAGATTGTCGCCGGATTTGCCGGCGCCACGGCGGATGCCTTCACCTTGTTCGAGCGGCTGGAGGGCAAGCTGGAACAGCATCCCGGCAACCTGACCCGGGCGGCGGTGGAAATGGCCAAGGACTGGCGCACCGACCGCTATCTGCGCCGGCTGGAGGCTATGATGGCCGTGGCGGACGTGGATACCTCCCTGGTTCTGACCGGTACCGGCGATGTGCTGGAGCCCGAGGATGGCCTGATCGGTATCGGCTCGGGCGGGTCCTATGCCCTTGCCGCGGCCCGGGCCCTGGTCGATAGGGAGGATATGGCGGCCGAGGATATTGCCCGGCGTGCCATGCAGATCGCCGCCGGCATTTGTGTCTACACCAACGAAAACATCGTCGTGGAAACCCTAAATCCCGAGAGTGACGCATGACCGAATTCAGTCCTCGGGAAATCGTTTCCGAACTTGACCGCTTTATCGTCGGCCAGAACGATGCCAAGCGCGCCGTTGCCATCGCCCTGCGCAACCGTTGGCGGCGGATGCAGTTGGAAGGCAGCATGCGCGAAGAGGTGATGCCGAAGAATATTCTGATGATTGGCCCCACCGGCGTCGGCAAGACCGAAATATCCCGCCGTCTGGCCCGTCTGGCCGGCGCGCCCTTCGTCAAGGTTGAAGCCACGAAATTTACCGAAGTCGGCTACGTGGGCCGGGATGTGGAACAGATCGTCCGCGATCTGGTGGAAATCGCCCTCACCATGCTGCGCGAGAAGCGGCGGGAATCGGTCCAGGCCAAGGCCGAATTGGCGGCGGAGGAACGCGTCCTGGATGCCCTGGTCGGCGATACGGCATCCGGATCGACCAGGGATGCGTTCCGCAAGAAATTGCGCGAAGGCGAACTGTCCGACAAGGAGGTGGAGCTGGACCTGGCCGATACCGGCGGCGGCGGATTGCCCACCTTCGAGGTGCCCGGCATGCCCGGGGCCCAGATGGGCATGATCAACCTGAACGATATGCTGGGTAAAGCCCTGGGCGCCGATCGCACGAAACGCCGGCGGCTGACCGTTGCTGAATCCTATGATGTGCTGGTGGCGGAGGAATCCGATAAGCTGCTGGATGAAGAGGCCCTGGTACGCGATGCCCTGGTGGCGGTGGAGGAAAACGGCATCGTCTTCCTGGACGAGATCGACAAGGTTACCGCGCGTTCGGAACGGGTCGGCGGCGACGTCAGCCGGGAAGGGGTGCAGCGTGACCTACTGCCCTTGTTGGAGGGTACCACCGTGTCCACCAAATACGGTGCCATCAAGACCGATCACGTGCTGTTTATTGCTTCCGGTGCCTTTCATCTGGCCAAGCCGTCCGATCTGCTGCCCGAATTGCAGGGCCGCCTGCCGATCCGGGTGGAGCTTTCGGCCCTGGGGGCCGAGGATTTCAAGCGCATCCTGCTGGAGCCGGAGACCTCGTTGATAAAGCAATATGTTGCCCTGATGGATACGGAGGGGGTGACCTTGGAATTCGCCGACGACGCCATCGACGAAATTGCCGCTGTCGCGGCGGAGGTCAACCAGAACGTGGAAAATATTGGGGCCCGCCGTCTGCATACGATCTTGGAACGGGTGCTGGACGATATCAGCTTCACCGCCACCGACCGTCCCGGTGAAACCGTGAAGATCGATGCGGCCTATGTTCGCGACAACATGGGCGATCTGGCCAAAAACGCCGACCTATCGAAGTTTATTCTCTAAGCCGCCAAGCTTATTCCTGCGCTTCGGGCAGCGCCGCGGGCAGCACGACGATGAACCGGCTGCCTTCGCCTTCTTCGGATTCCAGGTAGATGCGGCCCTGATGGCGCTCGACAATGCGTTGCACCAGGGTCAGGTCAAGGCCCTTGCCTTCCTTTTCGCCCATTAGTACCCGGCGGTAAAACAGATCCCATACATGCGCGCAGTGCTCGGCCGCAAAGCCGATGCCGTTGTCCGAGACTTCATAGACCGCGCGGCCATTTTCCAGCTTGCCGGACACTCTTATGAGGGGCGGCCGTTCCGGATGCCGGTATTTGATCGCGTTGTCTATCAGGTTCTTGAAGACCTGCCCCAGCAGCATCGCATCGCCCCTGCAACTGGGTAGCTCGTCTATTTCGATACTACCCCCCGCCGCCCTGATCCGAGGCTCCATGCCGGCGACGATATCCGACAGCATGGCGTTCATGCCAAGCGGCTGAATATCGAGCTTGGTCCGGCTGGCGCGGGAGATCAGGTGCAAGCCGTTGACCAGGGGGTACATATGCTCGGCATTTCCCAACATGGCATTCAGGGAGGAGGGAATTTGCCCGCCAAGCTGGGTCGCGATGGATTGCAATTCACTGGCGGTTGCCGGGTTTCGGTCCAGGCGTTCCTTGGCGTTTCCGATCGAATCCGTTAGCCAGGTGCTGAATTCCTTGAATTTGAGCAGGGGCGCGCGGAGGTCGTGGGAAACTACGTAGATCAGGCTCTCCAGCTCGGCATTTTTCGTTTTCAGCTCCTCCGTCCGCGCATCCACCATGGCTTCCAGGCCTTGATTTACCCTGCGTACTTCATCCTCGGCCTTCTCCTGGCGGGTCCAGGCGCTTGCCAGGCGCCAGCAGCCGAAAAGCAGAACCGCAAGCACGATCGCTGTCGCCGCCAATATGTTGACGCCGGTCCGCCACATGGCCGCGCCATAGGTTTCATGGGGCAGCAATAGAACCGCTTTCCAATAATAGTCCCGGCTTTCCATATCGGAGCGGCTTGGCGCAAAGGCTTCATGGGTGCCCGACGAGGTCTTTTGCCCCTCTATCAGGGGCTGGGCGGTGGCATAGGTCCACAGGCCATGTTCATCCTCGAACTGCCCCTGTTCCGTGGCCAGTATGCGTTGCCACGTTGCCGGATAGCGATGGGCCAGGGATGTCTCCGGCCGCTGGTGCATGAAGCCCCACTCCAGATCCCTGGAAGGCCCCTTCAACCAATACCCCTGACTGTTCAGCAGCCAAGCCCTGGATTTGTTTGCCCCCACGGTCCGGTCGAATTCCGCAAGCATCCTATCGCCAAGATAATTCAACAGGACCGCGCCGCGTTTTTGTCCCTTCCGGTCGAATACCGGCGTACCGATACGAATCATCGGCTTGATGGGTATTTCGATCTCGCCGCCTTCGATATTGAGGTCGAGCGGCGAGATGAAGAATTCTCCGCGATTCAACTTGATCGTATCGGTGAAATAGTAGCGTTTGCCCTTGTTCTGAAGCTTCTCTTTCGGAACACTGGCGGGATATCCGTTGTTGAAATTGACCCTTTCACGTTCCTGACCGTTCGCATCAAGCAGGCGGATCTGATCATAGATCCCCTTGGTTCGGGAAAAGGTCAACCAATCCGCCGCAAGATAATCGTCCGCCTTTACCGTCGCATCGGACAACTCATCAAGCAGCCTGCCCTGTGATGCCAGGTAGGCGGCGTCGCGGGTAATCGATTGCACGACGCGGCCGATTGAGCTGACACCCACCTGCACCGAGGTCATTTCCGAAGCCCGGATCTTGGTCAGATCGCCGTTCAGTTCGGAGCGGAAAAGGGCGATCGCACCACCGATGCAGATAACGGCCACCGGCACGAACAGCCATAGGAATCGGCCGATGACGGCATCAAAGGTAATATCTTCGGACAGGCGCGTGGTCATTTCGGCAAATCGTCTTTGTGGCGATGATCGTATTTAGCCCACCGCATAGCGCCCCCAATATGGGCTCTAAGCCGGATATTCAAGCCCCCGGCGGGCGGCCATGTCGCGACCGGTTTGTTCCATGTCCTCGGCGCTTAGGCGGCGTCGGGCCAGGGGTAAAACGATATTATTTTCCCAGATAATGTGCCGCCGTTGGGTTTCCACGAAACGGATGACCGAGGTCTCGAATAGATCCCGTTTGGCCACCGGTTTGCCCGCCAGCAAATCATCGTGGCCGGCGATAAGGGGCGGCAGCAGGGCGAAATCCTCTTCATGTTCCTGATGCAGGGTGGCCAGAATTTGCTTGGTATCGCTGTCGCCGGGGCTGTTCCGTTCCAGACAGGGGAACAGGTCTTCCTCCTCGTCGGCGATATGGGGCGGCAGTTCGTCACGCAGATAGTCCCGAATGACCGCCATGTCGGCTTTGACGTCGTCATCAGTGGGCGGCTGGGCGTAGATGCCCTCGCTCAGGAAACGGTCCATGGTGGCCATGACCTGCCGCATACGGTAGTGATCGGCGAAGATATACTCGATTGGCTCGCGCAGAAGATTCTCCGGAATCAATTCCAGAACCAATGGTTCATGCTTGCGCGGCCCCGCATTCTTGAGGTTTTTAGCCAATCCGCCTTCTCCTGCTTGCAGCATCAACCTATGCGGCGGCGCATAGGGGCGCCTTGACCCGCGTCAAAGATCAGGACAATGCGTGGAATCGAAATCAACCGGCCCATTCAGTTGAATACGGCATGGATTTCAGATGCCCTACGGCCAGTGCGGCAAGGCCGCCGTCGCTGCCGATAGCGCCGCAATAACGGGCCGGGCAGGCCGCCCGGGAGAAGGCCCGTTCCATATCCTCGGCGCCATGCCGGCCCTCGCCGGCGAACAGACCGACACCAAGCAGCGGCGCGCCGTCCCGGGCCAGGACATCATCCAACCGGGGCGGTTGATCAAGGAAAGCGGTCTCGACACCGGCAAAACGATGCCAGGCTGCGATCCGTTCCTGGTGGCTTTCGGCGGCCTGGGCCGAGGCCGGGTCCTGCAGCGAGCCATGGGCGATCAACAGCAGACGGCATTCCGGCAGTGGCCAAGAAGCGGTTTCGGACATGTCTTCGGCCCGTTTGACGATCAGGTCCGCCAGCCCTGGGTTCAGGCCAAGCGGGGGATATAACAGCGGTGTCCGCGCGCCGGGAATATGCAGCATGGCCTGCAACAGGCGCCGGCGGAAGGTTACACCATCGCTCATCATGAACGGCAGCAGGTGAACCGGTTCGTTTTCAGCGCCTTCCAAGGCGTCCGACAGCGTCGGTTCGCCGTTCAGCACCGCCGCCTTGACCCGCGCAAAAGCGCCCTGGCCGGCCAAAGAGGCCGCGAGGGCATGCAAGGCAGCGTCACCTGCCGCCGTACCCGTGCCATGGCCGACAACGATCAACACGCCGTGCCTAATGGGAGGTTCCGGCGGACAGGGTGATCTTGTTGAAGACATTGTATTTGCCCGACGGCTTGACCATGGGAATACGCTTCACTTCCTGCAGGGTCTTGGCATCATAGACCACCAGGGCGCCAGCCATATCCCAGATCGAGACCAGGGCGTGGGAGCCGTCGCGGGTAAACTCCACATGGGCCGCGGTCTTGCCCGGCGCCGGCTTCACCGTCTTGACAATCTCCAGGCTGCGCTTGTCGATAATATGCATCAGATCCCGGTTTGGACCAAAGAACACGTCGACCCAGACATAGGGACTGTTTTCATGGCCGCGCATGAAAAATCCCGGGCCCTTGGTTTCGATGCTTTTGATTACTTTCCATTCCGTCATATCGATCACCGATACCCGGCCGCCGCGCAAATGCGGTGTCGCCATCACCGGCCGGCCCTGCCATTGCCAGGTAATGCCGGAACCAAGGTGCGGCAGGCCGGGCAGGCCGACGCTGCGGATCTGCCGGCCAACGTTCAGGTTCACCACCTGGCCATGTTTGCCGTCCCGTGAGGAGCCAATCAGGTTACGGTAGGGCGGATCGAAAAAGAAATCGTCCAGGGGCTCGTCAATCATAATCCGGCGCAGGGCAAATAGACCCTTGTTGCTGTTGGTCAAGGTCTCCTCATGGCCCTGTTCATTGCTGTGCGCCAGGCCTGTGACAACGGGCGGGGCATTGGGATCGGTCGAAATCTCCCAAATCTCCGGCACATCCTTCAGGGCCGCGATAAAGGAATTGCGCGGGCGGGCCTGATAAACGGCGGAAACCCGCGAGGTCTTCTTCTTGAAGTAGTCCAAGACGGGGATCAGCTTCAAAAGGGACAAATCGTGAGCATCCAGCAGCGCGATGGAGTGCGGTAGGTAATTCGCCGCTGCTAGGTACTTGCCATCGGCGGAGATGGCGATATTGCGCATGTTGATGCCGGCCCGAACCTCGGCCACCAGGCGGAAATTATACAGATCAAACTTGGAGACCCAGCCGTCGCGGGAGCCGAAATAGACGAAGCGGCCTTTCGGTGAAAACTTCGGCCCGCCATGCAGGGCAAAACGGGTCTGGAAACGGTGCAGCCTTTCAAAGCTGTCGCCGTCCAGAATACTGGCGTGATGGTCGCCGGTCTCCACCACCACGAACAGGTTCAAGGGATCGGCGCTGAAGACGGGTTTATCGGGCAGATCTAGGGCGCCTTCCTGCACCACACGGCTGGCTTTTATCTCGGGCGCGCCCCAAACCGGACGCACCGTCGGCGGGGTATAGATCAGCTTGGCCAGGGCGGCAATCTCATCCTTGTTCAGAACTTTGCCAAAGCCCGGCATCTGGGTTGCGATACGTCCCTTGGCAATGACCTTGACGGCCTTGGCGGGGCGCAGGCGGTGCAGGTTTTGCGGCAGCAATGCCGGCCCGATGCCCCCCAAACGGTCCGCGCCGTGGCATTCGGCACAATGCTTGGCGTAGAGGGGCGCCGCGTTTGCCGCCCCTTGTCCCGGTTGAACCTGGCTGGCGGCCGCCAGAGCCGGGGCCAGGCCCAGCAGCAGGCCTATGCTAAAGACCCAGCGCACGTTGGTTCTCCCGGCTATAAGGCGTCACCGCCAGGCGTTCGCCACCATCCTCGATACCGATTTCGGCGTCGCTGAGATAGCAGGCTGGATCCTCGGCCCAGGCATCGCCGGTCAATTGCAGGGCGCGTACGCGGGTATTGCCGGCGCAAATATCGAAATACTGGCAGGCGCCGCAGCGGCCCTTGATCTGCCGTGGGCTTTGTTTCAAGCCGGCCATAATGGGGTCGGAAGTATCGGGCCAGATTTCCGAGAATGGCCGTTCGCGGACATTGCCCAGATCGTAGTGCCACCACATGGTATCGGGGTGGACATTGCCCAGATTGTCGATATTGGCCACGTTGACGCCGGAGGAATTGCCGCCCCACAGCGCCAGCTTGGCCCGCATATGCGCCAACAGTTCCGGACGGTCGGGAAAACGTTGCCGCAGCCAGAACAGCAGATAAACGCCGTCTGCGTCGTTGTTGCCGGAGACGAACTCGGTATCCAGGCCCTGTTGGGCGTGTTCCCAGGCGGTATCGAACAGCAGATCCATGGCACCGCGCGTGGTCGCATGCTGGGCATCGTCGGCCCGGTTGCGGTTGCCCCGCCCGGCGTAATTCAGGTGTGAGAGATAGAATTTGTCGATCTTCTCCGCTTCGACCAGATCCAGCATGTTGGGCAGCTGGTGGGCATTGTCCAATGTCATGGTGAAACGCAGGCCGACCTTAATCCCGGCCTCCAGACACAGACGCACGCCGGCCAGGGATGTCTCGTAGGCGCCTTCATGGCGGCGAAAGGCGTCGTGGGTGGCGCCGATGCCGTCCAGGGAAACGCCTACATAGTCATAATTCGCCGCCTTGATGGCCGCGATGTTGTCGCCGTTGATCAAGGTACCGTTGGAGGACAGACCGACATAGAAACCCATCTCCTTGGCCTTGGCGGAGATCTCGAAAATATCGGTGCGCAACAACGGCTCGCCGCCCGAGAGGATCAACACCGGCACGCCGAATTGGCGCAGGTCCGTCATCACCGTGAAGATTTCGTCCGTGCTCAGTTCGCCGGCGAAATCGGTGTCGGCGGAGATGGAATAGCAATGCTTGCAATTGAGGTTGCAACGCCTGATCAAATTCCAGATCACCACCGGCCCGGCCGGCCCGCGTTTCGGTGCGCCATCGGCTGGAAGCGCCGTAGGCGCAATGATTTCGCGCATATACTGGCTAATACGAAACATAAGATTATCCCCAATCATGAGCGGACGGTTTCAGCCCGCGAAACGCAAACCCGTCTTCTTCAGGATGCGGCTAGAGTATAGAATCTGGTGTCCGCGATCCTTGATCCCCATCAACTTTGCGATCCGCTCAACCTTGTCCGATACCTCGTCCCGGTCCCGGCCATGCACCATGGCGAACAGATTATAGGACCAATAGGGCAGATGCCGGGGCCGATGATAGCAGTGGGAGACGAAATCCAGATCGCCGACCATTTTGCCAATGTCGGAAATATCTTCGTCAGGCACATCCCAGACCGACATGCCGTTGGCGCGGTAGCCCAGGGCATAGTGGTTGGGCACGGCACCGATGCGGCGGATCAGACCACCGTCCAGCATGCGCTGCATGCGCGCCATGACGTCATCGGCGTCCAGTTCCAGCTCGTCCGCCACCTCCCTGTAGGGTTCCGCCACCAGGGGTAGGCCGCCCTGGGTCGCCACGATGATGCGCCGGTCGGTCTCGTCCAAAAGGTTATCGGCGGCGTTCATGCCTCGAACCTCAGGCCGATAAAGAATTCTTCCCGCTTCGGCATGTTGTAGACCACCAAGCCGGTCTCGGATTCGATTTCCGCGATGACTTCCGCGATCTGCTCCGGTCGTTCCGTTGCCAGAACGAACCACATGTTCAGATGATGCTCCCTGGCATAGTTGTGGGCGACCTCCGGGTGTGCGTTGACCAGTTCCGCGACCGCCTCGAAGCGCTCTTCGGGAACGG
The DNA here is from genome assembly GCA_030747035.1 of Alphaproteobacteria bacterium. GTDB lineage: Bacteria > Pseudomonadota > Alphaproteobacteria. Next base: position 197 of record JASLLM010000076.1, on the reverse strand, counting down.
CGATGGCGGCCAGGGTCAGCGCGCCGCCCAGCTTTTCGGCGTGGTACATGGGCCCAAAGCGGCTCAACAGACCATCGGTTCGCAGCCGTTGCAGGCGCCGCAGCAGGTCCTCTTCATCAAGGCCTAGAGCGTTTCCGGGATCTTCTGAATCGACGTTTTGCTTTTTGATCTTTGATTGAATGGGTGTTTGTGATTCG
>JASLLM010000075.1 GCA_030747035.1 Alphaproteobacteria bacterium | reverse complement strand
ATATGGGTCCGCAGGCCTGCTGTATTATCAGCAAGGAATTCTATGAAACGGATCCGGAGCGGGATTTCGTGCGCGGCTACAACATGCAGATTTCCCGCGGGCCGGGGCCGCTGGTGATGGCGTTGCGCGGCCATGCCTCGGGCGAGATCCCCTGGGGTCCGGGGCATCACGAGGCATTTCGCGAACATTTCGATCATGTCGCCTCCATCGTCAATGTCTGCGAAGACCTGCCGGAGGAAAGCAATACGGTTACGCTTGATCCCCAGTTGACGGATTCCAACGGCATTCCGGCGCCGAAGATCACCTACCAGGTCAGCGAAAACAGCCGCAGGATGTTGGCCCATGGCTTGGAACGGGGCCGGGAGGTGATGCAGGCGGCGGGTGCCAGGAAAATCGACACCGTTGATCTATTACGGCCGGCGGGCTGGCATCTGCTGGGTACCGCACGGATGGGCAATGACCCGGAGACATCGGTGGTCAATTCCTGGGGACGCAGCCACGATGTGAAGAATTTGTTCGTTGTCGATGGCAGCATCTTCGTGACCTCCGGCGGCGTCAATCCAACCAGCACCATTCAGGCGCTTGCGCTCTACATCGCCGATACCATGAAGCAGAACCTTGCCAATTTATTTGATTGATGATCGGGACGCGGTCCATGACAAATGACGCAATAACAACGGCCCACCCCCTAGGCAGCGCGCAGGTGCGGCGTCTATCGGCGCTGCTTGATGCCATACTGCCGGCCAGCGCCGATGGCGCCATGCCCAGTGCCAGGGAATTGGACTTCCCTGCCTACGTGGCAGAGCAAGCGGAGGACTTCATGCCCGCGCTGGCGCGGACATTGGATCAGTTCGATGATGAATTTCCTGACCGTGCATTATCCGTCCGCGTTGGCTTGGTGGAAGAATATGCCAAGACCGAAACAGAGGCGTTCAATGCGCTGCTGTTCCACATCTACGACTGTTATTATCAGGATGAGCGCGTGCGCGAAGCTATTGGCGTGCTGCCCGGAGCGCCGTTCCCCCAGGGTAATAGTGTCGAGCCCGGCGATCTGTCCCTGTTGGATGCCGTCCTTGCGCGGCCACGCAGCTATCGCAGCTAGACCGATTTCAGACCCGGCACCCGATATAGAATTCAAAGCCAATGCAAGCGCTGCCGAAAAAGTGAAAATTGTGTTAAAATCGGTTTGATCCAAATTAACTGGCAAAATATTCTCTATTCTGCAATTTTCACGCATATTTCATTCCTAAGAAGCATCTATTCGCAATCATGCGCCGGTCGAAATGAGCTATCCTCATGGCCATGATTCCGGAGCGCGGCGCCGGTCCAGCGCCGAGCGGCAATGCTGGCTTGGGAGCGCAAAGAAATGAACATGTTCGCACCGATCGTTACCGCCGAGGCCGTATTGGCATCCGGCAACCATGCGGTCGCGCGCGGTGTCTGGGAGGCTGGGGCGACAATTGCGGCCGCCTATCCCGGCACGCCATCGACGGAAATTCTGGAATATCTTTCCGATTTTGCTGAATTGGACGCGCACTGGGCGACCAACGAGAAGGTTGCGCTGGAGGTCGCCTATGGCGCCTCCCTGATGGGCGCGCGGGCCTTTTGCGCCATGAAGCATGTGGGGCTTGAATGTGGCCGCGGATGCGCTGATGTCCCTGACCCTCTCTGGGCCCGTGGGCGGGCTGGTCATCGCGGTGGCGGACGATGTGGGCCTTTCCTCCTCACAGAACGAACAGGACTCGCGGTTTTGGGGCCGCTTTGGCCATCTGCCGGTGCTGGAACCTTGCGATTCCCAGGAAGCCTACGAGATGGCCCGGGATGCTTTCGAGCTGTCCGAGAGGTTCCAATGCCCCGTGCTGTTGCGCCTTACGACGCGGGTTTGCCATGTCAAGACCAGGACCGTGTACGGCGAACGTCAAACCGAGCTAGGCAGTGCTTCTGCTGATAGCGGCTTTACCGGTGACCCGGGGCGCATGGTGCTGGTGCCCGCGCACGCCCGGAACCGGCTGCAGGTACAGGTCGAGCGCGACCGTCTGCTGGCCGAATACACGGAGCAATCCAGCCTTAATATTGCCAAGGATGGCACCGGTGGCATCGGCTTCATCACCTCGGGCCCGGCCTATATGCATGTGCGCGAGAGTTTTCCCCACGCCCCTGTGTTCAAACTTGGCCTGAGTTATCCGCTGCCCTTCGACGGCATCAGGAAATTCGCCGCCGGCCTGGAGCAATTGGTGGTGGTGGAAGAAACCGAGCCCTTGGTGGAAACCGAGCTGCGGGCGGCAGGCATACCGGTCCTGGGCAAGGAATTGCTGCCCAACAAGGGCGAATTGACGCCCGAGGTATTGCGCCCGGCCCTGGGGCAGCTGATCCCCGAAAGCGGCGATGCGGCAGGGCCCGTGGCGGGAGCGGAGGTTTTCGCCCGTCCGCCCACCATGTGCGTCGGCTGCCCGCATCTGGGGGTTTACTATTGTCTGTCGCGGTTCAAGAAGAAGGCCGTGATCGCCGGCGACATCGGCTGCTATTCCCTGGGCGCAGGACGGCCCTGGCAGGCCCTCGACAGCGTCACCTGCATGGGCGCCTCCATCGGCATGGCGTTGGGCATGGATCTGGCCCGCCGGCAACAGGGCGACGACGGGGCCGACCGCGACAAGGCGGTGATCGCGGTGATCGGCGATTCCACCTTCCTGCACATGGGCATCCAGGGCCTGATCGATCTGGTTTATAAGGGCGGCAACGTCACGGTGATGCTGTTGGATAATTCAACCACCGCCATGACCGGCGGCCAGGACAATCCAGGCACCGGCCGTGATGTCGCCGGTCTACCGGCGCCGCGGGTGGATTTCGCCGAGCTGGTGCGGGCGCTGGGGGTCCGTCCGGAGCGGATCCGCGAGGTCGATCCTTATGAAATGCCGACCCTGTTCAAGATCATCAAGGAAGAAACCAAGGCACCCGAACCCTCGGTCATCATCACCAACAAGCCTTGCGTTCTGATCGATGATTTCCGCCGCCATAAGGCCCTGGCGGTGCGTGAAGAGGCCTGTACGGGCTGCACCAACTGCCTGCAAACCGGCTGCCCAGCGCTGCAGGTGACGCGCCGTGACACGGAAGTGACGAAAAGCGGCAAGCGCTTTGACAAGGCATGGGTACGGATCGATGCCGTCGCCTGCACCGGTTGCGGCCTCTGTGCCGAAACCTGCGGCCCTGGCGCCATTGGCGAGCCGGCGATGGCGGCGGTGATGGCATGAAGCGGGAAGAACAGGCCATGCGTACGGATAGCGGCAAGGAAGACTTCAACATCATCGTGGTCGGCACCGGCGGCCAGGGTGTAATGACCGCCTCCGAGGCGCTGGCGCAGACGGCGGTGGCGGCGGGCTATGACGTCAAGAAAACCGAAGTTGCCGGCATGGCACAGCGCGGCGGCAGCGTCAGCTCCCACGTGCGGATCGGATCGGAGGTGTTCTCACCAGCAATTGCGCCTGGCAAGGCGGACCTGCTGCTGGCCATGGAGCCGGCGGAAGGTCTGCGCTATTTCGCCTATCTGAAGCCAGGCGGCGCGGCCTTCGTCAACCTGGCCGCAGTTGTGCCGCCCGTGGTCTTCGCCGGCGTGGCCAGCTATCCCAACGACCCGGTCGGCGCAATGCAGGCCGCCAACCCATCGGTGCAGGGCATTGACGCGGCGGCCGTGGGCCAGCGGCTGGGCGAGCCGCGCCTGGCAAACATGGTGATGCTGGGCGCAGCCAGCGCCGAACTGCCATTGCAGGCGGCGCTGCTGGCCGAGACGGCGACGGCGCGTTTCAAGGGCCGCGGGGACGATCTGGCCAGCCTCAATCTGCGCGCCTTCGAGGCCGGACAGGCCCTGGCGTCAGCGCCAGCCGGGTCCCTTCCTTAAGGGTTTCCAGCACGATATTGGAATGTACCCGGGCGACCCCTTCGTTGGGCAACAGCACGTCATTGACCAGTGCGGACAGCGCCCGCAAATCCCGCACCGAGACCTTCAAGAGGTAATCCGCCGATCCGGTCAACGCATGCGCTTCCAGGATTTCCGGCGTTACCGCCGCCAGTTCACGGATGCCGAGGGCCCCCTTCACATTGTGGGCGTTGAGGGAAACAGAGACGAAGACGGTAACGCCGAAGCCCAGCCGTTCGCGGTCAAGCACCGCGTGATAGCCATTGATGACACCGCTTTTCTCCAACCCGGTCCGCCGCCGCGAACATTGCGAGGGCGACAATCCGACTTCAGCGGCCAGATCCTGGTTGCTGATGGTGGCATCGCGCTGCAGGGCATCCAGGATCTTCAGGTCCATCGCATCCAATGTGAGAGATTCTTGCATCTATCCGCCTCCTCGCGCGCCCAACGTGCGGGTCAGATCCCATTTATAGCATGATTACCCGCTCACGACAGACAGCGCGCATCGCCATCCATGCGCCAAACGCCCAATCCAAATCAGCAATGCGGTGGATTGCTGTGCCGTGCGGCAGGTGGGTCCCCGCTCGGAAAGCCTATCTGTTGATTAGTCCAAGTCCTTGAACGGCGCTTCTCTAATCGTCAGAAAATCCTTTAGGGAATGTTCCTTCAGCAGCCCCATCCAATGCCGGCCTGAGTCACTTGCGTGCAAACTGGCTATCGCCTCCATGTTGTAGGCCCAGGAACTTGTGAAACCGGCACTCTCCTGCTGATGATTTAGAGATGCCTTGGCAAATTTGATGGCCGGGGAAGGCATGCGGGCAAGCTTTTGGGCAAGACGCGTTGCCTCGGCCATCAGCTCCTCCGCCGGCACCGCCTTGTTAACCAGGTGAATACGCTCCGCTTCCCTGCCATCAATCATGTCACCGGTATACATCAGCCAGCGGGTATGGCGCATCGGCACTGTCCAGGGCATCATCAGGGACGGCGGTCCGGAGACGTGACGTACCTCCGGCTCGCCCAGTTGGGCGTCTTCCGCCGCGATTGCCAAATCACAAACCATCATCAATTCAAGGCCGCCCGCCAGCGCATAGCCGTTCACGGCGGCGATAATCGCAATAGGCGCTTCCCAAATGTTGCGTAGGCGGCGGCAGTTCGCGGAAATATCATCGCGCCACCCTTCCGCACCCATTTCAAAATCTTCTCCCTGAAGATCATAACCGACCGTGAAGGCGCGCCCTTTTCCGGTCAGGATGATCGCTTTTACATCTGGGTCGAGGCTCGCTTCACGCACCACTTCGTCCAGACGGTCGGCCAGTTCAACATTCAGGGCGTTCATCTTTTCGGGGCGGTTCAATGTCACCGTAATGAATGGGTCGGTTTCATCTTTTTCGACAATGACAAGGTCTTCGGCCATACAGATATCTCCCTTAGAGCGTGTTTCTTCTAAACATGCCCAGATTCTTAAGGGAAGAGCAATCGAACCAATTATCCTGTATTTTCACTAATCTGTTCAAAAACCCGGCCGATATCTCGGATGCCGCATAAATTTTCTTGAGAAGATTATCCAATGAATGAAACATCTATTGGGCCATCCGAGCAGCATGGGAATTCGGCTGCGGGAGGGGAAAGCAACGGAAATACCTCCGCCCCGCAAGCCTTCGCCCAAACGGACATCCGCCGTTACGACTGTGACGACGGCAGCATCATCCTTGAAAATGCTTTGCAGCCGCCCTCTCCGGTCGCCGACATCATGGATCGGTTGGATCATTGGGCCCAACAGGACGGCGGCATGGAACTCATTAGCGAACCATTGGGGGCTGAACGCCGTACACTAACCTATGGTGAAGCGGCAGAATCGGCGTCGGCCCTTGCCGGAGTCTTCATCAGCATGGGGCTGGAGAGCGGCGATGTTGTCTCTGTCGTGGCTGGCGCCGGCTGCGATCACGCACTGGTCAAGTTTGCCTGTTTGCGGGCCAGGCTTGTTCATGTCCCGCTGTCACCAACCTTGGCGAATTCGGATTCCGGCCGCGCCAAATTGGCCGACAGGCTGCACATCTGCAAACCTTCCCTCGTCTTGACGGACGACAGCACTTTGGAAGATGTGCGAGGCTTGCAAGTAGAAACCGGGCCTGAGGTCAGCTCCCTATCGGAGTTTGTTGCGTCGGCCTTGAAGGCGCGCCAGGCCGACAGTGCATTGCGCCAGCGCATGGCATCCATCTCGCCCGATGATACCGCGGCGATCTATTTCACGTCCGGGTCAACCGGCGATGCCAAGGGTGTCATCATTACCCGTTTGATGATCAGTGCGGTTCATGGAGCGATCTCCTGTCACTGGCCGTTTCTAGTCCATCATCGACCGACGATGGTAGATTGGCTTCCCTGGCATCATGTCTTCGGCGGGCTGGACAACTTTTTCAAGATGATCTGGAACGGCGGCACATATCATGTGCGGGCGGCACCGGCGAAGGAAAACATTGTTGAAGCCGCCCGGTTCATGGCGGCGACTGGACCGACAGTCTATGTGGACGTCCCGTTTGGCATCAAACTGCTGCTGGACCAGCTGGAAATCGATGGAGAGACCTGCGGCGACTTTTTCTCACGACTTGAACTGATTTTTTTCGCCGGTGCGGGCATGGATGCGGAAACATGGTCCCGGCTTAACGCACTGGTTAGGCGATCGGCGGGCATCGTGCATCCGCATTTGCGAATTGCCTCGGGCTTTGGCGCGACGGAAGCCGCATCAACGATTTGCCTTGCCCACGAAGCGCCGGGCAGCCCGGCTGAAATCGGCGTCCCCCTGCCGGGCACCGCGCTAAGGCTTGTCGAGGTTGAAGGCCGTACCGAGATGCGTGTTCGAGGGCCAATTGTTTCGCCAGGATATGTTGGCGCAGAAGCCATCATTCCGATGCCGCTCGACGAGATGGGCTTTCTCCGCTCAGGCGATGTCGGGGCCTCTGTCCACCCTTCACATCCCGAGCGCGGCTTAAAATTTGATGGCCGGGCAGCCGAGGATTTCAAGTTGACGAATGGCACAATGGTCAAAGTTGGCGCCTTGAGACATATGCTGCTTGCCGCTTGTGCGCCCTATCTGGCCGACGTTGCGATCGCCGGAGAAGCGCGGGATTATCTATCCGCTCTTCTTTTTCCGGCGCCGGCGGCCGATGGGATGACGGCAGAGAAGCTCGACAAATTCTTCGAACAGGCGCTCAGCGAGCACAATGCCCGGTGGCCGAACCGTTCAATGGCCATCAGACATGCGATGGTCATGTCCGATCAACCCAGTCCCGATGCCGGTGAGGTCAATGACAAGGGCCATTTGGTCCAGCGAAAATGCCTTGAAAACCGGCAATCCGTTATTGATCGTCTCTACGCCGAACAGCCCGACCCTTCGATGATACGTCCCCACGTGCCGTAGTGAGCCGCAATACTGTCGAAATCTTGCATCTCGCGATGCTCGATTTGGGTCGAACCCAGCTTCGCTGTCCTTGCTATCCCTCGCGGCGGGAGCTGCCGTCTATATCGCCGGCTATTTCGCCAGCGCGCCGTTGTTGCCACGGGCCCGCCATCGGTCGGCGCAGGCGCCGACGATGCCCTTGGGCAGGAAGATGATGAACAACACCAACATGATGCCATAGACCAACAGCGGCACGCCCGCGACGTTGAGGCAGATCTTGTCGGTGATACAGGCCGCCTCGGTGCCGATCCAAATGCGCAGGACCTCCGCCAACAACAGAGTGATCACGGCGCCAATGGTGGGGCCGAGGGAATTGTATATGCCGCCCACCACGACCGCGAACACGATCTGAAGGGAAATACCGACGCCGCCGATGGTGTCGGGCGAGATGAACATCTGGTATTGGCAATACATCGCGCCGGCGAAGGCGGTCATTACCGCGCTTAGCACCGTTACCTTCAGCTTCTCCTTGGTTACCTGAACGCCGACGGCGGCGGAGGCGTCCTCGTCCTCGGAAATGGCCTCCAGGGCGTAGCGCGCCATGGACCGGTCAACCATGCGCCAGATCACGATACCCGCCATCCAGACGAACAAGGCAACGAAATAAAAAATGGTCCGGTCATCCGATTGCAAGGCAATGACCGACCAGCCGTCGCCATGGCGCTCCGGCGTATAGCCCAGCGAGCCGCCTGTGGTATCGCGGGTGGCGATGATCACCTGGCGCACCACCTCGGATAGGGCCAGGGTCACCAGGGCGAAATAATGCCCGACAATGCGGAAGCGGAAACAGGGATAGCCGATCAAAACCGCCATGCCGCCGGCGCAAATCATGGCGACGGGGATGCCGATCCAGGGTGACAGCCCCAACTCGTTCCACAACAGCGCCGTAACATAGCCGCCAATTGCCATGAAGGCGCCGTGGCCCAGGGAGACCAGGCCAAAGCGGCCCATGATCGACCAGCCCGTATAGGCGAATGACCAGATCAGGATGACGATGACCAAATGCAGCGGATAACTGTCCAGGCCGATAAAAGGTAGGGCAACCAGGATTGCGGCAATGACCGCGATCAGAAGTTTACTGTTCATGACTTCCTCGCGAACAAGCCTTCGGGGCGGACGAACATGGCGGCGATAAAGAAGGCGAAGGCCAGCACATAGCCCCATTCCAGTTCGGCGAAATAGCCGCCGATGGTGATCAGTTCGCTAAAGACAAAGGCGGCCAAGAAGCCCCCGACCATGTTGCCGAGCCCCCCCATGACGCAGACCATGAAGGTGATCGGGCCAAAACTGAGGCCGATAAAGGGGTGTACATCGTACTGCAGCGCCAGCAGCGCCGCCGCCAGTCCGGCCAGGCCGCCACCGATGGCGGAGGTCAGCAGGTAAAGCTTCTTGGTGTTGACTCCCATCAGGATCATGATCTCGCGGTCCTGGCTGATCGCCCGGATCGCGGCGCCAAGGTAGGAGCGGGAGAGGAACTGGTACAAGACCACGACCACGCCGGCCGCGATGGCGAAGGACAGAAGCCGGGTCCAGGAGAGGTAGATATCCTCGCTCACCGCCAGGCTGCCCAGGCTGACGCCGAGATTACGGAACTCGATGCCAAAGGCGACCATGGCCGCGCCCTGGAAGAAAAACAGCAGACCGCCTGTGGCCAGCAACTGGTTGATGGGCGCGGCCTGCAACAAATAGCCAATCACCAGGCGATGCGTCAGCCAGCCCAACAGGGCGGTCACGCCAACCCCGCATGCCGCCGCCAGGATCAAGGGCATCCCGCCGTCCACATGCAGGAAATAGATCGTGTACATGCCCAGCATGATGATCTCGGCATAACAGATCCAAACCACGTCGATGACGCCGAAAATCAAGTTCAGGCCCAATGACAGCAGGGCCAGGACGCCGCCCAGCAGAAGCCCGTTGATCAAGGTTTCGACGAAAAAGATGCTGAACAGCGCTTCCGTGAATTCCGCGAACATTATTGCCTCACATGCCCATAAAGGCTTTTTGAATTTCAGCGCTCTGCAGCAGCTCGTCTGCCGTGCCTTCCAGGCGCAGCGTGCCCGATTCCAGAACGTAGGCCCGGTCAACGATGCGCAAAACCTGCTTGACGTTCTGTTCCACGATCAACACCGTCAGGCCCTCCGCCCGGATCCGCTCGATCAGGTCAAAGACCTGCTGCACGATCACCGGCGCCAGGCCCGCCGAAGGTTCATCCATCAGCAAAATCTTGGGGTCCGACATCAAGGCCCGGCCGATGGCGCACATCTGCTGCTCCCCACCCGAGAGGGTGCCCGCCATTTGATTGCGCCGCTCCAACATGCGCGGAAACAATTCGTAGACGAAATCCTTGCGCTCCTCGTACCGGGCCCGGAACTGCGGCATGAAACAGCCCATGCGCAAATTGTCCTCTACCGTCATACGGGGAAAGAGCCGCCGGTTCTCCGGCACATGGGCGATACCCATGCCGACAATATCATGGGCCGGGGCATCAAGGACCGATCTCCCCTCCATTTCAATATGCCCCGCCGTTGCCGGGATCATGCCGGAAATTACCCGCATCAAGGTGGATTTGCCGGCGCCGTTCGGCCCAATCACCGCCACGGCCTCGCCGGCATTGACGTCCAGCGAAACATCGAACAGCGCTTGAAAATCACCGTAACCGGCGTTTACGTTCCGAAGGGTCAGCATTACGCCGCAATCCTCTTTTGGGGTCTCGATTTGAATATGATTAGGCGCGGGAGGCAGCGGCGGCGACTTCGTCGGCATCGCTGCCCAGATAAACTTCGATAACCTTGGGATCGGCCGCAACATCCTGGGGCCTGCCCTCGGCGATTTTTTCGCCATGATCCAGCACCATGACGCGGTCGACAACCCGCATCAGGACGCCCATGATGTGTTCCACCCAAATAATGGTGATGCCGAGTTCGGCGCGGATATTCTTCAGCATATCCGCCGCCTGATCCATTTCCGAATGATCCAGGCCGCCCAGGCTTTCATCCGCCAAAAGCAGGCTGGGCTTGGTCGCCAAAGCCTTGGCCAACTCCAGCTTCTTCAGACCCGCCGCGCCCAGGGTGTCGATGGAGGCATCGGCATTGGTTGGCAGACCGACCATCTCCAAGGCTTCCTCGGCGCTGCGCCAGGCCTGCTCCCGAGTAACCGCGCCGGCCTGGCCATAATAGCCGGCCAGCGCGGCGTTCTCGAGAATGGAAAGACGGCGAATGGGCCGCGGGATCTGAAATGTCCGGCCCACCCCCATTCCGCAAATGGCGTGCGGCGGCGTTCCGGCGATTTCCTTTCCCTCCAATTGGATCGACCCGGCATTCGGTTTGAGTGTGCCGGAGAGCATGTTGAAAATCGTGCTCTTACCCGATCCGTTTGGCCCGATCAGACCCAGGATCTCACCCTTTTCAAGAGAAAAATCCACATTGTCGACGGCCGTGAAGCCGCCGAAATGTTTGGACAGTCCTTCAACGCGAAGCATTTTGATACTCACCTACCAATTGCCGATACGATTATCGTGCAGCCGATCACCTACTTCGCGTACGGCGATGACTTCGGCAGCGGCAGCACCGGATCGATGGTCTGCAGTGCCTTGGGCCAGGCGATGTAGACCTTGCGGCCCACATATTGCATGACCACGGGCGAGGCACGGGTGTTCTGTCCCATCATGTCGGACTCGCCCGATTTGGGGAACTTGACGCCAAAGCCCAGCAGGGTGCCGCCTTCGGGGATATCCGTCTCCAAGGCCGCCTTGCGCAGGGACTCCGCGTCAATGCCGCCATATTTCTTGATCGCCCTAGGCAGAACGTTGGTGAAGAAGACATGCGCATTTGAAGCCGCCATACCCACATGGGCCGACTTCACCTTGACGCCCGGCTTGGCTTTTTCGTATTCGGCGCCAACCTTTGCGGTAACCGCCGGCAGGCCCTTGGCCAGGGACTTGGGATCCAACAGCCAGATCGAAACCGGATCGACGTTGAAGACGTGGTCGACGTCGTTGCCCAGCGCGTCATACAGCTTGTCCGCCACGCCATAACCCGCACCATGGCCGATCAAAGCCTTCCAGCGCAGGCCTTGCTCCTTGGCCTGGCGCAGGAACAGGGTGATGTCCGGATTGTAGCCGGTGTGCAGAATGACATCGGGACGTTTGCGCTTCAATTTGGTGACCAGGGACGACAGGTCAGGCGCCGTTGCGGAATAACCCTCCTTCAGGACCAGGTTCATGCCGAACTTCTTGGCCGCCGCTTCATTACCACCAGCGACGCCGGAACCGTACGGGCCGTCTTCGTGAATGATCGCGACACGAAGCTTCTTGGGCGACATGCCCAGTTTGCCCTGTGCGTTTGAATTCAGGAAATCCACCGACAACTCGCCGAACATGGCGCCATGCACCTGCGGACGGAAGACGTACTTCAGATTGCGGCCCTTCAAAACGGCCGGCGAAATGCAGGTCGTGATCCACATGAACTTCTTCAGGGAATCCACCTTTGCGGCCACCGGCACACATTGCGCGGAGGAATAGAAGCCCAACAACATATCGACTTTTTCTTGTTCGATCAGGCGGACAGCCTCGTTGATCGCCACTTCCGGCTTGGACTGGGCATCGGCATAGATCGGATCGATCATGTAGCCTTCGACACCGCCCTGGGAATTGATGTGATCAATCATGATCTTGGCGCCCAGCGCCTGCAGATCCGAGCCGCCACCGGCCAAGGGCCCGGTGTAGTCATAGATCACGCCGATCTTGATTTTCTTGTCGGCGGCCTGCCCAACGGTGGCAACAGCCGTCATCGCGAACCCGGCGACAGCAGCCGTGAGGCCCACCATAAGCCGTCGCGTCATGGATAAATTGCGCATAGTTTTCCTCCCAATTTGGAACCAAAAAATTGGTTGCTATTTCAGGGTCGGTTGCCGTGCGGTGTTTTGTCAAGTTTTCTTTAACCATAAGTTTGGCGCTGGTTTGCCCGCCGGAATTCGATTTCGCTCCGAAGCAAGAACTCAAGAAATGCCATCAATTCGAAAACCAAGCGTATTTTCGAAAATTTTGACGGCGTCCAAAATTGCGCCTAAAATACTGCACAGGACTTGGATCAGGCCTTTGGGAAAGCCGGCATGACGAGCATCGAGACTGTCAGCGCTGATGGCGAAAACAAGCCCGAAAATGGGGCCGGGACAAAGTCGACTGTTGCAGGCGATGCCTATCGAAAATTGCGTGCCTTGATCCTTCAAGGCGCGCTCTTGCCGGGCCAGAAGCTGAAGTTTGAAGCCACGCAGCAGGAATTGGGCTTAAGCGCTTCTTCATTGCGTGAAGCATTGACCCGCCTGGTCAGCGAGGGCCTTGTTGCCTCGGCCCAGCGGCGCGGCTTCTCCGTCGCCCCAGTTTCCATCGAAGAGCTTGAAGACATTACCCGCCTGCGCAATATCCTCGAACCGCTGGCGTTGCGCGATGCCATCGAACATGGCGATGACGCTTGGGAAGCACAAATTTTGGCGACCTATCACCGCTTCTCGAAGATCGATGCCGTGCAGGGTGATGCGCCGGGCATCGTGGATGAACAATGGTCCCATTGGCACCGGGCCTTTCACGAGGCGCTGGTGGCGGCCTGTCCGTCGCGGAAAACCATGCAGTTCCGTTCGGTACTGTTCGAGCAGTCGGAACGCTACCGCGCCCTGTCAGTGGCCCGGCGGACACAGCCGCGAAAGAAGAGTGATGAACACCGCAGATTGATGGAGGCCGTGCTGTCCCGCGATGGGGATGCGGCGGAGGCCTTGATGATCCGGCACGTCACGATGACGACGGAATTCGTCATCCAGGCGCTGGCGGCGGCGCAACAGGATGACGGGGGGCGCATCTGAGATGCGCCTGCAAACCCTCCTTCTTGGCGTGTCCTGGGCCTTGAACTACACCGCCAGGCGTTATCCGTCCTTCAAGCAGCGCCTGGGGGAAAAGGAATTCACCGCCCAGGTGAAGGTGAAGGACAATTCAGTCGGCCGCTGCTACCGCTTCGGCGGCGGCAAGGTGACATCGCGCGCCGGCATTCACGACAGCCCGGACATGACCATTTCGTTTAAGACCGCCGCCCTTGGCGTCAAGCTGTTGACCCCACCGGCTGACCATATGGACTTCATTAACGCCATGAAGAACTTCGCCCTGCAGATGCAGGGCGAGGACGAGGTGACCCAGTGGTTTACCGATACCATCTCCATCATGATGACGATCCGCTGGGATTACGGCGTCGATGCGGGTAACGGAGAGCGGCGCTATACCAACATCACCAACGGCGGGCCGCTGTTCGTCTATGTCAAGGACGGCAAGATCGTCCGCATGACGCCGATCGACCTGGCCGACGATGATGCGCCAAGCTGGACCCTGACGGCCCGTGGCAGGACATTCTCACCACCGCGCAAGACCACCATCAATCCCCACGGCCTGGCATCGAAGTCCCTGATTTATTCCTCCAGGCGCCTGCTGCACCCGCTCAAGCGCGTTGATTTCGAACCGAACGGCGCGCGCAATCCGCAGAACCGCGGCATCTCCGGCTACGAGCAGATCGGCTGGGATGAAGCCCTGGACATCACCGCCAACGAGATCAAGCGGGTTAAGCGGGAGCATGGCCACGGCGCCATCATGAACAGTCATGGCTCGCATCATACCTGGGGCAATATCGGCTATTACCTGAGCGCCCAGATCCGTTTCATGAACGCCATCGGGCACACCAAAATGGCCCTGAACCCGGACAGTTGGGAAGGCTGGTACTGGGGCGGCGCGCATCACTATGGCAACTCCATGCGCAACGGCGCCATGGAACCCTACGGACAATTGCAGGACTGCCTGGACGAAGCCGAAATGATCGTCTTCTGGGCCAGCGATCCCGAATCCACCTCCGGCTCCTACGGTTCCTTCGAAGGTACGCCGCGCCGTCACTGGGCCCGCGAGTTGGGCATCGAAATGGTGCACATCGATCCTTACTGCAATCACACCGCCTCCCATCTGGGTGGCAAATGGATCCCCGTTATCCCCGGCACCAGCCCGGCCCTGGCCCACGCCCTGGCCTGGGTCTGGATCACCGAAGGCCTGTACGACAAGGACTATGTCGCCAACCGCACCACGGGGTTCGAGAAATACCGGGCCTATCTCATGGGCGAGGAAGACGGCCAGGCCAAGACGCCGGAGTGGCAGGAAGCTGAAACGGGCGTGGCGGCACACACCGTCCGCGCCCTGGCGCGGCAGTGGGGCACCAGGAAAACTTATCTGGCGGCGGGCGGCAAGGGCACCACGTTTGGCGGCGCCAACCGCTCCGCCACCGGCGCGCAATGGGCCCGTGCGATGATCTGCCTGATGGCCATGCAGGGCCTGGGCAAGCCGGGGGTGAATTTTGGCGGCCTGCAGTGCGGCTCGCCCATCGATCATGAATTCTATTTCCCCGGCTATGCTGAAGGTGGCATCTCCGGCGATATGAACGGCACCGCCTCGGCGATCCAGCTATATCAGCGCCAGCCGCATTTGCTTTCCATGAACCCGGTGACCCAGCAGATCCCCCGCCTGCGCATACCCGAGGCGATCCTGGATGGCGAAACCAGCGGCTATCCCCTGGACGCCCGCTCGATCGAGGGGCAGTTCATGGGCTTCCGCTACCCATCGCCCGGCCATTCGCGGGTTCGGATGATGTACAAATACGGCGGCAGCCATTTCGGCACCACCATGGAGTCGAACCGCCTGGCCAAGGCGCTGCAGTCCGAGGCGCTGGAGTTTATCGTCAATCAATCGATCTGGAACGAGGGCGAGGTGCCCTTCGCCGATATCGTGCTGCCGGCCTGCACCAACTTTGAACGCTGGGACATCGGCGAATGGGGGGCGGCGGGTGGCTATTCCCAGCATAACCAGACCATGCTGAACCACCGGGTCATCGCCATCCAGCACAAATGCATCGAGCCCCTGGGTGAGAGCCGCTCCGACTATCAGATCTTTACCGATATCCTCAAGCGCCTGGGCCTGAGCGCCTATTTCACCGAAGGCATGACCGAGCTTGATTGGTGCAAGGCGCAGTTCGATGCCTCGGATCTGCCGCAGCGGATTTCCTGGCGGGAGTTTCTGCGCAAGGGCTACTACGTGGTGCCCTCGGAAAAGGAGGAACACCGCCCGCCGGCCGGATTCCGCTGGTACGCCGAGGGACGCAAGAAGGATGTGCCGGAACCAGCACCCCTGCCTGGTGAATACGGCGAACAATATCTCGAAGGCCTGCAAACCCAGTCCGGCAAGATCGAGTTCGAGGCGCAAAGCCTCAAGCGCTTTGGCCAGGACCCCGAACGGCCCCCGGTCAATAAATATATTCCGTCATGGGAAGGTCGCGGCACCGCCGCGCTGTTTGCCAAATACCCCCTGCAACTTCTAACGCCGCATCCCCGCTACAGCTTCCACACCAAGGGCGATGGCAAGGACAGTGTGCTGAACGATATCGTGGATCACCGGGTGCTGATCGACGGCTATCATTACTGGGTCGCCCGCATCAACCCGGCGGATGCCGAGGCGCGCGGCATCAAACACCATGACCTGATCCGCCTGTACAACGACCGTGGTTCGGTGATCTGCGCGGCCCGGGTCACGGCGCGGATCATGGCCGGCGTGGTGCATTCCGCCGAGAGCTCGGCTGAATACGATCCAATTGGCGAACCGGGACAGTCACCGGATCGGGGCGGCTGCGTCAATATCCTGACACCGAAACGCCACATGACGGAAAAGACCACCGGCTCGGCGCCGAACTCCTGTCTGATCGAGATAGAGAAATGGGCAGGAGAAGAGGAGGCTGCCTCGTGAGCAAATGGCACCTCATCATTGACGTGGCCCTGTGCCACAACTGCAACAATTGCTTCATTGCCTGCAAGGACGAACATGTGGGCAACGACTATCCCGGCTATGCGGCGGCGCAGCCACTGCACGGCCATTCCTGGATCAAGATTGAACAGACAGAGCGCGGACGCGCGCCCATGGTGGACGCGGCATTCCTGCCGACCATGTGCAATCAATGCGCCGATGCGCCCTGTGTGGATGCGGGCGGGGGCGCCGTTCAGCAACGCGAAGACGGCATCGTCGTCATCGATCCGGAAAAGGCGCGGGGCAACAAGGACATCGTGGCCTCCTGCCCTTACGGTGCGATCTGGTGGAACGAGGAGCTGCAGCTGCCGCAGAAATGGATTTTCGATGCCCATTTGCTGGACCGCGGCTGGGCGGAGCCGCGCTGCGCCCAGGTCTGCCCGACGGGCGCCATCACGGCCTTGAAAAGCGGCGACGATGACATGGCGCGACGGGCCGGGGCGGAAAAGCTGGCGGTGCTGTCACCGGAATTCAACACCCGCCCGCGCATTTATTACAGGAACCTGCACCGCTTTACCCATCATTTCATCGGCGGCAATGTGCTGACGCAAAATGACGGTGCCTTGGACTGCCTTGCCGGGGCAACTGTTCGGTTGCTGCGGGATGGCGCCCCGGTCGGCGAGGCGGTGACGGATGCCTTCGGTGAGTTCAAGATTGACGGCCTGGAAGGCGGAGATGAAGAATACCTGCTGCGTCTGACCCATGAAGATCATGAGGATCTCGAACAGCCGGTACGGCTCAAGCAAAGCGTTTTTCTAGACGACCTGCAACCAAAGCGGCGATGAACCGCGAACAACAGACGAGGAAATATCATGAGTACGGCTCCCACTGCAAAATCCTTCCATCACATGGCGTTTGAAGTCACGGATATCGAAAAATCCATCGCCTTTTACCGCGACGTCCTTGGCTTGAAGGTGACGGAACATCACCAGGCCGGCGAAGTGGAGGCGATCCCGGTCGAACTGGTTTTCATGCGCATCAACGAGAACCATCATGATCTGGTTCTGGCCCATAACCCGGCCAAGAAATACCGCACCGCGACGGCGGCGGATGCGACCGAGGGCCTGCCCGGCTTTCATCACTTCGCCATTGAATACAACAACCGGGAAGACTGGCTGACCCAATTGGACAGGGCCAAGGAAATGGGCCTGGAGATCGTCCGCGGCCCGGTGGTTCACAGCCCCTGGCACCCGCGCGGCGAGGGCTCCTGGGGCGAGAACGAATCCTTCTACATCCTTGACCCCGACGGCCACCGCATCGAGTTGTTCTGCGACATGGCGACGATTGACGACAAGGGCGTCTTCATCGACGCCTATGGCAAAACCCTCGAAGGCGGCGTTGCCGACGAGGTCTAGCCACACCTCGGCGGACCCCCGCCAATGATGGCTGGGCCCGAGACTGCACGTATGCTGGGAAACACTAAGCTGTGGGGCTTGCCTGGCTCGTGGCATGCATCAAACGGGCCAGCCGGTCTAGGCTCAGGATGGAAGTGAACAGAGGTGTGAAATCATGGGTCATCTTGTTTGGATCCTCCATTAGAAGCAATGCGAAAGGGGGGAGGCGATATTCTGCGCCCTGGGGTTCCGCCGGCCCGGACATGGGCGCCGGTGACAATTATCTTGGGAGAGCCCATTTTCCGTTAAGAGGAGTGACAAAAAGTTGCTGATGTCGGCTCTTGCACAGTCGTCCCAGAAATCTGCGGATATTTGGTGTCTAAGTACGCTCGTCCTTGCGTCGTACCGGCGTCACTTCTCATCGTCATAGTATGTCCGAAGCACGTCGAGCACTTCGGGACGGCTGAACTCCATCGGTATCTCTTCCCCGTTGGCGAACATTTCGCGCAACCTGGTGCCGGAGATATTAAGCCGGTCTTCTTCGCCGTGCGGACAGGTCCGGGCCGTGGCCATGCCGCCGCAGCGATAGCAGTGAAAGGTGATATCGATCTTCAGCGGCTGAATTTCCATGCTGCCCTTGTCAACATCATCGAAGATGTGATGGGCATCCAGCGGTCCGTAGTAGTCGCCAAGACCGGCGTGGTCGCGCCCGACCACCAGATGTGAGCAGCCGAAGTTCTGCCGGAATACCGCGTGCAACAAGGCTTCGCGCGGCCCGGCGTAGCGCATTTCAATAGGGTAACCGGCCTGGATAACGGTGCCGGGAACGAAATAGCTGGCGACCAGGGCATCGATCGAGGCGACCCGGACCTCGGCCGGAATATCGCCCGGTTTGAGGGCGCCAAGAACCTGATGGATCAGCAAGCCATCGCAGATCTCGACCGCGATCTTGGCCAGGTATTCATGGCTGCGGTGCATGGGATTGCGGGTCTGGAAGGCGGCGACCGTGCGCCAGCCCTGTTCCTGAAACAGCGCCCGGGTCTCGGCCGGGCGATAGTAGAGCCCTGGATAGTTTTCCCCATAATGACCCTCGTTCAGCGCCATCACCGGTCCGGCCAGGTTGACCGCGCCCTGACGCATGACCTTCTCCACCCCGGCATGGGCGACGTCGGTGGTGCGGTAAACGTGGGTGCATTCGAACGCCTTGTCGATGCCGTACTTTTCCGCCACTTCGAGAATGCCAAAAATCGTGCCCGTCTCGTCCACCAAGGCCACTTCCTCACCGACCGCGATGCCGTCGGCAAGATCGCTTTCGCATGACAGGGTGATCGGGATCGGCCAGAACAGACCGGCGGCGGTCTTCATCTCCAGGCAGCAGCCGCGCCAGTCCGCCTCGCCCATGAACCCGGTAAGC
>JASLLM010000074.1 GCA_030747035.1 Alphaproteobacteria bacterium | reverse complement strand
ATTTATGAGAGCAAATTATTAGGGACCTTACGAATCCCACCTTTTTTTGGAATATCGCGAGTCGACAACTCAAAACTTGGCGGTGTTTCAATGTTCGAGTTTGAATCTAATCTCTCTCGCCCGAGCGGCGGATATTCGAACATTGCAAAACTGTCGCACCGAATTATCGTTTAGAAGCAAAGTATTAGGAACTCGTACTAAATTGCCATAGTCAACAGCTTTGGAGAGAAAGGGGCAAAGAGAGAGGATTTGCAGAGAAAAGCCGGAACGGCGGTGAACAGCTTTTGCCTCAAAAGCCCGCAGAACCTGGGGTTTTCAGACCTGCAGAAAACGGCGGGAGACTGTTGCGAACAAGATAATGGCGGAGGGAGAGGGATTCGAACCCTCGATACGGTTTCCCGTATACACACTTTCCAGGCGTGCGCCTTCAACCACTCGGCCACCCCTCCGTTTGCATTTGTGCGCGCTGAACATAGTGAGGATTGGGCTCAGGGGCAATATGGTGATAGGGAACAAATCGACATTAGGCGTTGTTTTTCCAGCGAATAACGCCAAAATGCGATTGCATTGGGCCAAACTATATTCGCAGGGTGATGGGGAAGACCAAACTCATTTGCCGCATACTGGGCTGGGTTTTGCTGGCGTTGGCATTCATGGCCGCTGGCGCGGAGTTGGTGGCGTCCCTGCAGGCTGGCGCTTGGCAGCCGATGGCCCTTGGGCAGCTCAGGTACGACCTGGACCGGGGTAGTTTGAACCTGATGCAGGCGGTGGTGCAGCGCCATCTGCTGCCCGCCATATGGGATCCCGGCATCATTGCCCTGTTGCAATGGCCAACCTGGGTCGTGTTCCTGATCCCCGCCCTGATCCTGTTGTTGCTTGGCCGCCGCCGTCCATCCCGGCGCTCTTTCTCGTAATACGCCGGGGAGGCGCCTATTCGCCGGTTTTCAGGGCCGCGATAAAGGCTTCTTGCGGGATTTCCACCTTGCCGAAGGTGCGCATGCGCTTTTTGCCCTTTTTCTGCTTGTCCAGCAATTTGCGCTTGCGGCTGACGTCGCCGCCGTAGCACTTGGCTAGCACATCCTTGCGCATGGCGCGCACGGTTTCCCGGGCGATAATCCGTCCGCCAATGGCGGCCTGAATGGCGATGGCGAACAATTGTCGCGGTATCAGGTCCTTCAGCCGTTCGCACAGTGCCCGGCCACGGGATTCGGCGCGCCCGGCGTGGACGATCATGGACAGGGCGTCCACGGGCTCGTGGTTCACCAGGATCGACATCTTGACCAGACGTTCGGGCCGGTAGTCGACCAATTCGTAATCGAAACTGGCGTAGCCGCGGGAGACCGATTTCAGGCGATCGTAGAAGTCAAATACCACTTCGTTCAGGGGCAGATCGTACTGCACCATGGCCCGGCTGCCCGCATAGGTCAGATTGATCTGGATGCCGCGCCTTTCCTCGCACAGCTTCAGAACCTGGCCCAGATAGTCGTCGGGCACCAGGATTGTCGCCTTGATCCAGGGTTCCTCGATATGGTCGATATGCACCGGATCGGGTAGGTCCACGGGGTTGTGGATCTCCTGCATGCCGCCGTCGGTCATATAGACGTGATAGATCACGCTGGGCGCGGTGGTGATCAGGTCGAGATTGAATTCCCGCTCCAGCCGCTGCTGTATGATTTCCATATGCAACAGGCCCAGAAAACCACAGCGGAAGCCGAAGCCCAGGGCGGCGGAACTCTCGGTCTCGTATTCGAACGAAGCATCGTTCAGTTTCAGCCGCGCCAGACTTTCCCTTAGATCCTCGAAATCAGCCGCGTCGATGGGAAACAGGCCGCAGAACACCACCGGAATTGCCGGTTTGAAGCCGTCCAGGGCGCGGTCGGTCGGGTTGCGGTCGTCGGTCAGGGTATCGCCGACGCGGGTTTCCGAAACATCCTTGATGGAGGCCGTGAAATAGCCCAATTCGCCTGGGCCGAGGCTGTCCGTCTTCTCCAATTTCGGTGTGAAGATACCGACCTGTTCGATCAAGTGGCGGCTTTCCGTCGCCATCAGGCGGGCCCGCATGCCTTTCTCCAGGCGTCCCTGCATAATCCGCACCAGGACAATCACGCCCAAATAGGCATCGTACCAGCTGTCCACCACCAAGGCCTGCAGGGGCGCCTCCCCATCGCCGGTGGGCGGCGGCAGACGTTCCACCAACGCCTCCAGCACCTCCTCGATACCGATGCCCGATTTGGCCGAAGTGGCTATGGCATCGGAGGCATCGATGCCAATGACATCCTCGATCTGGGCCTTTACCCGATCCGGTTCGGCCGCCGGCAGGTCGATCTTGTTCAGGATCGGGACGATTTCATGATCGTTCTCTATCGCCTGATAAACGTTGGCCAGGGTCTGCGCCTCAACCCCCTGGGAGGCATCCACCACCAGCAGCGAGCCTTCGCAGGCGGCCAGCGACCGGTTCACTTCGTAGGCGAAATCCACATGCCCCGGCGTGTCGATCAGGTTCAGGGTATAGGTTTCGCCATTCCGCGCCTTGTATTTCAGGCGCACCGTTTGGGCCTTGATAGTAATGCCGCGCTCGCGCTCCAGATCCATGGAATCGAGGACCTGTTCCTGCATTTCGCGGCTTTCCAGGCCGCCGCAATACTCGATCAGCCGGTCGGCCAAGGTGGACTTGCCATGATCGATATGGGCGATGATGGAGAAATTGCGGATATGTTCTAAATCAGTCATTGCGGGGCGCTTTTAGCACTGGCAGGCCGCACACGAAAGGGCCAAAGCGCCATTGCCGCCAGTAGCTGTTATACTACCGCCTACTGCATGGAGGGGGCACGCTGTGATGACGGGTGGATATGAGTTTTCCGATGGCCGGCTGGCGGTGGTGACCGGTGCTGCGTCGGGCATCGGGCGGGCCACGGCCCTGTTGTTGGCGGCCCGGGGGGCCAAGGTGTTGGGGGTGGATCAAAACCCCGCGGGGTTGGAAAGCCTTGCGGACGAGGCTGGATCCGGGGCGGTGAACACCCTGGCCGTTGATTTGACCCAGGCCGGCGCGGCGTCCAGGGTCAAGGCGGCGGCGGAAACTTCGCCCGCGCCGTGGCGCATTCTGGTCAATAATGCCGGTGTCGGTCAGGCGCGATCCGTGCGGGACACCGATGAAGGGGAGTTGGCCCGCATCATGGATATCAATCTGGCCGCCGTGTTTGCCATGTCGCGCGCCGCCGTGGAAGTAATGGCGGCGGGGGGCGGCGGCGCCATCCTCAACATGTCATCGGTCTTTGCCTTGGCGGGCACGCCCAATGCCGGCGCCTACGCCGCATCCAAGGCCGCCCTGAATGGTTTGACCCGGCAGATGGCGGCGGAATTCGGTCCGGTTGGCGTGCGCGTCAATTCGATCGCCCCCGGCCTGATCGAAACGCCCATGACCGAGGCCCGCATCAACCAGGTGGGCACGGTGCAGCAGCGCATGCTGCTCGATACTCCGCTGCAACGGGTTGGGGTGCCGCAAGACATCGCACGGGCAGTGGCGTTCCTGTGCTCCGACGATGCCTCTTTCATTACCGGCCAGGTCCTGGCTGTTGACGGCGGCTGGGGCGTGGGCCGCTATCCAATGGACAACGGCGATGGCTGATCAATTCGCCGCCATGGCGAAGCCCACAAACGAATAACTGGAGTATCGCCGCATGGCCGTTGAACTTCGCAATGCGGTTGCTGAAGACGAAAATCATTGCGTGTTATTGCTCGCGGAGCTTAAATCCGCGACCAGGTCGGCGCCAAGCCTGCCTCTACAGGATTCATTTCAACAGCTACTGTCGAAAGAGCGCGGTGAAATTATCCTTGCGGTTGAAGGGCCGGAGATCCTGGGCATGGCGACGGTGAGTTACAATCTGGCCATGCGGTATGGCGGCGAATATTGCCAGCTGGAAGAGCTGGTGGTGATGCCGTCCGCCCGCGGCAGGAATATTGGCGGAATGCTGGTGCAGCGAACCGTCGACAATGCCCGCGCCCGGGGCTGCGCCGAAATGGGCCTGTACCTGCTGGAGACGACGGAATATAACCGGCCCTTCTATGCGAAATACGGTTTTCAGGTTATCGGCACCGAAATGCGGCAGCGCCTGGCCGACTAACCGCGTGTTTTGTTGATATGGCCGAATGTCCGCAAGGTGCCAAATCCGCCCTTTGGTATTGGCGTCACAGTGGGCAGGAGGCGCCGGTCAGGATTTTGCCGCCTTCAGTTATTTCTATTCGGATCTGCGATTGGTAGGCCGCCATCTTGTCCAGAAGCTCGCCCTTTTTCGGGCACAGGCTGGCGGCGAATTTGGCCCGTTCCATGGCACTGAATGAACGGATTAGCAAAGCATGCCGTTCTACAGTGAGCACAAAAACAAGCTCGAATTTACTGCCCCTTGCAAGCCGGCTGGTATCAATTTTCCAACTGATGTCGGGTCTGACACTTTCCCCATGGGCAAGCAGCAATTCGGCCGCGGCCTCGCGTTCGGACGCTGGCATTTCCGGTCCATGCAAATGGACCGCAAGGACAACAATTGCGAGGAATGCCAGTGCGGAAAGAACAATAATTCCGATCTTGTTTACCTGTGAAAAACGCAGTCCTCGCCACATGCCCGGCTTGCCAACCGCCGCTTTGCCGCGGCGCCGGCCTGTGGATTTTTTTCTGCCCGCCGGTTTTTTCCGCTTTTCGGTTTCAACCGCTTCGCGATCTTCCTGTGCCGCCTTTTTGCCTTCTTCCTTTAGCTGACGCAGAAGCGCGGTAATGCTTTCGCGGACTCCGTCTATATCACCGGCTTCACCATCGGCCGCGGCAATAGCCGCAAGGCGCTGTTCGTACGCCTCCAGCCGGGAGCGTTCGTTCTCATGAATGAGTAATTTTCTCAATAGGGAGCTTGTGCTTCGGACCAGTGCATCGACACTGTGCGCCTGCCCGATCAGCGTGATCAGGCCATTCTCGGGATCCTCAAACAGCGTTTCCCAGTCTTCGGCACTACGCAGGACATGTGCCCCGGTCTGACGCTGCTGCAACTGAATTTCCGACTCCTTGGCCATGGCCTCCACCAAATGCCCAAGATTGCTGTGAAAGGTCGAGTGGATCAGCCATGCTTCAGGAGATTTAGCGCGAACGCAACCCCGTGACGGAAATTGCCAAGATAAAATTTTCCCGCCAACGGGTCGGATATTGTCCTATCGTTTCACAGGGGTGCCGCCCCAGCCGCCGATGACATGCCAAATTGCCTCGTCGTCGAACTGCAGTCCGGCGCCTTCGGTCTCTATCCGCCGGACACCGGCGATGACCGACTCGCCGGTGATGGGATTTGAAATGACGACGTCTTGGCCTTGCCTCAGCGCCAGATCGGACTCCAGGAACGCGCCGCCCTGGCTGATGTCCGTGATAAGCGCATGGCCATGCCGGCCGCCAATCTTGGCGGTTACTTCCTGATCCAGGGCCTGGCGATCATGAAGTCTGCGATTTTGCATCGATAGCACCGCATCGTTCCTGGTCACCATCAAATTAGGGCGATATCGCCGACAGTCACGGATTTGCCGTCGATTTGTTCAATCCCGCCTCAAGGTGGTATCGACTGGGGCCGGTTGCTAACCTTGCGATACCCTGGCGACGATCTCCACATAGGCCGCTTCGGCAAGTTCGCGCATCTCATCGTCCGTACGGTCCTGGATCGGATGCTGGACGAAGACCATGGCTGCATCAAATCCAAGGCTTTCCGCCTGGGCCGCCGCCGCTTCGATGAATTCGGTGGAGGCGACGCCGACGCCGGGAATGCCGCGTCCTTCAAGATCCGTGATATCATGCATACAGCACGATGTGCACGAGCCTCAATCCGCCAGGCCTTCCACAACCACGTCGACTTCTTCGGCGATCTGTTGTTTCAGATCCACCGGCGCAACGCGGGTAAAGGTCGGCTTGGCATAGCGTTTGACCGTGATGCCCTTGCCGCGCAACATCTTGTCCAGTTGATCGAGGAAGACATCGCCCCTGGGCTTGGAAATATCCAACAGCCCGACGGTCAAGCCGTCGAGCTTTTCCGGCCGTGGCAGCAATTGCCGCCGGGCCGGTGTCTGCTCGGACGTGGGGTCGAGCATAACCGTTTTGCTGTTCATGATGCGATCTCCTTGGTTACAGGGATTGATCCGATTTCGCCCGTGGCGGCCCAACCGCCGATAACGGCGGAAAACATGCCCGCACCGCCGCCCGCGCGGACGATATTCAGTCCGCCGGGGCGGAATTTTGGCAATGTCTGGTCCGCCATTTTGGCGGGCAGTCCCTCGGCGATGCCGCCGGCGCCCGCCACCAGTTCCGCGCCCGGGATCATGAGCAATTCGTGCAGTTCTTCCTTCAACCTGGCCTTGCTCCAGCCCGCCTGATGAAAGACCCGCTCATGCTCGGGCGAAACGATCAGGAAGGCGTCACCTGCCATGACCATCTTGGGGTGGTCGACAACCCGCAAACAGGCCGCCAGGGTGCGGGCCAGGGACTCCGGGGTGCGGGATTTCTGATCCGCCACGGCTTGCACGCCATCGCCCGCGAAAAGGGTAACGGTGGAGGCATCGGGCGCGAAGCCCCGCTCCACCGCCAGTGACTCCCAGTTGGAGCCTGCCTCGTCCTCGGCGAAGCAGAAGGTATATTTGCCCGGATTGCCCATGCAGGCCCTGTCGATGCCGCCCGGTTTGCCGCCGCCCACATTGCGGATCACCAATTGCAGGGCCCGCCCGATGGTGGCGTTGGCCCGGTTGCCCTGGCCCAGGGCGTTCTCGCGGGCATTCATGCCGATCCGCTGGGCGATGGGGCCGTTTACAACCACCATGGGGCCGGCGAACATGGTGGTGCACAGCAGGCCGTGCATGCAGAATTCATCGATCAGGGCCGCTTCCACCGCCGCCAGGACGACCGGCAGGTATTCCGGCTTGCAGCCGGCCATGACCGCGTTGATGGCGACCTTTTCCACCGTGCATGGCGCCAAGTCGGGGGGGATGATGCCGATCACTTCTTCGGGGGGGCGTGTCGTGCCCTGCAGCATGCGGTAGACCCGTGTCGGCGTGGGCGGCACCACGGGCAGGCCGTCGCTCCATTCCCTCTCGAAACAGGCTTCGATCTCGTCTTCCAAAGGCGCGACTTCAATACGGCGGGCATTGATCGCCAGATCGCCGTATCGCACCGCCAGTTCCTCGGCGATACCCGGCTCCACGCTCTTGGAACCGCAACCCGGCCGGAAGGCGGGCAAATCCTGGCCCAGATCACCAATGCCGGTAAAGTCCTGCCATTCGTCGCGTACCCAGCCCACCAGGCGTCCCGTTTCGGTCCCGTCCTCAAAACGCACCAGGGTCGGAACCGTTTCAATTTCCAGATTGAACGAAGTCTCCAACTCCCGGTCGTCCAACACGCTTGCTATCGAAGCGGGAAAGCCGGGGTTATCCTGGCTGTAAACCGCCATGCCGTCAGCCGCCAACAGCGCTAGAACCGGTTCGATCAATACGCAGGTTTCGCAATCTTGTTTGACCACGGCGAGCAAGCCGTTTTCAATGGTATTCATCAGTCGGGTCCCTGTATCGCTGGGGCAAACCGTAATCAAGTTGGCCCCAAATGTCGATGGGATGTCGATGGCAACCGGAGGAGAGAGCAATGTCGGTACTGGACGTCGAATTCAGCGATGGCATCGCCCTTGTGCGCCTGAACCGGCCGGAGGCGCGCAATGCCCTGAACCCGGAACTGATTGTCGCCCTGGCCAATTGCTGGCTCCAACTGCGGGACGACGACAGCGTGCGCGTCGTCGTCTTGACAGGTGCGGCGGGTTCGACGTTCTGCGCCGGCTTCGATCTGGGCAGCTATATTCCGCTGCTGACCGGGGCGCGGCAGGCGGCGGATGAATGGGATAGGGCTGTGTTGGCGGAACCGGACCTGCCGGCGCGGGCGACCCTGCGCGATCTGGATATTGGCAAGCCCCTGATTGTTGCAGCCAACGGTCATGCCATCGCCGGCGGCATGGAGATGTTGCTGGCCGGCGATCTGCGCGTGGCGGCGTCGGGCGCCCGTCTGGGTCTTTCAGAAGTGAAACTGGGCCTGATCCCAGCCATGGGCGGCACGGCGCGGCTGACGCGCCTGGTCTCACCGGCCCTGGCGGCGGAAATGCTGCTGACCGGCAACCCCATTGATGCCGATGGCGCCCTGGCCGCCGGTCTGGTCAATTATGTGGTTGCGGCGGAAAAGGTCGAGGAGATCGCCCTGGAACTGGCCGCAACCATCGCCGCCAATGCGCCCTTGGCGGTACAGGCGGCGCGCAAGGTCATGCGCCAGGCCGCTGATTTGAGCGAGGCCGAGGCCCTGGCCCTGGAAAGCGCTGAGTCAAAAGTTCTGGCCGGCACGGAAGATGCCCAGGAGGGCCCCCGCGCCTTCATGGAAAAACGTCCACCGGTGTTCAAGGGGCGTTGAAAGGCCTATGAGTATAATTCAGTCGCTGCTCGGATGTCAGTTTGCGAGAAATCATTGCCTTTGAATAGGAGGGGTAGGTCCATCTCCTTCGCCAAGGCGTAGGAAAAGCAATCGCCGTAATTAAGTCCGGCACCTTTGCCCTGGCCCTTGCCATACTTGCGAAAAGCATCGAAAGCAATTTCGGCGATATCTCGGCTCACATCGACAATTTCAATATCCGCTTCGGACATGAAGCCATCAAGCGTCAAAAGAACGCGGTCCCGTTTTCGGCTATGGAGAACAATGCGTGTTTCCAGCAGGCTTGCCGTTGAAAAATAGCAGGCATCCACAGACTCGATTATTTCGTTGAAACGGCGCCGTTCGGGTTCATCACGAAGGATGGCGATGATTGCCGATGTATCGACAACAATCATTTGGGTAGACCGTATTCGTCATATCCAATGATTTCGTCATCAGTTCGGTCATCATAGTCGGGCAAACTGGCGCAATAGAGGGCAATCCGATCCAACCTGTCCGCCAAGCCGCGCCGCTTCTTGCGTTTCTCGAGCCGAAGAAGCCGATCTTCAATTGCGGTCTTCACCGCCTTGGTCATGGTTTCACCGGCAAGGTCAGCTAGTTTCCGCGCCATCTCGTGGGTTTGCTCATCCTTGATGTTTAAGGGCATGCAATTTCCTCCTTTCCTCCAATTTAGGAGGAAATTGAGAAAATTCAACCCCGTAACACGGCTCCCGTGGCCTTGCTGACTGCCGCCACGATTTTGGCGGCAATGGCTTCGATCTCCGGGTCGGTCAGAGTGGCGTCCTTGGGCTCCAGGCGGGCGGTGATGGCGACGGATTTCTTGCCGTCTTCGATGCCCTTGCCGGAATAAATGTCGAACACATTGACGTCGCCGATGAAACCCTTGTCGGCGCCCTTGGCGGCTCGGACGATGCTGTCCGCAGTGGTCGCCTCGTCCACCACGAAGGCGAAGTCCCGCTGTACCGCGGGCAGATCGCTGACCAGCAGCTCTGCCCGGTTGCGGGTCGCCTTGGCCTTTGGCAGGGGCGCATTGTCGATAAAGACCTCAAAAGCGGCCATGGGTCCGGCCACATCCATACGGTCCAGGATGCGCGGGTGAACCTCGCCGAATGCGGCCAGAACATTTTTTGGCCCCAGGCGCATCACTGCCGATCGGCCCGGATGGTACCAAGCCGGCGCGTCGGCGGCGATTTGTATGCTGGCCGTCGGCGCACCGATGGCTTCCAGAACCGCCAGGGCGTCCGCCTTGGCGTCAAAGGCATCCACCTCGCGGGGGCTGTCGGCCCAATGGCGCCGGGCATCCCGGCCCCGGCGCAGGCCGGCGGCAACGAAGTCCTGACCCTTGGGTGTGGCATCGCGGAATTGCGGCCCCACCTCGAACAGGGCCACGTCATCGAAACCACGGTCGACATTGCGGCCCGCCGCCAGGATCAGGTTGCCCAGCATGGAGGGGCGCATGGCATCCAATTCCGACGAGATCGGATTGGCCAGCAGCATATCCTCCGTCCCACCGCCGAACAGTTCGGCAAAACGGCGCGGCATGAAGGACCAGGTAACGCACTCCATCATGCCCCGCACCGCCAGGGCGCGTTTTGCGGCTGGGCGCCGCCGTTGGGCCAAGGTCAGGGCGGGTTTCGAGGTGACGGACAGGCGCGGCAATGGGGTAGAGGTAATGCGGTCGTAACCGGCAATGCGGGTCACTTCCTCGACAATATCCGCCTCGCCGTCAATATCCGTACGCCACGTAGGGGCGGTGACTTGCCAGCAGCCCTCGCCATCGACAATGCCAAAGCCCAGATCGGAGAGGATCTTGCGCTGTTCAGCTTCGTCCACGTCGATGCCGATCAGTTCGCTGACCCGGTCGGGGCGGAACTCGACCACTTTCGCGGGTACTTCCGGGGTGCCGGCCAGCACCGCATGGGAGGTTTCACCGCCACACATCTCCAACACCAAGCGGGTGGCGATTTCCACGCCGGGGCGCACCATGGCCGGGTCCACGCCCCGTTCAAAGCGATAGCGCGCATCGCTTTCGATACCGAGGCGGCGGCCGGTCGCGGCCGTGCGGTGGGCGTCGAACAGCGCCGCTTCGAGGAACATCTCTGTTGTCTCGTCGGTACAGCCCGAGGCCTCACCGCCCATGACGCCGCCGATGGCCTCGGCCGCCTTCTGGTCCGCGATCACCGTAATCTCGCCATCCAGCTCGTAATCCTTGCCGTCCAGGGCCAGAAAGGTCTCGCCGGCGGCCGCCATGCGGGCTTGGATGTTGCCCGAAACCTTGGCGGCGTCGAAAACGTGCAGGGGCCGGCCCAGGTCGTAAGTGATGTAATTGGTCATATCGACCAGGGCCGAGATCGGGCGCAGGCCAATTGCCGTGAGGCGGCGGCGCAGCCATTCCGGGGCGGGGCCGTTCTTCAGGCCGCGAAAATGCCGGCCCAGAAAACAGGTGCAGGCGGTCTCATAGCCATTTTCGAAATTCAGCTCCACATTGATGGGGCTGTCGTAACTGCCTTCGACAGGCGTGGCGTCCAAAGGCTTCAGAGTGCCCATGCCGGCGGCCGCCAGGTCCCGGGCGATACCGCGTACGCCCAGACAGTCCTGTTTGTTCGGCGTGACGTTGATGTCGATCACCGGATCATCCAGGCCCATGATCTGCGCAAACGGCGCGCCGACGGGGGCATCTTCGGCCAGTTCGATGATGCCTTCGTGCTCGTCGCTCAGCCCCATCTCGCGCTCGGAACAGAGCATGCCGTTAGACTCCTCGCCACGGATGTTCGACGGCTTTAGCAGCATGCCGTTGCCGGGAATGGTGGTGCCGGAGGGTGCGAAGACGCCTTTCATGCCGGTGCGCGCGTTGGGTGCGCCGCAGACTACCTGGACCTGTTCCCCGCCCGTATCGACGATGCAGACCCGCAGACGGTCGGCGTTCGGGTGCTGTTTGGCTTCCACCACATAACCCACCGTGAACGGCGCCAGATCCTCCGTGCGGTCCTCCACTTCCTCCAATTCCAGGCCGATGGCGGTCAGCTTGTCAGTGATTTCTGCCAGGGATGCATCCGTGTCCAGATGCTCCTTCAACCATGAAAGCGTGAATTTCATCGCGACAGCCCTCCCGACATGGTGGGCACATCCAGGGGGACAAAGCCGTAATGGTGCAGCCAGCGCAGATCACTGTCGAAAAAGGCCCGTAGATCGGGGATGCCGTATTTCAGCATGGCGATGCGGTCGATGCCCATGCCCCAGGCAAAGCCCTGCCATTCGCTGGGATCCAGGCCGCAGTTTTCCAGGACCCTTGGGTTGACCATGCCGCAGCCAAGGATTTCCAGCCAATCATCGCCCTCGCCGATGCGCAGCTTGCCGCCCTCATAGGAGCAGCCGATATCCACCTCGGCCGAGGGTTCGGTGAAGGGGAAGTAGCTGGGGCGGAAGCGAAAGCGCACATTGTCGACTTCGAAAAAGGCCTGACAGAACGCCTCCAGCGTGCCCTTGAGATGGCCCATGTGGATATCTCGGTCGATCACCAGGCCTTCGATCTGATGGAACATCGGGGTGTGGGTCTGATCCGAGTCCGAGCGATAGGTGCGGCCCGGCACCACGATGCGGTGGGGCGGGGGGGTGTCCTGCATGGTGCGGATCTGCACCGGCGAGGTGTGGGTGCGCAGGACCAGGGGCATGCCATCCTCGCGCTGGGGCAGATAGAACGTATCCTGCATCTGCCGGGCGGGATGTTCGGGTGGGATATTCAGGGCCGTGAAATTATGAAAGTCGTCCTCGATATCCGGGCCTTCCGCGATGGTGAAGCCCATGTCGGCGAAGATGGCGGCGATTTCATCCATCACTTGGCTGACGGGATGGATGCGGCCCTGGGGCTGCTGGCGGATGGGCAGGGTCACATCGATGCCTTCCGTGGTCAGACGTGCTTCCAACTCCGCCTCGTGCAGGCTCAGGCGGCGGGCTTCGATCGCCTCGGCCACCACGTCCTTGACCCTGTTCAGGGCGGCGCCGGCTTCGCGGCGTTCTTCTGGCGCCATTTTCCCCAGGCCCTTCATCTGGGCGGTAATGCGGCCCTTCTTACCCAAGGCGGCGACGCGGGTCGCCTCCAGGCGGGCCAAATCGGCGGCACCCGCCACCTCGGCCAAAAGCTCGTCCTGCAGGGCTTCTATTTCCGTTGTCATGATTTCGCTTTCCCGCACCTGATTTGCGGCCAGTTGGAAAATGAAAAAGGGGTCCGTCAATCGACGGGCCCTAATTTCTCAACATCGTCTTTGTAACTCGTCTCTGGGGCCCGATCTTCAGATCGAAGGCCCGGTCGTGGGTTAGGCCAATGCGGCCTCCGCCTGTTCAACCAGGGCCTTGAACGCCTCAGGCTCGCGTACGGCAAGATCGGCCAGAACCTTCCGGTCGATCTCGATGCCCGCAACCTTGAGGCCGTTCATAAATCGGGCGTAGTTGACACCATGTTCCCGGCTGGCTGCGTTGATCCGCTGGATCCACAGGGCCCGGAAATTCCGTTTGCGCACGCGCCGGTCACGGTAAGCATATTGCCCCGCCTTTTCGACCGCCTGTTTGGCAATGCGGATGGTGTTCTTGCGCCGCCCCTGATAGCCGGAGGCCTGAGCCAGAACTTTCTTGTGCTTGGCGTGAGAGGTCACGCCGCGTTTTACGCGCGCCATTTTGTAATACTCCCAGCCTAGCCGTAAGGCATGAATTTCTTGATGATCTTGGCGTCCGCCTCCGACATGATCGTGGTGCCACGATGATTGCGGATGGTCTTATTGGTGCGTTTGATCATACCGTGCTGC
Organism: Alphaproteobacteria bacterium; assembly: GCA_030747035.1. GTDB lineage: Bacteria > Pseudomonadota > Alphaproteobacteria. The sequence goes on along the minus strand of JASLLM010000074.1, from coordinate 5,732 downwards.
TTGCCCGCGTAGCTGCGGCGAACCTTGCCGGACGCGGTGAGCTTAAAGCGCTTTTTCACGCTTGATTTGGTCTTCATCTTGGGCATTTCGATCCTCCCTTACGTTAGGGTAAGTCATGAAAAATGGCGGCCGGGCATGCCCCGGGCACTAGATCCTTGGATCCGGGCAATTGAACCAATCAATAGTTTGAAAATTGCCCTGGCCCGCGCCGACTCGCCATACAGAACGGCGGTTTATAACGCCGCGGCCTAACCTGCGCAACAGGATAGTTTGGCGATATCTTTTTCGAACGTCTGCGCCGCCAGCTTCAAGCCCTCGACGGTGGTCAGATAAGGGAAGATCATTTCGCCCAGTTCGATGTAGCTCATCTTCTGCCGTATGGCCAAGGCCGCCGTCTGGATGCTGTCGGCGCCCTCCGGCGCCAGAATATGGGCGCCCAGCAGGCGTTTGCTCGCCCCATCGGCAACCAGCTTGATCAGGCCGCGGGTGTCGCGGGCGGCCAGGGCGCGGGGCACCGCATCCAGGGGCAAAATCGAGGTAACGACATCATGCGCGGCGGCCTGCGCCTCGGCCTCGGTCAGGCCCACGGTGGCGACCTGAGGATCGGTGAAGACCACGGCGGGCATGGCATTGTTGTCGTAAAGCAGGCCATCGCCGTTGAGGGCGTTTTGGGCCGCGATCTTGGCCCCGTATGCGGCCATATAGACGAATTGATCCCGGCCGGTGACATCGCCGGCGGCGTAGACCCAGTGCGGGAGGTGCGCATGCGGTCGTCGACCGCGATGCCGCCATTGCCATTGGTATCGATGCCAGCTTGATCCAAACCCAGCCCATCCGTGTTCGGGCGCCGTCCGGCGCAGAGCAGCAGTCTTTCCGCCCGCAAGGTTTCCGCACCGTCCCCGCTGCGGACGGTCAGGGCGATGCCGTCCTCGTCCTTATCGATGCGTTCATAGCTCAGTCCATCCAGAACCGTCAGGCCCTCATCCCGTAAATAGCCGCGCAGGGCGTCGCTGATTTCCGGCTCCCCCTCGGGCAGCAGGCGGCTGCGGCAGGCGATGGTGACGGTGACGCCGGCACGGGCCAGCATTTGTGCCATCTCGCAGCCGATATAGCCGGCCCCGATCAGCAGCATGGAGCGCGGCAGCTCCTCCAGCTCAAACGCCGTGGTGGATGTGAGGTATGGGATCTCCGCCATGCCCGGTATTGCGGGTACGCTGGCCCGGGAGCCGGAGGCAATGATAATCTTGCCGGCATGCAGTGGCGCGCCGTCGAATAACAGGCCGTCACGGTCAAAGGCGGCGGGACCGGAGAGATAATCCGCACCGGGGTAATTATCCAACTGATCGAGATATTTGCTTTGCCGCAGGCGGGCGACCAGCTCGTCCTTTTGCGCCACGACGGCGCTCCAGTCGGTTAGTCGCGCGCTGGTTTGAATGCCGGCAAAGCGTCCGGCATTGGCGTGATGCAAGGTTTCCGTGGCCCGGATCATGGTTTTCGAGGGCACGCAGCCCACGTTGACACAGGTGCCGCCGATGGTGCCATGGCCGATCAGGGCAACATGGGCGCCCTGTTCGGTGGCGGTAATGGCGGCGGAAAAGCCGGCCGAACCGGCCCCGATCACCGCCAGATCGAAACTGCTCACTGGGCTTGCCCCTGGGTTTTCGACTTTGCCTTGCCGCGCAGGTAGAGGGCAAAAATTGTCAGGCCAAGAAAACAGACCAGGGCGGGCAACAGGATGAAATCCATCCAGGCACCGACGATGGATGACAGCCCCACGGCGGCCAACAAGGCCACCAGGGCCGGGGTGAAGCAGCACAATGCCAAGACAGCGGCGCCCCCTATGCCAATGCCCAGCAGCTTATTCGACTTCGTATCGTCCGGCATGATCACTATTCCCCACCAAGCTATCCATGCTAACCTACATCCCGTAGTAACTACGGGATCAAGACCGATCATGGATATTCACGCAGACGTTACGGCGTTTTCAATTGGCGCCCTGTCCAAGCGGACCGGCGTGCACCTGGAAACCGTGCGCTATTACGAAAGCATCGGCATCATGCCGGCCCCGCCGCGCAGCCCCGCCGGGCATCGGCGCTTTGGCCAGGAGCATTTGAAGCGTCTGACCTTTATCAAACGCAGCCGGGAGCTGGGCTTTACCCTCAGGGAGATCCGTGCCCTGCTGGCGCTGGTCGATGGCGGCGACTACACTTGCGCCGAGGTCCATGAATTGACCCTGAGCCATTTGCATGATGTACGGGAGAAAATAGCCGATCTGCGGCGTCTGGAGGAAACATTGTCCGAAATTTCGCAGCAATGCGCCGATGGCACCATCCCCGATTGCCCGTTCATCGAAACCTTGTTTCGTTGAGTTTTGTGGCGCGGGAACGACAGCCGGATCAATATGGATTTGTCCCGGTAGGTAGGAGTCCTAGATATCCTTGCAGGGAGATGCTGATGTGAAGAACGCCAGAACCCCACTCGGCTTGGCCGCTGTCTTGCTATTTGTATTGACGTCTCTGCCCGTTGGCGCCGCGCCGGCCAAGGAAGCCGCCGCCGAACAGGCGGCGCGGCGCTGGCTGGCGATGATCGATAGGGGCGACTATGGCGGCAGTTGGCATGCGGCGTCGGGCTACTTCAAACGCGCCATCGATTTGCAGCGTTGGCGGCAAACCCTGGCCGGCGTGCGCGGGCCGCTCGGTGCCGTTTTGAACCGCACTCTGAAAACCCGGACATATGCGACCGAACTGCCGGGTGCGCCCGATGGCGAATATGTGGTCATTCAATTTGATACCGCGTTCCAGAACAAGCGCAGGGGCGTGGAAACGATCACGCCCATGCTGGATAAAGATGGTGACTGGCGGGTGTCCGGCTACTTCATCAAATAGGCGGCAAGGGAAGGAGAGGCGCGGTGAGGACATTTCGAACTTTGTTGTGGGGATTACCTTGGCTGATCCTATTGGGCGCGCCGCCGGGCACCGCGCGGGCGGCGGAAATCACGCTGAACAGTTTGCCGCCCGTGGTGGTCAAGACGGTTCCGGCGAACGGCGCGCGCAATGTCGATCCCTCCCTGGGCGAGATCCGGGTGACTTTCAACAAGGAGATGATGACCCGCGAGATGTGGTCCTGGGTCATCCACACGCCGGAGGTCTTTCCCAAGATCGTCGGAGAGGTAAAATATTTGTCCGACAAAAGGACAAATGTGGCGCCCGTCAAACTGCAACCGCACAAGGTCTACGCGATTTGGTTCAATTCGCCCAACTATCGCCACAACGCGTTTCGCGATGCCAATAATAATCCCGCCGTGCCCTATCTTCTGGTTTTTCGCACTGGCGGTTAGACCGTTTGGTTTGCCAAATTTGTCAGGAATGGAGTGAAAATGTTCGAGCCCATCGAGTATGCCGATGCCAACGACGATGTGCGCGCGGTTTTTGACGCCATCAAGTCCACGCGCGATATTCCGGATGTGAACAATTTCTGGAAATATCTGGCCAACGATCCCGCGACCCTGAAACGCACCTGGGAAAGCCTGGCCCAGGTGATGGCGCCCGGCGCCCTGGACCCGCTGGTCAAGGAGATGATCTACATCGCGATTTCCATGTCGAACAACTGCGAATACTGCATCAAAAGCCACTCCGCCTCGGCCCGCAAGCAGGGCATGAGCGATGATATGCTGAAGGAGTTGATGGCCGTCGTCGGCATGGCCAATGAAACCAACGCCCTGGTCAACGCCTATCGCGTCGAGGTGGATGCCGCATTGCGGTGACCTAGCCACCCCGCTAATCTATTTCGGTGACAGTTTACTTAATAGGGGACGTGTCGGTGGTCTACGGCGAGCTCGCCCTGTGGGTTGTCGTGCGTGATCCTATTAAGTAAACTGTCACCGAAATAGGGTGTCACCGAAATAGGGGCGTTAGAGAATTGCTAGTTCGGTGTTTTTGAGGTCGGTGACCAGCATGCGCCCGGCCAGGTGGGTGATGCAAAAGCTTGGTTTGACGGTCTCGACAACAATTTGCGGCGTCACGCCACAGGCCCAGAAAACCGGAATATCGTACTGCCGCATCTGCGGCGGGCTGCCGCCGAACTGCTGATAGTCGAGATCCTCGATACCGATGGCTTCCGGATGGCCGATATGCACCGGGGCGCCGTGCACGCTGGGAAACCGGGTCGTGATCTGGACCGCGCGAATGGCGTCTGCGGGGCTCATGGCGCGCATTGAAACCACTATTCTGCCGTGGAAGCGGCCCGCCGGCGTGGTCTCGATATTGGTCACATAGGTGGCGGGACGGCCGCCCCGTTCCCGGTGATAGAGCGGCACCCCATGCTGCACCAACGCCTCCTCGAACGACAGGGAGCAGCCAAGGGGAAAGGCCACCAGATCGTCGCGCCAGTATTCCGTGATATCCGAAGCGACATCAATTTCCTCGCCATCCTCGAACACCCGGTAGCCGGATAGATCGGTGCGCACATCGATGTCTTCGCCAAGGGTCGGCAGGGACGGATCGCCCGGATCGCTGATGGCAAGCAACGGGCAGGGTTTGGGGTTGAGCATGCAATAGGTCTGAAATTCCTGGGCGTATTCCGCCGGCAGGATGACCATGTTGGCCTGCACATGGCCTGGCGCCACGCCGCCGGTATGGGTGTTGTGCGCGCCGCGCCGGATTGCCAGCCGGGCCTCCCGTGCGGGATTGACCGTGTTTGCTATTGTCGCCGTGGCCGCCGCCGTGCTCTGCATTGCTCGTCCCTCCGCGTTGTTCTTGCCTCGTTAGGTTTCCTGGTCTGCCGCAAGACTACATGCCAGAGCGCACCAGGGGGAAGACCTGTTCCGACAGCATCTGCATCTCGTCCAGAACCATTTGCTGGGGCATGCCGGGAAACTGCACCCCCATGACGAAATGGTTGACGCCGAAGCGGTTGACCAGGTCCAGGATCTGTTCGGCAATCTCTTCCGGCGAGCCGAACAGGAAACGGTCCTTGACCAGTTCGTCGAAATCGATGGCGAAATTGTTGTCCCCCGCGGGCATTACCTTGTCCTGGCCCCATTGGTGATAGGCGTTGTATTTCGCTTCCAGATAGGGCTGTGCCATGCGCATGGCTTCCTGCCGCGATGACGCCACGACAACCTCGCGCATCATGGGGAACTCAGCCGGGAACGGTTTGCCGCAGGCGTCCAGTTCGCGCTTGTAGACCTGCATCTGCCGTTCGATGGTGTCCAGGCGGTTGTGCGGGTTGACGAACCAGGCATCAGTCAGCCGCGCGGCCCGGCGGATGGCGACATCGGCGTTGGCGCCGGTCCAGATCGGCGGCATGGGTTGTTGCAACGGCCGCACAGTGCAGGCCGCCTCGATCAGTTCGAAGTGGGAGCCGGTCATGGAGACCTTGTCCTCCGACCACAGACGCTTGATGGCTTCCAGGCCTTCTTCCATGCGGCCGCCGGCGTCTTTCTGGGTGGTGCCGAAGGCGCGGAACTCCACCTCCCGGTAGCCGATGCCGACGCCGAAGATCAGCCGGCCGCCGGACATCACATCGATATTGGCAAACTGTTCCGCGATATCCAGGGGCTTGTGCAGGGGCAGCAACACCACGCCGGCGATCAGGCGCAGGGAAGGCGCCTCCGCCATGATGCGGGAGAGGAACGGCACCTGCTGGAATTCCGATAGGGGATGGGTGGTGTAATGGGAGCCCTTCATGATGGAATCGAAACCCATCGTCTCGGCCCAGCGCACCTGCTCCAA
>JASLLM010000073.1 GCA_030747035.1 Alphaproteobacteria bacterium | reverse complement strand
GTACCAGGCCTATCAGGCCATCTTTCAGCGCTATGGCATTATCGAGGCCAACGATATCGAGGAGATGGTCGATATCGCCGCCGGATTTTCCTATCACGGGCGCAACCTGCCCCGGGGTAAGCGGGTCGGCATCTGTACCGCCTCGGGCGGCGGCGGCGGCTGGATGGCGGACATGTGCGTCGCCGCCGGTTTGGAAGTTCCCGAACTGGATCCCGAGACCCGCGCCACCATCGACGCGCATCTGCCGGCCTATGGCACCTCGCAAAACCCCATCGACGCCACGGCCCAGGCGGTACGGAAACTGGGCTATGCCGGCCTGGCGCGGATGGCGGCGCAATCGGACGTCCTGGACGGCATCATTTCGGTCGCCTCCTGCCGCAATCCGACCATTTTGGAGCGCGAGCGGGAAACCATGGTCGAACTGACCAGGGACATCGACAAGCCGATGCTGTTCTGTTCCTACACCCAGCCGCACGAGGTATCGGCAGAGATCCTGGGACGGGCCGGCATTCCCCTGTATGGCAATATGGCCAACTGCGCCCGCGCCATGGCGGAAATGGCGGATTATCGGGCATTGCGCGAACGCTTCTTAAGCGCGCCGGCTATTCAAGGCAGCGATGCGGGCGCACGGGACAAGGTGGCCGCGCAACTGGTCGAAGCAGGGCCGGTATTGTGTGAATATGAGGTCAAGCCGCTGCTGGTGGCCTATGGCATTCCATCCGGCGAAGAAGCCTTGGCCACCAGTGCCGATGAAGCCGTGGCGTTTGCGACCAAGGTCAATGGACCGGTGGCCTTGAAAATCCAATCTCCAGATATCTTGCACAAGACGGAAGCCGGGGGCCTGGCCCTGAACCTCGAAGGCGGAGAGGCGGTCCGTGCCGGATACGCCAAGGTCATGGCGGCGGCCACGGATCAGACGCGGGGTGTGCTGGTACAGGCCATGGCACCCAAGGGGCGCGAGATGATTGTCGGCATCAACCGCGATGCCACGTTTGGCCCGATGCTGATGCTCGGTTTTGGCGGCATCCATGTGGAGGTTGATCCCGACGTCGCCCTCTGTCCCGTGCCCATGGACCGGAACGCGGCAGAAGATCTGTTGAACCGGCTGCGGGGCCGCAAGCTGCTGTACGGTGTGCGCGGCGAAGGGCCGGCGGATATTGACGCTTTGCTGGGTCTAGTTGTTAACTTGTCGCGCCTGGCGGCGGATCACGGGGAAGTCATTGGCGAGCTGGATCTGAACCCGGTGCTGGTCCATGGCCAAGGCCAGGGTGTCAGCGTGGTCGATGCATTGTTGGTGAAACGAACATGAGTGAACACGATATTCATCTCCACTTTGAAGAACTGGACGGCAATGGCCCGCACATCATGATGTTGCACGGCATGCTGTCCTCGCGGGCGCAGTGGGAGTTGAACCTGGCCGCGATCCAGAAAGTGGCCCGCCCGGTGGTGGTGGAATTGCTGGCGCATGGGCGCTCGGCCGCGCCGGAGGCGCCGGAGCCATATGATCCGGAATATTACGTGGCGACGTTCGAGGCGATCCGGGAAAAGCTGGATATCGAGCGCTGGTTTATTTGCGGCCAGTCGTTCGGCGCCTCCCTGACCCTGCGCTACGCCCTGCGCCATCCGAGCCGGATAATCGCCCAGGTCTTTACCAATTCGTCCTCCGCCCTGGCTGGCGAAGAGTATCTGATTGCCTACCGCAATACGGCGGAGCAGCGCGCCCAACTGATGGAACAGGGGGGCAAGGAGGGGATCAAGGAATTGCCGATCTATCCCGGCAGGGCAAGGCGGCTGCCAGAGGCCGCGCGCGATGCCCTGGTGCGGGACGCGGAGCTGCTGGAGCCCCGGGGTCTGGCACAGTCGTTTCGCTATTCTTCACCCTACCTCTCGGTCCGCGACGAAGCCGCCAACACGAAGGTGCCGACCTTGCTGGTCTGTGGCGCCGCCGAGAAGCGCTTTCAGCCAAACTTTGAATTCGCCGTCGCCAATATTCCGGATATCGAGGTGGTGGAAGTGGACGCGGGCCATGCGGTAAACATCGAAGCCGCCGATATTTTCAACGACGCCATAACCGAATGGATCCAACAACATAGTTGAGGCCCGCAATGAGCCAGCCGAAAACACTATTCGCCAAATTATGGGACGCCCATGTGGTGCGTTCCCTGGGTGAGGATCTCGACCTTCTGCATGTAGACCGGTTGATGCTGCACGACCTAAGCGGCGCCCGCGCCATGGCGGAGTTGGCCGAACGTGGCTTGAAGGTGCGCAACCCCGAACTCTGCCTGGCCACGCCGGACCACAGTATATCATCCGAGCCCGGGCGCGCCCTGGCCTCCAGCGAATATGGCGAACGGCTTGGCGGCGGCCTGCGTGATATGGCGGAAGCCACGGGTGTACGGCATTTCGGCCTGGAACACCCCAACCAGGGCATCGTGCACGTGGTCGGCCCCGAGACGGGTTTCACCCTGCCCGGTTGCGTGCTGGTCTGCGGCGACAGCCACACTTCCACCCATGGCGCCATGGGCGCCATGGCATTTGGCATTGGCTCCTCGGAACTGGTGCATGTCATGGCGACGCAGACGATCCGCCAGCGCCGGCCAAAAGCCATGCGCATTACCATTGATGGCGAATTGGGCCCGGGCGTCGAAGCCAAGGATGTGATCCTGCATATTATCGGCCACCTTGGCGTCGCCGCCGGCACCGGCCACGCAGTGGAATACGCCGGCTCCACCATCGCCAATATGAGCATGGAAGGGCGCCTGACCATCTGCAACCTGTCCATAGAATTCGGCGCCCGCATGGGCATGGTGGCGGCGGATGAAACCACGTACGACTATCTGCGGGACACCGCCCTGGCACCGAAAGAGGCCGCATGGGACGAAGCACTCGCCTATTGGCGGACGCTGGTGTCCGACGAAGGCGCGGTGTTCGACCGTGAGGTCAATATCGACGCCAGCGAAATTGCGCCGCAGATTACCTGGGGCACCTCGCCCGGCCTGACCCTGGCGGTAACCGACAATATTCCAACGCCCGAAAGTTTCGCCGAGGCGGAGCTGCAGCAGAACGCAGTCAACGCCCTGGAATACATGGGCCTAAACGCCGGCGATGCCATTGCCGGCACCAAGGTAGACAGGGTTTTCATCGGCTCCTGCACCAACAGCCGTCTTTCGGACTTGCGCCGCGCCGCCGCCGTCGCCAAGGGGCGCCGTGTGGCCAATCGCGTGACGGCCTGGGTGGTGCCCGGATCGGTTCCGATCAAGACGGCGGCGGAAGCGGAAGGCCTGCACGAAATATTTCTCGCCGCCGGCTTCGAATGGCGGGAGCCGGGCTGTGCCCAATGCGTCGCCTCCAACGGCGAGGTCATCGCACCGGGAGAACGCTGTGTTTCTACCTCGAACCGCAATTTCGTCGGCCGTCAGGGGCCGGGCGCCCGCACCCATCTGGCGGGGCCGGCCATGGCGGCGGCAGCGGCTGTGACCGGGGAAATCACCGATCTGCGAAATCTGGCACCCCTAGAGGAGGAGGCGTGATGGAAAAGCTGCAACAACTGCAAGGTGTCGCCGCCCCCCTGCCCCGCGCCAATATCGACACCGATACCATCACGCCGATGGCCTATCTGAATAACGCCAGCAGGCAAAACATGCACGAACACACGTTCGAGCCTCTGCGCTTTTTGGCGGACGGCAGCGAAAACCCGGATTTCATTCTGAACAAGCCCGGTTACCGTGATGCCACGATCTTGATCGCGGGACGCAATTTCGGCTGCGGCAGCAGCCGGGAAACGGCGGTTTGGGGTATCCGGGGCCTGGGCATCCGCTGTGTGATTGCCGAGAGCTTCGGCGATATCTTCTTCAATAATTGTTTCCAGAATTCGGTCCTGCCCATCCGCCTGCCCGCCGAGACCGTTGCCGAGCTGATGGCGGAGGCCGGCGACGATCAGGGCAGCACGCAATTCCAGGTGGACGTGGCCAGCCGTACCCTGACCACACCGTCCGGCCGTATCGTCACCTTTGATTTGCCCCCCGACCGGCAGGCCGCCTTGTTGGAAGGCCTGGATGAAGTAGAACAAACCCTCAAGGATGACGCCGACACCACCGCCTTTCAGGACAAGGATCACGCGGCACGGCCCTGGATCTACGACCTGGGCAACATCGAGTGAGGCCTGTATGACGAACGTAGCCGACCTGATCGCGGGGATGTCGCTGCCGGTGATCGCCGCGCCGATGTTTACTGTCTCGAACCCGGAAATGGCCCTGGCGACCTGCGCCCAGGGGATGATGGGCACCTTCCCCGCTCACACCACTCGCTCCGCCGAGATGCTGGATGAGTGGTTGACCACCATGGCGGACGGATTGAACCGCCTGCGGGCGGAGGGCGTCGACCCCGTCGCGCCCTTTGGCGTCAATCTTGTGGTACATGGCACCAACCAGCGCATGGCCGGCGACCTTGAACTTTGCATCAGACACAAGGTCCCCGTGATCCTGACGTCCAAGGGCGCGCCGGGGGAGGTCTTCGACGCGGTGCATGAATATGGCGGCCTGGTCTTTCACGATATCGCCTCGGCTCGTCACGCCGAGAAGGCGCTGGAAGCCGGCGCCGACGGTCTGATCGCTGTCTGCGGCGGGGCGGGCGGCCATTGCGGCAGCATCAATCCCTTCGCCCTGGTCAACGAGGTTCGGCAAATGACCGACCGGGCGATCATTCTGGCCGGTGCCATTACCACCGGGCGGGATGTGCTGAGCGCCCAGGTCATGGGCGCCGATCTGGTCTATATGGGCACGCGCTTTATCAACACCGAGGAATCAGGGGCGGCGGACGGCTATCGCCAGATGATCATCGAGGCCAACGCAACGGATATCTTTTTTACCGCCGCCATGGATGGCGCGCCCGCCAATTTGCTGGCCCCCAGCTTGCTGCGCGCCGGCGTTGATCTGGACGAGTTGCGGCGGCAGACCCCGGGCGCCATCATCGCAGTGGACGAGCGCAAGAAGCGCTGGAAAGACGTCTGGTCCGCCGGCCACGGTGTCGGCAGCATCAATGATGTCCTGTCCGTGCAAGACCTGTGCGACCGCTTAAAGGCGGAATACCGCGCCGCCAGGGATGATTTGCGGCACTTCCAGGCGGCCGAATAGGGCCCCGATCATTGGCCGAGGGGCAGCAATCCGGCTGGCACGCTGTCATTCAGGGCGAGGGCCTGCGCCGCATCGCCCTGATCATGACATGCGTTTCATTGCATGCCATGGATGTTTTCGTCATCGCCACCATTCTGCCCAGTGTCGTCGCCGACATCGGCGGCGTGGCGTTCTATGCCTGGCCGGCGGCGTTGTACATCACGGCCTCCATCATGGGCGCGGCCAGCGGCGGCAGGGTCGGCAACAAAATGGGGCCACGCCGGGCGGTGATGCTGGCCGCGACGATTTACCTGGCCGGCTCCCTCATCTGCGCCCTGGCACCCCATATGACAGTGTTCCTGATCGGACGGGCGACCCAGGGCCTGGGCACCGGGCTGATGGTCTCGCTCGCCTACACCATGGTGCGGCAGTTGTTCGACGAGAACCAGCGGCCTCATGTATTTGCCTATTTGTCGGTAATTTGGGGCACGGCGGCCCTGGCCGGACCGCTGATCGCGGGCCTGTTCGCACAGTTCGGGTTTTGGCGCGGTGTCTATTGGCTGACCGTGCCGGTCTTCCTGGCCCTGCTGGTGCTGTCCCGCCGGGCCTTGCCCGAAGCGCCGATTTCCAGCGATGCCGGCAAAATCCCGCTGGAGCGTCTGGCGCTGTTGGGTGCGGCGGTTCTCTGCGTCACCATCAGCGGCCAGACGGATTTTTCGGGATTACGCCTGGCATTGATCCTGGCGGCGGTGTTGGGCGTTGGGGGAATGTTATGGCTCGATCATATCGCCAGGAATCCATTGCTGCCCACGCGGCCAACCTCGCTCAACAGGATCGTCGGTGTGGGCTTTTGGCTTTTTTTCTTGATGTCCGTCGCCTTCACGCCGCCGAATGTCTTCCTGCCGCTTCTGGCCCAGCGTCTGCACGATGTCCCGCCCTCATTGGCAGGCTATGTCTCGGCCGCAATGTCCCTTGGCTGGTCCACCGCCGCTTTTTTCGTGGCCAGCGCGCAACCGCCCCTGCAACGGGTTCTGATGATTACGGGGCCTCTGTGCATTCTGGGCGGCATCATCGGACAAGGTATATTCGTTGTTGCCGGCCCGATCTGGGCCCTCGTCGCCATGGTTTTTCTAACGGGCCTGGGAATCGGACAATGCCACGCTCATGCCACAAACCATGTCATGAGCAATGCCAAGGCCGGAGAAGAGGCCCTGACGGCGGGCGCTATTCCCACCATGCACTCTCTGGGTTTCGCCTTTGGCGCCGCCAGCGCCGGACTTCTGGCCAATATCGCCGGGCTGTCCGCCGGCATCGCCGTGCCGACCTTGAGCGCCGTGGCCGAATGGATTTATGGCTTCGCACTGATCCCTGCCATCTGCACGATGCTGGTCGCCCTTCGCCTGGTCTGGCTGATCAGGCCACGGGCTATCCAGCCCAGGTCGTAACAACGCCTCTGGCGTGCAGATCGGCGATGGCCGCCACGTTGTAGCCCAGTTGGCCCAGCACCTCGTCGGTATGCTGTCCGGTTATGGGCGAGGTGCCGGTGGGCGTATCCGGTTCAATCTTGGGAATGCCCGGCGGGTTCGGAATGGCCCAGGGTTTTTCCAGGCCGGCCAAATCGAGATAGGAAAACAGTCCGGTCGCTGCCACTTGCGGATGCTCAACAAACTGGTGAAATTCCTGCAACATTTCGTTTTGCAGGCCCGCCTCGGTGAACATATCGCGCCAATAAACGGCAGGTTCGCTCAGAAAAATCGGAGCAAAACGTTGCCGCAGCATCTCGGCATGCGTCTTGCGCCCTTCAATGCCCAGCAGACGGTCGTCCGCCTTCAGGTCGTCCTGGCCGAGCAGTTCGCATACGGTGTGGAAATCCACATCCTTGACGATGCCCAGCTGGATCCAGCCCTCGGCGGTGCGGTGAATGCCCGAGGGCGGCGCGCCGGCGCTTTGCAGTTCGCGATGCGCCGCCATCGCGATGCGGATACCGCTAAGATTGGCGGCGGCGCCCATCAGGGAGGAGTCGATATAGCGCCCACCCCTGCCCGGCGTATCGCGCTTGGCATGCAGTGCCGGCGCCACGGCCTGAAAACTGAACAGCGCCGTGTTCATATCAACGATAATGGTGTTCGAACGATGGGGGATGCCGTCATTACCCGCATTGTCCAGCATGAAGCCGGTAAAGGCCTGCAACACCGGGTCCATGGCCGGTTTATCGCGCAACGGCCCCTCTTGGCCAAAGCCGGAAATGGAAAGATAGATCAGGCCGGGGTTTAGCGCCATCAGGCGCTCATGGCCAAAACCCAGGCGGTCGATGACGCCGGGGCGGAAGCCTTCCATGAAGATGTCCGCATCCGCCACCAGGGCATCAATGATGGCGGCAGCTTCCGGGCTTTTCAGATCAATAGCCAGGCTGCGCTTGCCCAGGGAGCCGATAAAGGAGAATTCCGTATGGTTAGATACAGGCGTGCCCAGAATCCGGGCCCAGTCGCCCTGCAACGGTTCCACCTTGACCACGTCGGCGCCGTGCTGGGCCAACAACATGGCGCAATAGGGCCCGGCAATGCCTTGGCTGAGATCGACCACCTTGACGCCCTCGTAAGGCCTCTCGAAACTCATGGCAAACTCCTCATCCGGTCCACGTCGTGATCACGCCCCGCCGCCGCAAATCAGCGATGGTATCGGCGTCACGCCCCATTTGGGCCAGTATCTCGTCGCTATGCTGCCCCGTGACGGGCGAGGTGCCATAGGCCGTGTCCGGCTCGATCTTGGGAATGCCCGGCGGATTGGGCATGGGCAGAGGCTGCTCCAGACCGTCGAGGGGAATGTATGAAAACAGCTCTGTCTCGAGCACCTGGGGATGCGCCAGAAATTCATTGAAACTCTGCAATATTTCATTTTGCATGCCGGCCTCGGTGAATATCTCACGCCATTGGGCCGCCGATTTGCTCAATAGGGCCTCCGCCACGCCGTCCAACAGCATGTCGGCCTGGGCCCGGCGGCCTTCGTTGCCGCGCAGGCTTTCGTCTGCCCGCCAGTCATCCCGGCCCAGGATGTCGCACAGGGCCAGAAAATCCTTGTCCTGCAGGGTGACCAGTTGCAGCCAGCCCTCGGCGGTCTTGAAAATACCCGACGGCGTGGTGCGCAGGTTGCGCTTCAGTTCGCCCTCCACAGAGGCGGTCATGACGCGGATAACGCTAAGATTGGCCGCCCCCCGCATCAGCGAGATATCGAGAAAACGTCCCCTCGCGCCGTCGCGTTTGCCATATAACGCCGGCGTTACGGCCTGAAAGGTGTACAACGCCGTGGACATATCATTGATGACGGTGTGGGTACGATGGGGAATACCGTCCTCCCCCTTGTTGTCCAGCATATAGCCGCTGAAAGCCTGCAACACTGGATCCATGGCGGGTTTTCCGCGCAGCGGCCCGGTCTGGCCAAAGCCTGAAATCGAGACATAGATGAGGCCGGGATTTAGCGCCATCAGGCGTTCATGTCCGAAACCCAGACGGTCGATCACACCGGGGCGGAAACCTTCGAAGAAAACATCTGCCTCCGCCACCAGCTCATCAATAATCCCTGGCGCCTCGGCGCTTTTGAGGTCAATGGCCAGGCTGCGTTTGCCGAAGTTGGCGATAAAGGAATATTCCGTATGGTTGCCGTTCGAGGCGCCCAGGCCGCGGGCCCAGTCCCCCTGCGGCGGCTCCACTTTCACAACGTCGGCCCCGTGCTGGGCCAGTAACATGGCGCAATATGGCCCGGCAATGCCCTGGCTCATATCAACCACTTTAATACCCTCATAGGGCCGCTCGAAGCTCATATATGATGGCTCCTAGACGTCCAGGCGGTAGACGTCGCCGTCGCGGACCAGATGGCCGGCGGTTGGCGTGGCGAAATGAGTGCCGATAATCAGGATCGGCGTATCGGCATAGCGCGAAAAGACTTCGTGCCGGGTACGCCGGGCCTGTTCGGGATCGGTATCGACGGAGGCGGACCATTCCGGATGGGCGAACTGGCAGGGGTGATGGATGAAATCACCGGTGATCATGGCCTCCTCGCCCTGGCTCTTGATCATGACGGAGACATGGCCCGGTGAATGGCCGACCGTGGGCATCAGACTGACCTGATCACAGATCTTGTGCGAGGTTTCGACCAGATCCACCAAGCCCGCATCAAATACCGGCAAAACGGAATCCGACATGATCTGTTTGGTGTTCGCCTCCTCCACCGCCGTCCAGTGCTCAAACTCCACCTTGCCCATGAGATAGCGGGCGTTGGGAAAGGTGGGTTGCCATTTGCCATCGACCAGCATGGTATTCCAGCCCACATGATCGATATGGAGATGAGTGCAAAGAACATTGTCGATCTTGTCGGTGGCATAGCCCGCCGCCTCCAAGTCCTGCAAGAATGTCGTCTGAAGCTGATTCCAGGGCGGGTTGGCCCGCTCCTTGTCATTGCCGACGCAAGTATCGACCACGATGGTGCGGTCCGGAGTTTCGATGATCAGGGCGTGGATGGAACCGCGCATGCGGCCGTCCTCGTCGGTGAAATGGGGTTGCAGCCACGGGATCTTCCGGAGTTCCTCCCGCGTGGCGTCGGGCAGGATGCGGCTCATGCCGCCGGTCGCCTCGATCTCCACCACCCGCGTTACGGTGACCTCGCCGATACGCCACTTGCCCTGATTCATCGCCTGCCATCTCCCCTCATTATCAATATCTAGCCGGCGTGCCAGTCCGCCACATGGCCCAGCAACCGGCCCGTATTATCCAGGTTTTCCAGATTGTGCAGGTCTGCCAACAGCGCCTCGGCCGTCTCCTGGCCCAACAGCGGCACCACCAGGCTGCGGAATTTGGCGTCGATCTTCAGGCCCTGGGCGGCGACATCTTCCGCCGGCACGCCCACATCGAAACTACGCTCCAGCGTTTGGCCATCGTGCAGGTTGATGACGGCCGACGCCAGGCTGGCCGGTCCGCCATCGCCCGTAACGTTGACCTTGCGGCGGAGGTCGACCAGATGCGGTGCCTGCGCATTGGCATCGGAAAAATTCTCGATGCTGGCCGTATCCACGCCGGCAAGGGCGAAAGCAGCGGTCTGGCGCAGGCTAAATTTGGCTTCCAGGCCCGTGTCGGGTTCTTGAATGTTGCAGACCGCCAAACTGCCCGGATCGACGGACAGCTCGACCGTATCAATCTGGTCCGGTGTCAGTTGCGCTTCGTCGCGCAAATCGGACAGGATTTCGATGCTCGAATGGGTCATATAGCAAGCGGCGTGAAACTTGAACAAATTCTCCCGTACATACAGGCCGCGCGGGGGCGTCTGCATGGCGCGTTCGATGGAAAGATCGTCGCTTTGCGTATCCGCGAAGCCCTGGGATACCTCCAGAATATCCGGGCGCGAGGTAAAGCCGCGTTTCGCCATACGGGCCGCCAACAGGCCGTTGCCGGCCGCCTTGCCCGCGTGCAGGGGTTTGCACATAGTGCCAAACTGGGATTTCAGGCCTGCCGCCTGGGTGCCGGCGATGCCCAGGGCCCGAGCCATGGCCTCGCCATCAAGGCCCAGCAGACGGCCAACACCCGCCGCCGCGCCAAAGCAGCCGACCGTTGCAGTGGCATGAAAGCCTTTCCTGTAATGGCTAGGGGACACCAGACTGCCGACATGGCATTCGGTCTCGTAGCCGGCGACGAATGCGGTAACCAGGTCACGGCCACTGGCGCCCATATCCTCTGCCATGGCAAGCACCGCGGCCCCGACCTGGGCCGTTGGATGCCCGCCCATGGCGCGGGCGACATCGTCATAATCGAGGGCATGGGACGCGCTGCCATTGACCAGGCACGCCTGGGCCAGGCTGCCCTTGGCCGCCGAACCAATCAAGGTGGCGCGCGGCTGGCCGCCCTCCTCCTCGGCTTCGGCCGCCAGCATTGTGGTCAAGGGCTCCGCCGCGCCGGCCAGGGTGACGGCAAACCAATCGATCAGGCATTGCTTGGCCACGGCCAGGCTATCGGCGTCAATATCCTCGAAACGCAGGTCGACGGCGCCTTGCGCCAGGTTTTCCGTGACGGGGGTGGTGACTTCTTCAAGCGCGGGACTGCTCATTGTTCTATCCTCGACTTGTTATGTTCGATGGCTTCATTTCAATTCCGCCCCAAGTTTGTCCCCTTGGCGCGGCTTTGTCCAATGTCCCGTAAAGCCCACGGCGCCTTCAGCGTCCGGGAGAATTCGCGCCGGATCAACGATGCCCTGCCTGCCGCCTGTCTGGAAGATAGACTCTAGCGCTCCGAATTGAGCCGTTGCCGCTGGCTAGACTGCATGGATTTCGGTGGTATAGATCTCGGTCGTCTGCGGTACGTTATGCAGGTCGTGCCGGCCCAGGGGGACCATCGCTTCCGGTAGAATCTCCTGCACGGCACCTGAAAACAGTAGCGACTGATCCAATACCTTGCACTGTTCCGACAGCCTGGCCGCCAGATTGGCGGCGCTGCCGATAACCGTGAAATCAAGTCGTTCCGGCGCCCCCACATTGCCGAACGTGACCTCGCCCAGATGCACGCCGATGGCGCAACGCAAGGGTGGCGCTTCGGTCACGGCCAGGCGGGAGACTATTTCCTCCGCCGCGTCCCGCGCCTGGCTGCAGGCAGCGGCCGGATCACCATCGACGGGGAAGATGGCCAGAATGCCATCACCGATGAATTTCAGCACCTCGCCCCAGCGTGACAGGATCGGTTCGGAGGCGGCCTCGAAAAAGTCGTTCAGCAGGTCCAGATAGGTACCCCGGGGCATGGCCGCCGCCAGTTGCGTGGAATTGCGCAGGTCGCAGAATACAATCGCGGCGCGGATCTCCTCACCATGGCCGCGCTGGGTTTGCCCGTTCAGCACCCGGGTGCCGGAACGCTGGCCCAGATAGGTGGTCAGCAGGGTGCGGGTATTCTGGCGCTCCGTCAGGGTTTCGTAAAACCGGCTGAGGGCGAAGACACAATTAAAGATTTCGCCCAGATCGGCGGTTGAAAAACCCGCCGGATCGTCCGAGGTCAGGCTCATGGTATTGGTCTGCCCATTTGAAAACGGCAACGGCATGGCGACATAGTCCGTGCCGCCCTGGGCCCGCAGTTCATCCATGATGGGAAACTGAAACTCCGTCTCGCCCGGCTGGTTCAGGCGTTGGCGCACCCCGCCCAGGCCCTCGCTGACGTGGCGCACGGGACTATTCAAATATGCCGGCTCCGCCAACATGCCGTGCGGCGTGCCGCCTTCCTCCACCCCTTCGCGGCCGCGTATCCAATTGTAGCGGCGGCCGGCCAACTGCGGATGCAAGGTCCAGATCCCCACGCCCAACCGCCACAGGGGAACACCCATTTTCACCATGCGCTGGCCGAACTGTTCGGTCAGATCCGCCGGCGTTTCACACATCCAGGCTTCCTGCAGCAACCAGTCCACCAGGGGGCCTGACAAACCGACATCCTCGGCCGCCTGCGTCAGAGGCTGATCCAGGACATTGTCGAAAAAAGCCACATGCCCGGCGATCTCCGAGACTTCATCGAATGGATTTTCATAGCTGAATGCCGCGTTCTCAAGCTGCCCGCCGGGCAAGTCCAGATGCCAGTAACTCGCCGTGCCCTTGAAGGGACAAAATGTGCGCAGGGTTGACGGCTGCAACAATGTCTCGGTCACGTCACCGCGGGGAAAATAGAGATAGGCGTCCAAACCGGTCTCGCGCATCAGCAGTGGCGCCGCGCTTTCGGCCAGGACCACGCCGTCATGGGCGGCGCGCGTCGGCTGCCGCCATGCTTCAACAGTCAGACTGTAAGGATCCCCGGTGTTCATGCCCGATACATTTATGGGCCGCCGGCCCTCTATTCAAGGGCATACTGGAAACCAAGCGTCGGCATACCCACTTAGCAAGGGTGCAGGGTCAACAGAACATGAACAGGGGGCAGGGATAGAATGACAGCCGCACAGGCGGATCCCGCAACGCTGACACGTGTGGGGGAAGATATGGAAGACGCCGATTGGGGCCGCATGAACCGCCGGCTGGTCTTTCTGGACAACGATCTGGAGCGGGATTTCCGCGCCGCCGAGCGTAACCGCAACCTGGGCCAGGCGCGCTTTGTCCTCTGGCTCGCCCTCGCCGTTGAACTGGGTTTCGCGGCCATTGATCCCTGGACCCTGCCCGCCGATGGCATGACTTATGTATTGTGGCGCACCATCGTTCTGACCCTGGCGCTGGCGATATTTCTGGGTTTGACCTATGCCCCCTTTTTCCGCACCCGTTGGCCGCTGCTAATGCTCTTGGCGGTGCACGCCCTGACGTTGTCGGGGGCGCTAACCAATGTGATGGTTGATGTCCCGGTACAATACCTGTCCGGCTTCATGCTGCTGGTGTTGGCCAGTTATCTGGTGGTGCCGCTGATTTTTCAATACTGCATCGGCACCGTGACCACGGCCAGCCTAGTCTATGTCATCTTTACCGCGTTTTCGAATCTCGCGGATGGCCAGACAATGGGAATGCTGGTGGCGCAATTGATAGCCGCGAATGTGGTCGGCATCGCCGCCCTGCATCGGTCCGAACGCATCCGCCGGATGGATCATTTGAACGCCCGGCGCCTGGACGAACAACGCGCCCGCTATCATGATCTGCTGACCTCGATCCTGCCGGCGGCCGTGGCGGAGCGTTTGCAGCGGGGCGAAACGGTCGTGGATGACCATGCCGACGTTACGGTTCTCTTTGCCGACATAGTCGGCTTCACCGCCCTGGCGGCGCGCTGCCGTCCAGATCAGACCCTTGATTTGCTAAACCGGCTGTTCGCCGCCTTTGACGACCTGACGGCGCAACATGGCCTGGAAAAAATCAAGACCATCGGCGATTGCTATATGGTGGCGGGCGGCGTCGCGGGCAGCGGCGGCGCCGACGCGCCGGCCATGGCCAATCTGGCCCTGGCCATGCAAGAGACGGCGGCCGGGATCAAGGACCCTGACGGCCAGCCCGTGCGCATACGCATCGGTATCCACGTGGGCGGGTTGACCGCTGGGGTGATCGGCCGGCGCAGGTTCATGTATGATCTGTGGGGCGACACGGTCAACATCGCCTCGCGCATGCAGACACTGGGCGAGCCGGACCGTATTCAGGTTTCCGATGATTTGCGCCAGCGGCTGGATTCCAGCTATCGGCTTGACCCGCGCGGCGAAATCGAGGTTAAGGGTAAGGGCGATATGTCGACCTGGTATCTGCTGGGCCGCGATGTCGGTATCAACGGCCAAAGGGAAGCCTGATGAGTTTGCATCCACAATGCGCGGCCATCGTCGAAGCCGCCGCCACTGCCGGCGGCTCGCCCCTGGAACAGGACGACCATCGCCTGGCGCGTGAGGCCTATGCCGCCAGCACAGCCGCCTATCGCCACGAAACAGGCGATCTGCACACGGTGGAAGACCGCACCATTCCGGGCCCGGACGGCAACGAGATTCCGGTCCGTATCTACACGCCGCATTCAGTTCTCCCCGCCATGGGCGTGGCGCTGTTCTTTCATGGCGGCGGCTGGGTCATCGGCTCGTTGGAGACGCACGATCATATGTGCCGCTATCTGGCCCACGGCGCCGGCTGCATCGTTGTTTCGGTGGATTACCGTCTCGCACCAGAGCACAAGTTTCCCGCCGGCCTCGACGACTGCATCGCCGCAACCCGCTGGGCCGCGGAAAATGCCGAAAGCCTAGGCGGTGATCCGGCCCGGCTGGCGGTGGTCGGCGATTCCGCCGGCGGCAATCTGGCGGCATCCGTTGCCCTGGCACTGCGCGACAGCGACAGGAAGATCGCCCTGAGCCTTCAGGTGCTAATCTACCCGGCGGTGGATTTCACCGCCGAAAATCAGTCCAAGCAGGAAAACGGCGACGGCTATCTTTTGACCCGGCAGTCCACGGAAACCTTTGCCGATCTGTATTTGCCCGACCGTGCGGCCCGAACCGATCCCCGCGCCTCGCCGCAACTGGCGAAATACCATATCGATCTGCCCCGAACCTGGATCCAGACAGCGGAGTACGATCCCCTGCGCGACGAAGGGCGGGCCTATGCCGAGACCCTGGCCAAGGCCGGCGTCGCGGTGGAGTACAAATGTTACGCCGGCATGGTGCATGGTTTCGCCCGCATGGGCGGCATGGTAGATGAGGCGCTGGTGGCGCTTGAGCACGCGGCCAAGGCCCTGAAATCGGCCTTTGAAGGATAATGCCTGGGCACTGCATAAACCGGC
The DNA here is from genome assembly GCA_030747035.1 of Alphaproteobacteria bacterium. Taxonomy (GTDB): domain Bacteria; phylum Pseudomonadota; class Alphaproteobacteria. The sequence goes on along the minus strand of JASLLM010000073.1, from coordinate 3,674 downwards.
GTTTTTCCGTCGCGCCGATGATGGAATATACCGACCGTCACGAACGCTATTTCCTGCGTCAGATCAGCCGCCGCGCCCTGTTGTACACGGAAATGGTCACGGCCGAAGCGGTCATCCATGGCGATAGGGAGCGGCTGTTGGACTTTTCCGAGGCCGAGCATCCCCTAGCCCTGCAACTGGGCGGCTCCGAGCCTGGGCGCATGGCCATGGCGGCGGAAATCGGCCAGAGCTTCGGCTATGACGAAATTAACATCAACGTCGGCTGCCCCTCCGACAGAGTGCAATCGGGCCGCTTCGGCGCCTGCCTGATGGCCGAACCCGATCTGGTCGCGGCCAACATCGGGGCCATGGCGGCGGCGACCGATCTGCCGGTCACGGTAAAATCGCGGATCGGCATCGACGATCAGGACAGCTATGACTTTCTCAAGCGGTTTGTCGAGACCGTTGCGGCGGCGGGCTGCACCACCTTCATCGTGCACGCCCGCAAGGCCATTCTTTCCGGCCTTAGTCCAAAGCAGAACCGCGAGATCCCGCCGCTGGATTACGAACGGGTGTACCGCCTTAAAGCGGACTATCCGGAACTTGAAATCATTATCAACGGCGGCATCAATGATCTGGCGCAATGCCGGGAGCATCTGGCCAATGTCGACGGTGTGATGCTGGGCCGGGCCGCCTATCAATCACCCTATATGATGGCCACGGTCGATCGGGATTTATTCGGCGAAACCGCGCCCATAGCCAGCCGCGCCGAACTGGTCCGCACCATGCTGCCCTATATCGCGGAACAAATGGCCCAGGGCGTACGCCTGCACGCCATCGCCCGGCACATGCTGGGCCTGTATCACGGCCAGCCGGGCGCCAAGGCCTGGCGCCGCCATATCAGCGAACACGGCTACCGGCCAGGGGCCGATGGCAGCCTTTTGGAGGCCGCCGTGGCACGGATGCCCCCAACACAGGGTGCCGCGCTGGCGAACGCTAGTTGATCAAAACGTAGCGGCCCACCGCCTTGCCATCGCGCAGATCGGCAATGGCCTGGCCCGCTTCACGCAAGGGGCGCGGCGTCACCGGCACCGGCTTCACCTTGCCGGCGGTGACCAGGTCCATCAGCTCATGCATCTCATCCAGGGTGCCCACATAGCTGCCCACCAGGCTCATCATCTTCAAGGGCAGGCTGGCCAGGGGGACGGGAATGGCGCCGCCAAACAGGCCGACCACGACGATCTTGGCATCACGCGCCACCGTCTGCATGGCAAATCCGGTGGAGGCCGGCGCGCCGACAAAATCGACAACCCCGTGAACGCCGCCGCCGGTACTTTCCAGCAGCTTGGCCACGGCATCCCCATCGCCGTTGTCGACCACCATATCGGCGCCAGCGGCCAGGGCGGCGGCGCGTTTGGCGGGATCGATATCGGCGACCACCAGCTTGGCGTTCACCACCGCCTTGGCCATGCCGATGCCGGCCAGACCGACGCCGCCGGCACCGATGATCATCAGGTATTGATCTTCCGCCAGGTGATTGAGTTTCTTCAGGGCGCTGTAGGCGGTGACGCCGGAACAGGCACAGGTCGCCGCGTACGGCTCATCCACATCGGCGAAGGGCACCAGATACTTGGCGTGCGGCGCGATGCAGTATTCCGCATAGCCACCGGCATAGCGCGTGCCCACCGTGCGCGGGGCCAGGCACAACAGATCCTCGCCGCGCAGGCAGACCTCACACTCGCCGCAGCCGATCCAGGGAAAGATGATGCGCTTGTTACCCACTTCAACGCCCTCGGCATCGGGCCCCAATGCGACCACCTCGCCCAAGGTTTCGTGCCCCATGGTGAAGGGCAGCTGCATGCCGCGGTCTTCCAGGCGCAACTTGTTGTCGCCGCCCATGTCGAAATAGCCGTCCCAGATGTGAATGTCGCTATGGCAAATGCCCGAAGCGGTAACCCGGAGTAGAACTTCCGTGCCTTGCGGCTCCGGCGTAGGAACCTCCCGCTCCTCCAGCGGTTCGCCCCATTTCACGATCTGATATGCCTTCATTTATCCGCCTCCCCGTTGCGTCTGCATGCAAAATTTCGGCCAGACTATGGCAGCGGCCTGCCTGGGTCCAGTGTCCGGACAGCAAAACCATGACAAATACGTTCGGTATTGGGCATAATAGCCACAAACCTGACGGCGTAAGTTCGGGACAGTACCCGGCAGCCAGGAAATCGCGAGGAAACCCTATGGAAAACGTGGCAATTACCGGAATGGGCGTAATCTCGTCCATCGGCTCGAATTTCGACGAGATGAACCGCAATTTCGCCGAAGCGCATGTCGCCGTGCAGGCCGCGCCCTGGGCCGGGGACGAGGGGCTGGAATATGCCTGGGTCTCGCTGATCAATGATTTCAAGCCCGAGGACTGGATCGACCAGAAGGTGATCGAGGGCACGGATCCTTCCGCCTGGTACGCCATCGCGGCGGCCAAGCAGGCGGTACAGGATTCCGGCCTGGAAGATCTGGACCCGAGGCGTACCGCCGTGATCCTGGGCACCGCCCTGGGCGGCATGGAATCCATTGCCGCCTCCCAACAAGGCCTCGACGCCGAGGGCTCCAAGGGCGCCTCGCGCAAGATGCAGCTACAGGCCCTGCCCTCCATGGCGGCCTCGCAGATCGCCATGCACTGGGATTTGCACGGACCCTTGCTGACCCTCTCCACGGCCTGCGCCTCGGCCCATGACGCCATCGGTACCGCAGCCCGCATGATCGAGGCGGGCATGGTCGATGTGGCGATTACCGGCGCCACCGACAGTGCACGCTGCAAGATCCAGATCCTGACCATGGGCCTCTACCGCATGTTCAGCCAGCAGCCCGACCCCTACAAGGCCTGCCTGCCGTTCGATGTGAACCGCACCGGGGTGATGCCGGGCGAAGGTGCCGGCATGCTGGTGCTGGAGCGGGCCGACCGCGCCAAGGCGCGCGGCGCCACCATTCATGGCCGCATCCGCGGCTATGGCTCCCTGGCGGATGCCTATCATCCATCCTCGCCCGAGCCGGAGGGCAAGTGGGAGCAGGTGGTGATGGAGGATGCCCTGGCCGACGCCGGCATGGCGGCTGAAGAGGTCGATGCGCTGTTTGCCCACGGTACCGGCACCCATGTGGGCGATATCGCCGAGGCCAAGGCGATCAACCGCCTGTTCGCCAACACCGATGAACCGCTGCCCGTGGCCTCGGTAAAGGGCCATCTAGGCCACACCGCCGGCGGCGCCGGGGTCTTCAGCCTGTTCGGCGGCATGGCCTCCATGAAGGCCAACGCGGTGATCCCCAACGCTGGCACCAAGGATGTCGATCCGGTGGTGGAGTTTCACGCCGTGATCAACGAACCCCACGAAACCAAGGTCGAAACCATCCAGGTCAACGCCTTCGGCTTCGGCGGCCAGAACGCCTCCATGATCGTCACGCGGGACTAGGAGGCCTGGAATGGCTGTCGATGAAATTGGTGCCTTGAACCGCGACCAATACGGCTTTGACGCCCCTGCCCCCGTGGGCCATCCGGCCCGCACCAACCTGCCCGACGGCCATCCGGCTGGCCCGGAGTTTGGCGATAGACTGCCCGATTTCACCCTGCCCGACGCCCAGGGCCGGACGATCGATTTTCATACCGACCGCGATAGGGCCAAGGCGGCGGTAGTATTCTACCGCTCGGC
>JASLLM010000072.1 GCA_030747035.1 Alphaproteobacteria bacterium | reverse complement strand
GTTTTGCCTGGATCAATCTGCTCTTCCGCATGCGGACCATAATAACACCTCATTGGCGTTATCTGGGTCAGCCCCGAAAATTGCCCTAACCCGCAGGCGCCTCGCCGTGGTGTCGGGAGGTGCGATCAGATTCCGGGAAGGGGGCGAAGGGATAGGGGCGTTGTTCCGTATCAAAGGTCTCGAACGCCACGATCTGTTTCAGATATTCACCCAGGCGCGGCCCCAGCGCGCGCAGTTCGCTGTTCACGGATCCCGTTGCCAGGCGGGTGAAAAACTGCACCACCGCGATGGCCAGAATGACAAACTCCGTGATGTTGAAGATCACCGCGAACAGCACCATGAAGCAGAGGCGCTGCCAAATCGATTGATCGGAGAGGTTGGTTTTCAGCTTCTCATCCATTGCGTTGCGTTCCCTCTGCAAGTCGTTATGGGAAGTATGCACAACAGATAGGTGAGGGTGGCGTTCATGCAAGCCACGCCCGGATCATCGCGACCGGAATTGCCGGCGCCATTTCCGGAAAGGCGGCTGGGGCGGCCTATTTAGGTAGATAGCGGATGTGATGCTTTTTCGGCAGTTCGCCGTGGCGCGCCTTGTAACGGGCGTTGAAATACCATGACAGCAGAACGAAAGCGCAGATGGCCGTGAAGCCGACGCCCAGGACCAGATAGAAGGTAAACCGCGACCAGGTGATCCACAGCGCCAACGGTGTCAGCATGCCGACAAAACCAAAGAATATAAGCAACATCTCCAATGCCTTGTCAGACACCGACTCAAACAGACTTACGCGCATGATCAATCCTTGCAGGCGGCTTCAAAATATTGCCGGGCAAATGCCCGGCGGCAACTTAAGGCACAATGCGACACGATCCGTTACCGCATCGTCGTGCCGGTCGTCGAAATGGTTGGGGCGGCAGGGATCGAACCTGCGATCACGGGATCAAAACCCGGTGCCTTACCACTTGGCTACGCCCCAATTTTCGACGACCGGCAATATAGGCACCGAAGCTGCGGGAAACAACGCCCTTGGCGGGAAAATTGCGCCCTTTTCAGGCTGCCGCCAAGCCGGCCGTTTGCGCCGCTATTCCACGCCGCCGCCGGCTTCCTGACCGTGCCGGTCCGGCCAGGCGACGACGACGCCATAGCAGCAGGCGGCGGCGATACCCCAGGCCAGGGTGGTGTCCGGCGCGAACGATGCCAGCAGGCCCGGTATTCCCGCCAAGCCCAGATACACCAGCAGGCCCCAACGCCAGGGCATTCGGTGATAGATAATATGGTGCAGATGGCCCCGGTCGGAGGCAAAGGGCGACTGGCCATGCGCCACGCGTACCGCCATGACGCGCAGGCAATCCAGCACCGGGATCAGGAACCAAAGCGCCACCAGATCGGCCGGCAACGCCATGAAGGCGACGTCGTAGACATAGATTGTCACGAGCGCGATGATAAAGCTCAAGGAATAGCTGCCCGAATCGCCCAGGAACAGCCGGCCCCGCAGATTGAAGGCCAGCGCCACCACCAATGCCGCGCCCAAGGCGAGCAGTACCGGACGCATATGATCCGGCGCGAACAACAGCAAATCCAGGCACCAGAACAGGCAGAGACCCATAACAACGCCATTCTTGCCATCGGCCATGTTGATGGCATTCTGCAGACCGACAATGCAGATCGCGGAGAAAACAAGGGCAAAATGCTCCAGAAATATGACCTGGCCCAGAAAGCTGAAACGCAGGAAACTTATTGACAGGGCCGGTACCACCTCCAATGCCGCCAAGGCCAGCAACAGCGACAACAGCAACCGGTATATGGGACGGATATGAGCCCGGTCGTCCAGCAAACCCAGCAACAGGCAGGCCAGGCCGGATACAGCGACGGTCAGATACAGGGGCAGAAATACGGTTGTCAGGGCGCAGATCAGCAAAGCCGACAAGGTCGGCAAGCCAATCGCCAGGCCGCCTGCCAGGGGTGTGATGACGGGGTGAATTTTTCTTTTACCGTCCGGCGCGTCCAGCACTCCCAACCAGACACTGATCGGCCGCGCGTAGGCACAGATTGCCGCGCTGAAGGCAGCCGCGGCTGCCACAGCGAATATGCCGCCTGCCGCGCTATCCCAATGCCCCTCGATTGCCCGTTCCTTCACGTTGACGCGCCCCACGCGGGGGCGTAGATAAATGCGCAAGCCAGATTCGGAATCGTCTAGCGAAGAAAATCTTACACGAATCTAGGCCTGAATGGCATCATAAGCCAATGCACCATTCGCGGGTTGTGGTATCAAACGGCACGTCAAATGTTCCATGCCGAATGTTGACGATATGGTCGAAATAGCGATTTTGGGGATCGAGGTCAAACTCGGCAAAGGGCGGGCGAAACCAGGAACCGGGGATTTGCCTGCTAGTATGGAATTGCCGGAAGTTGTTGGCGCGGCTGCCGGACTGAATTTGGAGCAAATGTGGCCATGACGAACTTGCTTACCGGCGCGGCTGGCTTCATCGGCTTTCACGTTGCCACGCGGCTGCTGGAACTGGGCGAAAGGGTTGTCGGTGTCGATAATTTGAACCCCTATTATTCGGTAAGCTTAAAAGAAGACCGTCTGCGCAAGTTGTTGGATTATCCCAACTTTACCTTTCATCAAGTCAACATCGCCGACAGAAGCGCCATGCAGGAGGCCTTGGGGGGACTGGAATTTAGCGCGATCATCCATTTGGCGGCCCAGGCCGGGGTCAGATATTCGCTGGAGAACCCCTTCGCCTATATTGAAGCCAACCTGGTCGGCCACATGGCAATTCTGGAACTGGCCCGCCAGCAGACAGCGCTGGAGCATTTGGTCTATGCCTCCTCGTCCTCGGTCTATGGCGGCAATACCAAACTGCCATTTAGCGAGGCGGATAGGGTCGACCAGCCGGTCTCGCTCTATGCCGCGACCAAGAAGTCGGATGAACTTTTGTCGCAATCCTATGCTCACCTGTACGGCATTCCGCAAACCGGTCTGCGTTTCTTCACCGTTTACGGGCCCTGGGGCCGGCCCGACATGGCACTGTGGCTGTTCACCGAGGCAATCCTGGCGGGGCGGGCGATCAAGGTCTTCAACAATGGCGATATGCGCCGGGATTTTACCTATGTGGATGACATCGTCACCGGCATTCTGGCTGCGCGCGACAATCCGCCGGTGAAAAAGGACGGCGCGGCCCCGCACCGGATCTACAATATCGGCAACAACCATCCCGAAGAGCTGCTGCGCCTGATCGAAGTCTTGGAAGACTCGCTCGGACGCAAGGCGGAGAGGGTCCTGCAGCCCATGCAGCCCGGCGACGTCAAGGAAACCTATGCCGATCTGACCGCCATTCAGCGTGATCTGGGCTTCAGGCCCGCTACCACGATCGAGCAGGGCGTGCCCAAATTTACCGCCTGGTACCGGGACTATCACAATCTGTAACGGCGGCCACCGCGGTTCAATATGAGTGACGGCGCACCCATACCCGGCCGTTTCAGCCGGCGTATCGAGGCGCCGCGCCGGGGTATCGCCTGCATGCTGGCCGGCAGTCTGCTGCTGACGATGAATGATGCGGTGGTGAAATGGGTCTCGGGCGAGTTTCAATTGGGCCAGGTCCTCGCCAGCCGCGGCTTCGCGGCCGTGGTCGTCATCGCCCTGGTTCTCTCCTGGCGCGGGAATTTTCGTGTTCTTCGGGTCAGGTATCCAGGGGCGCAAATTATTCGCGCCGGCCTGATGATCGCGTCCACTTTCCTGTTCGTCTCCGGCTTGCGGGTGATGCCGCTGGCGGAAAACATTGCCATTGCATTCGTCGGGCCAATCTTCGTGACGGCTCTGGCGCCGCTGCTGCTGGCGGAACAGGTCGGCTGGCGCCGCTGGAGCGCCGTGTTGGTGGGTTTCGCGGGCGTTCTGGTGATGCTGCGGCCCGATGGCGGCTGGGGTGGTGGCGGCCTCAACTGGGCCGCGCTGTTTCCGGCCGGCGCGGCTTTGTGCGGCGCCTTTCGCGATATTCTGACGCGCCGCATCTCGCATGGGGAGGCCTCCGGCACGACGCTGTTCTATTCCACCCTGGGCGTGGCCCTGGCCGGGGCGATTGCGGCGCCGTTTGGCTGGCAGCCGCCCGGTTTGACCGATCTGGCCCTGCTTGGCCTTGCCGGGCTGCTGCTGTGCACGGCGCACTTCCTGCATATCGAGACCTTCCGCTTTGCCGAGGCGGCGTTGGTCGCGCCCTTCAAATATTCCTCGTTGCTATGGGCCATGGCGATTGGCTTCCTGATCTGGGGCGATGTGCCGGATGGCTGGACGGTCCTGGGCGCGGTCCTGTTGATTGGCAGCGGCTTGTACATATTTCACAGGGAGAGCAGGCAATCTGCTAGGCTAAGTTGATGAATAGTTCCGCGCACAGTCCCGTTCTGATCACCGGCGGTGCCGGTTATATCGGCAGCCACGCCATGTTGGCGCTGCTGGACCAGGGCCGAGCGGCCGTGGTGGTGGATAATCTATCAACGGGGCGCCGTGGCGCGGTGCCTGACAGCGTGCCGTTTTACGAAGGCAATGTGGACGACGGCGGCTTGATCGCCAAGATCATCGGTGAACATGGCTGCCGTGACGTAATGCATTTCGCCGGCTCCATCATCGTGCCTGAATCGGTGGAAAAGCCGCTGGACTATTATCAGAACAATGTGGTCCGCAGCGCGCAACTGCTGCGCGCCTGTCTGGATAGCGGCATCGAACGCTTTGTTTTTTCGTCTACCGCTGCCGTTTATGACGGTGACGGCGCGGGGCAGCGGCCCCTGGCCGAAGACGCCGTCCTGGCCCCGGCCAACCCCTATGGCCGCAGCAAATTGATGACTGAATGGATGCTGCGCGACGTCGCCGCCGCCACCGGTCTGCGGGTTGCGGTGCTGCGTTATTTCAACGTGGCGGGGGCGGACGGCGCCGGCCGCTCAGGGCAATATTCCAAGGTGACGAGCCATCTGATCAAGCGTGCCTGTCAGACGGTTTTGGGGATACAGCCGCATATCGATGTCTTTGGCGATGATTATGCCACGCCCGACGGCACCTGCGTGCGGGACTATATCCATGTCACCGACCTGGCCTGGGCGCATGTGGCGGTTCTGAATCACCTGCAGGAAAATGCCGGGACCGTCACCATGAACTGCGGCTATGGCCACGGCTATTCAGTGACCCAGGTGCTTGATGTGGTGGACCAGGCGGCGGCTGAGATGCTGGGTGCCGGACCCATGTTGCGGCGGCCGGGACCGCGCCGGCAGGGCGATGCGGCCAGCTTGGTTGCCGAGACCAGCCGAATTCGGCAAACTCTGAATTGGCAACCGAAACATGATGACCTGAAGGTCATTGCCGCCAGCGCCCTGGCCTGGGAAAAGCGTTTGATGGATGGAACGGATTGATGAACGCGGGAAACTTGTCGGATCAGGCAACGGCCTTGGTCAATCAATCCGTTGCCGTCAAGGAACGCATGCTGGCGGACGACATTGGTACGCGGCTTTCCGCCATGGCCGAGGCAGTCGCGGCCGCCATTGCCGGCGGCGGCAAGGTTCTGCTTTGCGGTAACGGCGGTTCGGCGGGGGACGCACAGCATCTGGCGGGGGAATTCCTGGTCCGCCTGCGCTCATCGTTGAACCGGGAGGCTTTGCCGGCCATGTCGTTGATCACGGACAGCTCCACCCTGACCGCCTGCGCCAATGATTATGGCTATGAGCAGATCTTCGCCCGGCCCCTGCAGGCCTTGGGCCGGCGGGGTGATGTCTTGCTGGCGATCACGACCTCGGGCAATTCCGCCAATGTTCTGGCGGCCCTGGACGTTGCCAAGAACCAGGGCCTTCTGCGTCTGGGTTTTCTGGGCGGGGACGGTGGTGGCGCCCTGGCGCATTGCGATCAGGCGATCGTGGTGCCCAGTGATGACACCAACCGGATCCAGGAAAGCCATATCATGCTGGGCCATATTCTGGTTCATCTGGTAGAGGAAATACTTCTGGCCCAGGGCCATATCAATAAGAAACCATAATGATTTCAATGAATAGGAGAACCCAGCCATGAGCGAGACTGTGCTTTATGAGGTCGATGGCGCCATTGCCACCATCACCCTGAACCGCCCCGACCGCCTGAACGCCATGAACAAGGAATTGATCGCCACCATGGTCGATACCTTGGAACGGGCGGCCTCGGACCCGGCCATACGAGTGCTGATCCTGACCGGCGCCGGCCGCGGCTTTTGCGCCGGCGGCGATCTGGCCGGTTTCGCGGACGGTGAATTCAAGGAAGAACGCCCGGTCGAAAGCCGCATCGCCGACCTGCGCCATTCCATGCGCACCTCGCATTTGCTGCGGGAAAGCAACTTCGTATCGATCGCGGCCATCAATGGCGCCTGTGCCGGGGCCGGCTTTTCCTGGGCCCTGGCCTGTGATCTGCGCTATGCGGCGCAATCGGCAAAATTCTCCAGCGCGTTTCTGAATGCCGGCCTGTCTGGCGATTTCGGCGGTACCTTCAGCCTGACCCAGATCGTCGGCACCGCCAAGGCGCGGGAATTGTATTTGCTCTCGGACCGCTTCACCGCCGCCGATGCGGAGCGTTTCGGCGTCGTGTCGGAGGCCGTGCCGGACGAGGATCTGATGGCTCATGTCCGCGGCAAGGCTCAGCAGATGGCCGATTCCGCGCCCATTGCCCTGCGCTACATCAAGCAGAACCTGAACGATGCCACCAAACTCAGCATGTCCGAGGCGATGGACCACGAAGCGGACAGGCACAGCCGCTGTGGCATGACCGAGGACAACACGGAAGCGGCCAAGGCTTTTCTGGAAAAACGCAAGCCCGTATTCCAGGGCAGATAACAGGCCGATTGATTTGCATCCCCGGTAGATCCCGGCGATAGCCGGTTGCCAGATAGCTGGTCAGGCATTATTGAGGCGCCCAGAACATTAACCGGTAATACTGACCGGTAATACCGACTGGGAATTGTCGCCATGACGGAAACGAAATCCGCCGCAACGCCAATGCGCTTCGCGGCACGGCAAAGCGTTGAACAGGTCGAGGAAGGCTTCGAGCTGGCGCCAAAATTCGACGCCGACGGCCTGCTGCCCGTTGTCACTTCCGATGCCGTCAGCGGCGAGATGCTGATGCACGGCTATATGAACGATGAAGCCCTGCGCCTGACCATCGAAACCGGCGAGGCCCATTATTACAGCCGCAGCCGCAAGGTGCTTTGGCATAAGGGGGCGACCTCGGGCCTGGTACAAAAGGTCGTGGAAATGCGCATCGATGATGACCAGGATTCGGTCTGGCTGCGGGTTGATGTAGCAGGCGGTGCATCGTGCCACGTGGGCTACCGCTCCTGCTTCTACCGATCAGTTCCCTTGGGCCCGCGTACCGACGGTGACGCACCGCGCCTGCGCTTCGAAGAGACGGAAAAGGTCTTCGATCCCCTGATCGTCTATGGGGATGCGCCCAACCCGACGAAGCTTTAGCCGGCTTGCCGGGCTAGGCCACGCGCACCGCTATCTTGCCGAAATGTTCGCCCTTGGGCAGGGCCTGCAGCGCGTCGCTCAAACCGTCAAAATCATAAATATGGCCGTCCAGGGCCGGGTGAAAATTCGTCTTGCCGTCCAGATAGGTCATCATGGCATGAAAATCGGCGACGCTGCCCGTTGAGATGCCAATCATCCGCTTGCGGAACATGAAGACCAGGGGCAGGTTCACCTCGGCGATGGAGCCGGCGACATTGCCGACCAGCGAAATGGTGCCGTCCGCCCGCGTTGCCCGCATGGATTGGCCGATCGTGTCGGCGCCGCCGACCTCCACCACCAGATCGGCGCCCCGGCCGTCCGTCAGCCCCAAGACCGCTTTGCCCCAGTCCGGCACGTCGCGGTAGTTGATGGTATCATCGGCGCCAAGAGTTTTCAGCCGCTCGAGTTTTTCATCGCTGGATGATGTCGCGATGACCCGCGCGCCCTGGGCCTTGGCAAGCTGCAGTGCGAACAACGAGACACCTCCCGTTCCCAGGGTCACCACCGTACCGCCGTTTTGGGCCGTCTTGGGCATCTCCGCCAGGGCGTTCCAGGCGGTGATCGCGGCGCAGCACAGGGTGGCGGCCTCCACATCCGAGAAATGTTCAGGCACCGGCACTGAACTGGCGACCGGCGTGCACATATATTCCCGTGCCGTGCCATCCAAGGGCCCGCCCAGGGCGCTGTTGAAGGCGACGGGTCCAGAATCGCCATCGAACCAGTCCCGGATGAAACAGGGCAGGCGCCGGGATCCCAGGGCGATGCCTTCGACGCCGTCGCCAAGCGCGACCACCTCGCCGACGCCGTCGGACAGCGGCACCAGGGACAGGTCGCCCGACATCTTGCCATAGCCGCGGCCGATCATCAGAAAGTCACGGTAGTTCAGGGAGACAGCCTTCATTTTCAACAAGACCTCGCCGGGTCCAGGTTCGGGCCGTGGCGTGTCAACCAGCTTTAGTCCATCGAAGCTCCATTCATCGGTGATCTGCCACTGTTTCATTGTCATCTTCCTGCCCCTATTCTTGTACGCATGCTGCCGTGATTATAGCGAAGGTCCATTGCGATGATGAAGCTCTACGATGCCGCCCTATCGGGAAACTGCCATAAAGTCCGCATGCTGCTGTCGATGTTGGAGGTGGCGCACGAGGTCGTTCCGATCAGTCTGCCCGATCTGGATCACAAGACGCCGGAGCATCTGGCGCGCAATCCCCTTGGTACCGTGCCGGTGATCGAAGACGGCGATGTGGTGATCTATGACTCCCAGGCCATCCTGGTCTATCTGGCGCGCAAGTTTGGCGGCGATGACTGGCTGCCCAGCGATGCCGCCGGCGAGGCCCTGGTACAGCAATGGCTGTCCTTCGCGGTCAACGAGATCTGGAATGGGCCCGCCCTGGCCCGGGCCTTCCTGTTGTTCAACCGGGATGTGGATCTGGCCCGCTGTCAGGCTACCGCCCAGGGCGCCCTGGCGCATTTGGATGCGCGGCTGTCGGACCACGACTGACTGGCTCTGGACCGGCCCACGATCGCCGACATCGCCTGTTATCCCTACAGTGCCCTGGCGGAGGCGGGGGAAATATCGCTGGCGCCGTACAAGGCCCTTGCCGCCTGGTTCAAGAGGATCGAAGCATTGCCCGGATACGTAAGCATGCCGGGTCTTGCCGGATAGCCGCGGGTCAGGCTTCGACCGTCTTCGCCTCGTGCTCCACATAGGCCAGCACCATGTCGCGCATGCTGACGATACCGACCAGCTTGCGGTCATGATCAACCACCAGGCCGCGTGACAGACCAAAGTTGCCCAACAGGCGCACCGCATAACGGATATCCATGGCGATATCCAGGGTCAGCGCCGGTTTCGACATGATCTCGTAGACATCGACCCGGTCGGGCGAATGGTTCAAGGCGATGACCTTGGTGGCGATATCCGAGACCACGACAAGGCCGAGTTCATCCTGTTCGTCGCGACGCTCGATCACCAGGGAGCTAACGCCATGCTCGGCCATGACGCGCATGGCGTCACGCACAGGGGTCATGGGATCGATGGTGTGTACTTCTGTGCGCATGACCTCACCGACTTTGATATGGGGGATCGACTTCATAATTGATCCTCGATTTCGTGTGATAGGGTTTTCAGTTGTGTTTTCAGGCCCACGGCATCTTCGATTTCCACCTGGAAGGCAATGCCGGCGCCGTGCTCCTCGTTGAATTTTCCAGCAATCGCGATTTCCTCCAGAATATCGCGGGCCAATTGTTCCGCCACCAGAAACAGGATCAGATCCCGCTGGCCCGAAAGGTTCAGGCCAAGGAAGGTTTTCTCCGGCACCAGGCCTTCGCCGCGGGCCGAAGTGATCACGGTAGAGCCGGTGGCGCCCGCATCCCGCGCCGCCTCCAGTATGGTGTCCGTATGGTTGTCATCAACCAGGGCCACGATCAGCTTAAACTTCTTTGGCTTCTTCCTTCCTGCGGCGGCGATTGCGCAACCATTCGCCGAATTGTGCATACCCCATGACGGTGATCATCGGGAATAGCGAGGCAAAGGCGATCAGGCCAAAGCCGTCCAGCAATGGGCTGCGGCCCGATATGGTGGTCGCCAGGCCAAGACCCAACGCCGTCACCAGGGGTACAGTGACGGTGGATGTGGTCACCCCGCCCGAATCGTAAGCCAACGGTATTATTGCCCGGTTGGCTCGCATGGTCTGGATGATCACGATGACATAACCGGCGGCAATGTAATAATGCAACGGCGTGCCGGTGACGATACGGAATGTGCCCAGGGACACGCCGACCGCGACGCCGATCGCGACCGCGATGCGCAGGCCCCAGATGCCGACCGCGCCGCCGGAAACCTGATTGGCCTTGATGGCGACCGCAATCAATGAGGGCTCGGCGATGGTGGCGGCGAAGCCGACGGCGGCGGCGAACAGATAGACCCAATAGTAATCCTGCCAGCGCACGGCCTCGGCAATTGCACCGGCCGCGCCGGCGCCGTGGATAAAGACCGGATCGGTCAGCTGCTTGGCCATCAATTCACCCAGCGGGAACAGGGCCTGTTCCAGACCGACCAGAAAAAAAGTCAGACCGATGACCACATAGACGAAGCCGATGATGATGGTGCGTAGATGCGCCAGCGGTTTTCGGATCACCAGAAACTGAAATCCAAACAGGACAACGGCGATGGGCAGCACATCTCGGCCGGCGGCCAGGGCGGTCCAGAACAGATGGCTGAGGATTTCCATCACCGTCTCTTAACTCAACGCCGACCACAGCATGCCGAACAGCATGACAAAGATCATTGGCGACAGGGAGGCAAAGGCGATCAGGCCGAAACCGTCGATCATGGGATTGCGTCCGCGGATCGTGGTGGCCAGGCCGACACCCAGGGCGGTGACCAGGGGCACGGTAATGGTCGAGGTGGTGACGCCGCCTGAATCATAGGCGATGCCGATAATGTTCTCCGGCGCAAAAAAGGTCAGCGCCACGACGCAGAGATAGCCGCCGATGATCAGATACTGGATCGGCCAGCCCTTCAGTATACGGAACACACCAAGGACCAATGCGGCGCCAACCGAGAACGCCACGGTGCCCCGCAGATAAAAGGCATAGTCAGCCTGGGCGGCGGCGGTTTGTTCCACGACACCGGCGGCGGCGGCGACCTTGGCGGCCTCCGCCACCACGGCGATCAGCGCCGGCTCCGCCGCTGTCGTGCCGAAACCAAGCGCGAAAGCAAATGCCAGCAGCCAGAACAGGCTGCCCTTGCGTGCAAGGGCATTGGCCATGGCCTCACCGATGGGGAACAGGCCCATTTCCAGGCCTTGAATAAAAAGGGTCAGGCCAGCCAGGACGAACAGCAGACCGGTCAGGATGCCGCCGATATTGGGAATTGGCTGTTGCAGTACGGCGAGTTGAAAAAAGGCGACTACGATGACGATCGGCGCCAGATCACGTATTGAATCAACCACCAGCGAGAGGAAGCGGAGCAGCCCTTGTTGTGTTTTGGAGCGCATCACGCCCGCCGCCTTTCAAAATCCATTTCGTACGCTAAGCTCGCGATGGATATAAATTCGCAGCCGAATCTAAAATTACACTTAATGGTGCGCACGGCAAAGTGCGCGAAAAACCGGCGCGCCGGTTTTGACAGCGTGCGATTTTACAGGCATGCAAGTGGCGCAAATTGCGGGAGCGGATGGATGAACGAGCAGATTGGACAATCCGAAGAACTGAAATCGGTGGTGTGCAGCAGTTGCGATGGCTTCTGCCCACTGGCCGCCAAGGTGGCCGATGGCCGGGTGGTCAAGGTCACCACGCGGGAACACCCCTTCTTCAAGGACGTCATCTGCATGAAAGGGGCCTATGCGCCGAAATCCTTCGCCCATCCCGACCGGCTGATGCATCCCCTGAAGCGCGTGGGCAAGCGCGGGGATGGTCAATGGCAGCAGGTCGGCTGGGACGAGGCCATGGACGATATTGCCGCCCGCCTGCAAAAAGTTGTCGATCAATACGGTCCGGAAGCGCTCGCCGTCTCCGCCTCCAACGCCAACCTGGGTCTGGACAACGGCCTCTCCCGCCGCTTCATGAACCTGTTGGGCACGCCCAACTATATCTCCGGCGTGGCTTATTGCATGGGCAACACGGCCGCGGTCAACCGCATGGTCTATGGCTGGTATCCGCGCGGCGACATCCTCAATTCCAAATGCATCGTGTTGTTCGGCCATGACCCGCGCCGTCATAGCTGGACCCTGGAATACAAATCCATCCGTATGGCACAAGCCAACGGCGCCAAGCTGATCGTGCTGGACCCACGCAAAAGCGGTAATGCCGAAGCCGCCGATATCTGGCTTCCCCTGCGGGCCGGCACGGATGCGGCCATGACCCTGGGCTGGCTCAACGTCATTTTGGAAGAAGAGCTTTACGACAAGGATTTCGTGCGCGACTGGACCGTGGGCTTTGATGAATTTGCCGCCCGGGTGCGCGATTACACCCTTGATCGTGTGGCTCAAATCACAGGCGTTGCGCCGGAACTGATCCGGGAAGCGGCGCGGATGTATGCGCAATCTTCACCCGCCGTGATCCCCTGGTCGCCGATCACCGACCAACAGGTCTCGTCAACCTCCGCCATCCGTCTGCAGTGCGCCCTCCGCGCCTTGACGGGCAATCTCGACGTCAAGGGCGGCGAGATGTTTACCGGCTTCAATCCCGGCATCCGCTCTGAATCCGAGATCGAACTGCACGGGGAACTGTCGGACGGGCAAAAGGCCAAACAGCTGGGCGCCGATGAGTTTCCCGTCTTCACCCATCGCGGCATGGCGCCTCTGGCCGATGCCACCGAGCGGGTCTGGGGCCATCGTTTCACCAATCTGATTTCCGGCTGCTACATGGCGCATCCCCTGTCGGTGTTCCGCGCCATGGCGACGGGCGATCCCTATCCCATCAAGGCCTTCTTCGCCCTGGCCAACAACACCCACATGTCGTTCGCCAACACCCAGCGCATTCATGACGGTCTGATGAACCAGGACCTGATCGTCGCCTACGAACATACCCTGACGCCGACGGCGCAACTGGCCGATTACGTCCTGCCCGGCGATGCCTGGCTGGAGCGTCCCTCAATGATGGCCGGGATCTCGGAACAGGCCATGCAGCCGCCCGGCGAATGCAAAAGCTTCGTCTATTTCTGGCACGAGCTGGCCAAGCGCATGGGCCTGGGCAACCATTTCCCCTGGGCCACGGCGGAGGAGCTGTTCGATTACCGTCTGGAGCCGGGCAATACCACCTGGGCCGAAACGATCGCCTCAAAGCGCCTGCCCAGAATGGACAACCCGGAGAAAAAGTATCTGCAAAACGGCTTCGCCACGCCCTCGGGCAAGGTCGAGCTGTCGTCTTCCGTGCTGGACGATCTGGGTTTTGATCCGCTGCCCTATTACCGGGAGGCCGCCGCGCCGGATGGGGACTATCCCATGGCCATGTTCATCGGCCTGCCCGATGATGAATATTACCGCACCGGCCACCGCCATGTGCCGGAGCTGCGTCGCCGGGCCCAGGACCCGACGCTTTTTGTCAGTCCCGATGATGCCCTTGAACTTGGCCTGGGCGAGGGCGATTGGGCCCGGGTAGAGACCATGACCGGCGCCATGCTGGGCCGGGCTTTCGTCCGCACGTCCATGCCCAAGGGTCTGGTGCGGGTGCCGCACGGCTGGTGGAAGCCTGAATCCAGGCCGGGCCTGGAGAATATGTCCGGTATGTGGTCCTTTGCCGATGCCTTGATCACGGAGGATGAGGACCCGGATTTGATCGACCTGGAGCAGGGCGTGCCCCATATGAAGGGTGCACCGTGCAGGTTAACCAAGCTGAACCAGGAAGACGTCGCCAAGCTGGAAGCCGAATACGGCCCCACCGATGACCTGCCCCGGGGCCCCGAAGGTAAGATGCTGCGCTCCAAGAACGCCACGGCCGCTTTCATGGAGGATGAGGCGTTTAGCGACGAGGTGGAGTTCGAGGCGGTGGAGCTGTCACTATATGGGCGGAAGTCCTGAAAGGAATTGGACGTGAAGACATCATTTGAAGAAGTCATGGAAATCCGGGATCAGGGCATGCCCGAAGCCGGCGAGGTCACGATCACGGGCGCGGACCCGGTGTTTTCCACCCGTTTCAAGATTTCCGAAAACTGCGCCTCGGTCCTGGCCGGCATCGGTGTTGCGGTATCCGACATCTGGGCCTTGAAGACCGGGCGGCGGCAGAAGGTAGAGATCGACGTCCGGCGGGCGGCGGCGACCCTGCGCAGCTCCATCTATATGGAAAAGCCCGATGCCGACGGCAATTACCAGCGCGTTGTCAACAAAATGCATGAAAAGATGATCGAGATCACCCAGCCCTGGCCGACCAAGGACGGTCGCTGGGTGCTGCCCCATTTCGGCCTGCCGCATTTGCAGAAGAAGAACCTGGAACTGCTGGGCTGTGAACCCAACGCCGCCTCGGTCGCAGCGGCGGTGGCGAAGTGGGACGCCCTGGACCTGGAAGCGGCGATTGACGAGGCGCGGACCTGCGGCGGCATGGTGCGCTCCAACGAAGAATGGCTGGCGAGCCCCCATGGCCAGGTTTTGGCGGAGAAACCGATTGTCGAGATCTTCAAGATCGGTGACAGCGACCCCGAACCCTTCCCCCAGGGCGACCGCCCCCTTAGCGGCATCCGCGCCCTTGATCTGACGCGTATTCTGGCCGGCCCCGTCGCAGCCCGAACCCTGGCCGAGCATGGCGCCGATGTTCTGATGGTGACGGCGGAACACCTGCCCCAGATCAAGGAACACGTCATGGACACCAGCCATGGCAAGCGCAGTTGTTTCCTAAATCTGAAGGAAACGGATGACGCCGCGCAATTGAAGGCGCTGGTCAGGGAGGCTGACGTGTTCTCCCAGGGCTACCGCCCCGGCATGTTGCAGGGCCTGGGCTTCAGCCCGGAGGAGTTGGCGGAGGTCCGCCCCGGCATCGTCTATTTGTCCATCAGCTGCTATGGCGCCGACGGCCCGTTCAGCCACCGCGCCGGCTGGGAGCAGGTGGCCCAGACCATGACCGGCATCGCCCACGATGGCGGCACCGAAGGCCTTGACCGGCCATCCCTGTTACCGGCGGCGGCCTGCGACTACACCACCGGCTACCTGGGCGCCTACGGCGTGCTGCTGGCCCTGGCCCGCCGCGCGCGGGAAGGCGGCAGCTATCACGTCCGGGTCTCGCTCTGCCGCTCCGGCATGTTCATCCACCAACAGGGTAAGACGGCTGCGGTGGAACCGGGCAAGGATCTATCGGCGGCGGAACTGGCGGCGATACATGTCGACTCGCAGACGGCGGAAGGTCCCCTGCGCCACGTGGGCCCGGTGTTGAAACTGTCCGAGACAGCACCCCACTGGACCCGGCCCACGCCGGTGCTGGGCGGTGACAGGCCCGAATGGCTGGACGCAACATCTGCTTCTGGGGCGGCCGACGCGGCGGAGTAGCTATTTAGCCGCTTCGTCCAACAGCAGGCGGGTCATCTGGTCCGGGTGGCTCAGCATGGGGTAGTGGCCTGCCTCCATTTCGATCCAATCGGCGTTCAGCTTGTCCGCCGTGCGCCGCTGGTGCGCCTCGGACGGATTGACACTGCCGCTGCAGTAGACCACCGTGGCCGGCCATGATTGGGCCCAGAACTTGTCCAGATCCGCCGCCGAGGCGGCTTTCGGGTGCAGAGTGGCCCGGTCCAGGGCCCATTCCTTCAGTTCCGGTTCCAGATCGGCGAACAGGCGGTCGGCCAGGCCCTGGCAGTTTGGGCCGGCGGCGAATTCGGTTTCCTCGTTGGGCGGCTGGCCCGGCGCCACGATGACGATGTCCTTGACCGTCTCGCCAGGCTGCGGTGCCAGGGCATCGATATAGACCAGGCGTTTGATTTTCTCCGGTGCCATCTCAGCCACCTTCGACATGACAATGCCGCCCGACGAGGTGGCCGCCAGAATGACATCGTCCAGATCCTCATAGAACAGCAAATCAGCCAGCTCCCGTGCCATGGTGGTCGCGGTGATGCCGCCAAGCAGGTTATGGCGCCGTTCGGCACAGCCGTCCATGGTCGGCGCATGCACCGTGTGTCCGGCATCCCGCAACAATTTGGTGCTGGGCTGCCAGATCCAGCTACCCTGAAACGAGCCATGAATAAGTAAGAAATTCGCCATTCTTCCCTCGCCTGCGTAATCCACGCTCCAGTCACCACGAAGACTGGCACAGCGGCGCCGATCAGGCAAATTTCGGTGACAGTTTACTTAACTTTCTCGAGTTAAGTAAACTGTCACCGAAATAGGGTGGTTAGGCGGTGAGATAGATGGCGTAGAGTTTGGCGGAACCGATGGCCAGGGCGATCACGACGGCAAGGATGACGAGGACGATGATGCCGGCCTTGACCAGGGCGCGCACGCTGACGCCGGGACGGCACAGAGGCACCAGGTTAAAAGCCAGGCCGCCCAGCACCACCAGGCCAGCGCCAATGGAGAACAGGGTCAGCGAATAGGGCTGAAAGATCAGCACCAGGGCAACCACGCAGAGCCCGATAATGGAGAATTCCACCCGGCGGGCCTGACGCGGGGTCATGCCCACCGGTGTTTCGGCATTTTGTGTTTGCTGGCTCATGCTTCGATCCGCCCGCCGTCCTGGCCAAACAGATGCAATTTGTCCCGCGCCAGGGCCAGGTGCAGGCGCTCGCCTTCATGCACCACGTTATGGCGGTCCAGCACGACGCGGATATCCTGGCCGTCGGCCCGCAGATGCAGCAGGGTCTCCGCCCCCATGGGCTCCACCAGATCCACGGTCGCAGCCAATGATCCGGGCGCGGCCTCGGACAACGGTTCCAGCCCGCGCGGCCGGATGCCCACGGTGTAGCTGTCGCCGGGGCGCAGTTGCCCGGCCCCGCCGGTCAGGTCCAGAGAGACTTCCTGGCCGGCCAGGTTGAAGCTGGCCCGCCCGTTCAATTGCAAGAGTTTTCCCTGCATCAAGTTCATCTGCGGCGTACCGATAAAGCCGGCAACGAAGACATTCCTGGGATGGGCGAAAATGTCATGGGGCGTGGCGATCTGTTCGATCCGGCCGTCGCGCATCACGGCGATGCGATCGGCCATGGTGAGGGCTTCCAACTGATCATGGGTGACGATCACCGTGGCCTTGGACAGTTCCGAAAGGATCTCCTTGATCTGGCCGCGCATGGCCATGCGCAGTTCCACATCCAGGCGGCTGAGGGGTTCATCGAACAGGAAACAGTTGGGATCGCGGACGATGGCCCGGGCCACGGCGACCCGCTGTTTCTCACCCTCGGCCAGAACGCCGGGCCGGCGGTGGAGGACATCGCCCAGTTCCAGCTTGCCCGCGACCTCTTCTACGCGGTTTTCGATCTCGGCCTTGCTCATGTTTTCCGCCTGCAGGGGAAAGGCCAGGTTCTCGGCCACGCTCAGGCTGGGATAGAGGGCATAGAACTGGAACACCATGGCGATGTCCCGGGCCGCCGGCGAGAGTTCGTTGACCCTTTTGCCGGCGATGCGGACCTCGCCCCCGGTCACCGTCTCCAGCCCCGCGATCATGCGCAAGGTGGTGGTCTTGCCACAGCCGGACGGGCCCAGCAGGCACAGCACTTCGCCGGCGGCAACGTCCAGATCGACGCCATCGACTGCCGCCAGCTCGCCGAAACGCTTGGTCAGATCGCTGGTTTGAATGGTCGACATATCTCCAGCCTCTATTTTTTGATGGTGCCGAAAGTGACGCCGCGCAGCAGATGGTTCTGCAACAGGTAGGTCACGGCAAACACCGGGATCAGGAACAGCGTTATGATGGCCGCCAACAGGCCCCAATCCACGCCCAGTTCGCCGCCGATGGTGCGGGCCATGGCGACCGGCACCGTGCGGGTGTCCGAACCGGTCAGCAGCAGAGCGAAGAGGAATTCGTTCCAGGTCAGGATCAGGGCGAAAACGGCGGTGGCCGCCAAGCCGGCCTTGAGCTGTGGGAGACAAATCCGGAAGAACACACCGCGTTCTGAGCTGCCGTCAAGGCGGGCGGCGTCTTCCACGTCCGCCGAAAGTTCGTCGAAGAAACTCTTTATCATCCAGATGGAGAACGGCAGGTTGAACGCGGCATAGAGCAGTATGACGCCGATGTAGCTGCCCGAGAGGCCGGTCAGGCGGAACATCAGAAAGATCGGAATGATAACGATGATTGGCGGGAGCATCCGGGTGGTCACCGGCGGCGACAGCTTCAGCAGATCGAGATGATGCTGGAAGCCCTTGACGGAAGCATCGGAATTCACCACGCCGATGGCCTGGGCCTTGGGCTGGTTGGCTTCATCCCAGATGCTGCCGCCATGCTGCCAGATGAAGGCATTGATCTGCATGGAGGAGAAGTCCAGGCCCTTACCGGCCTGATAAGCGATGCCGTAGAAGTCGTTCTCGGCCACGCCGTCACCCAGCTTGGCGCCCTTGGCCCGGCGGAAGAACTCGCCGACAGCGGCCCAGGTCTTCCAATCGGTGTCTTTCCATTCCGCGTAGGAGCACGGCAGGGTGGCGCCGTACTTCTTCTTGAACGTAGCCCTCTCGCCTTCGTGGCAGAACAGGTCCTTGCGGAACCAGGTCATCTTGGTGTCCGGGAACTGCGGAAAGCCGTAGTAGTTCTTGGACTTGTGCGGATAGGTCGCATAAGCCTCGACGAAGGCCGGATGGGTATCCTTCATGATCGCCTGCAACTCGGGATCGGCGTCAATATACTTGTTCAGCTTCAGGAAATGGCCGCCCTCGATGAAGGTGCCGATCCATTGGCTGTCGGAGACCACCATCTGGTACTTCTTTTCGCCCGACGTCAGCGATGCCGCCACACGGTCATAGAAGCTGGGCCAAGGGATAAAATCGAACACCAGCTTGACGTTGTTGCCGGACTTGGCCTTGTAGGTCTTGTTGAATTTTTCCTGCAAAAAGCGAGTCGGACCCCAGTCCGGACCTGCCATGTTTAGGACGATGTCCTTGGCCGCGACATCCGTCGCGGTGGCCGCCAAACCGGTGGCAAAAATGCCGGCGGTCAGGGCGCCCAAGATTTTTGATCTACTTACCATCGAAATCTTCCCCTTCTTGGTTGAAGACCGGGCG